>CABTYW010000006.1 GCA_902489135.1 uncultured Synergistaceae bacterium
AACCGCCGATGATTTCGCCGTAGCCTTCGGGAGCCAGCAGATCGGAACAGATGACTGTTTCGCCGCCGTCCTCGGGATTGGCCTTCATGTAGAAGGCTTTGACGTCTCGGGGGTAATTCTCGACGAAGACGGGACGGTCGTACTGCTGCGTAAGGATGGTCTCGTCATCGCCGCCCAGGTCGTCGCCGAATTTAATGTCGCTGCCCAGCTCGTTGAGCTGCTTTACGGCGTCGCGATAGTTGAGGTGATAGAAGGGGCCGGCAATGACTTTTTCCAACGGCGCCCGATCGCGCTCCAGCGTCTTGAGCTCCGCGGCACAATGCTCCAGCACGTGTTTCACCGTGGCGGACACCAGTTCTTCCTGGAGCTGCATATTCATTTTGTTGTCGTAAAAGGCCATTTCGGGCTCAAGCATCCAGAACTCCGTCAGATGGCGGCGCGTTTTGGATTTTTCGGCACGGAAGGTGGGGCCGAAGCAGTAGACTCTGCCGAAGGCCATAGATCCCGCTTCGGCATAAAGCTGTCCCGTCTGAGCCAGATAGGCCGTCTGATCGAAGTAATCCAGAGAGAACAGGCCGTCAACGCCCTCTCCGTTGGATCCCGTCAGAATGGGACTGTCCAGCAACACAAATCCTCTGTCGTGGAAAAACTTGCGCCAGCACCAGATGATCTCGTCGCGAACGTGCATCAGCGCGAACTGACGACCGGATCTCAGCCACAGGTGACGGTGATCCAGGAGAAAATCGATGCCGTGATCCTTCTTGCCGATGGGATATTCTTCGGTGGGATTTTGAACAATGCGAAGTTCAGTCACCGTCAGCTCGACGCCCGACGGGGCGCGCTCGTCGACGCGCACCGAGCCCGTCACTTCAAGACTGGCCTCAAGCCACAGGCCCTTCGCCTCGGCGAACTGTTCGTCGGAAACTTCGCCTTTCACCATCACGGCCTGAACGAAGCCCGTTCCGTCGCGAATTTGCAGGAAATGAATTTTGCCCGAACTTCGCTTGTTGTACATCCAGCCCTTTACGCAGACGTTTTCGCCTGCGTGTTCTTTAAGATCTTTAATGTATACCCATGGCGCGGACATTTTTCTTCGACCTCCCGTGCGTAATTTTAAAGATTACGGTTAATACTATCACATTTTAAGGAATTTTTTCCATAAATCCTGTTCCGGATGCACCTCCATATGGTACACTATTACAGGATACCGCCGTGAGCGAAAACGTAAGTTTTTTATTCCGGGGATGAACGTTTTCAGACGCTCCGGCCGTTTTTCTTTAACCGACATGAAACGTATTGGGGGAAGACTTGGTATGACAATGGAAGAGAACCTGAGACTGGAGGACCTCATCGCCGGGTCATGGACCGCCGCGCAGCCCATGGCATGGTTTGAAGGCGAATGGTGGACTGCCGGACGAATTTTCAGGCTGGTGGACGAAAACGTAAAACGACTGAAGGAAGCCGGCTTTTCCGCCGGCGACCGAATAGTGACCATGCTGGCCAACAGCCCTTCTTTTCTGGCGCTCTGCATGGCGGTCTGGAAGCTTCGCGGTTCGGTGGCAACGCTCAACGCCCTGGCCGGACCGCAGGCGCTGGCGGCGCAAATCCGACATTCCATGCCTTCCTTCATCGCCGCCGCTCCCGCGCTGAAGAGCCACATGTCCAATTTTCTCAAGCTTCCCATCCCCACCGTCTTCGTGGAAGAGAAGGGGGCGTTGCCCGCCTTCACGGCCCGTCCTTCAGTAAAATCCGGCGAAGATCTCGCCATGATCTTCTACACTTCGGGCACCACCGGCACGCCCAAGGGAGTTCCCATCACGCACCGCAACATTCTTTCGTGCACCTCGCAGGTGCTGCGCCAGGTTCTCCCTGACATCAAAGAGCTCAGAATGCTCAACGTCCTGCCCAATTTTCACACTCTGGGCTGCATCGTGGCGGGAATGTGCCCCCTCTTCGTTGGAATTCCGCAGGTTATCCGTTCCAGCTTCATGCCCGTGGAGGGCACCATGAGAGCCATCGACGAAAGCGGCGCGTCGCTGCTCGTCACCGTTCCCACGTTGCTCTACTTTCTGTGCGGAGCGGCGGCGCGTTTCGGCTGGAAGCCCAAGGGCGTCAAGTACGTGGTTTCAGGCGGCGACTATCTCAAACCCGCACTGAGAGCGCGCGCGGAACAGCTCTTCAACGGCAAAGTCATCGAAGGCTACGGCCTGACGGAATGCTCGCCCATTTTAGCCGCGCAGACCGCCGACGGCTCGCCCGAGGGCTCAGTGGGACCCTTGCTGGATCAGATCCAATACCAGCTCAAGGACCTGGACGGCAACCCGCTGTCAGGCGACGAAGGCGTCCTGTGGGTCAAGGGTCCCAACGTGGCGCAGAACTATTTCAACGCTCCGGAAATCACCGCCGAGAAATTCAAGGACGGCTGGTTCAACACGGGAGATATGGTGCGCATCGACGAAGGCCGTAACGTCTTTATCCTCGAACGCGTCAGCGATCTCATCATCGTGGGCGGATTCAACGTTTATCCCCAGGAAGTGGAGTCGGTGCTCAACGCCCATCCCGGCGTCAAGGAATCGGCGGTGGTGGGCATCTCGCGCAGCGTCACGGGACAAATGGTCCGCGCTTTCGTCATTCCCAGAGAAGGACAGGCCGTTTCGCCCTCAGAACTGGTGAACTGGTGCCGCGAACGTCTGCCCCACTATAAAGTGCCCCGCCACGTGCAGATTGTCTCGGATTTTCCCCGCAATGCCCTCGGCAAAGTGCTGCGTCGCAAGCTCCGCGAAAGCTGCGACAACGTCGCCGACGATTAAAAAAGAGAAGACTCACAGCCCGGAGACCCAAAAGTCCCGGGCTGTTTTTTATGCCTTGAAAGTGAACGCGCGACTCCGGCAAAAAATCGTGCTTTTACCGCCACATCGTCGTTTTGGCGCCTTGAAATACGCTCTGACGGCTTGACCTCTTATTTAAGATTTATTACAATAGGGATCACAATGACAAAAACTTATCATTTCTGAAATTTCAATCCGCCATAAGGAGGCAAAAACCATGAGAAAGTTTCTGACAGCAGCACTGCTCTTTTGCACAGTGACGGCGGCGGGGATCGCCTTTGCAAAGCCCGCGAAGTTCCACATCGGCATCTGCACGGGAACGGTCTCTCAGTCGGAAGACGATCTGCGCGGCGCCGAGGCGCTGATCGCAAAGTACGGCGACGTAACCGACGGCGGCATGGTCAAGCACGTCACCTACCCCGACAACTTTATGACCGAGCAGGAAACCACCATCTCCCAGATCGCGTCCTTCGCCGACGATCCCCTCATGAAGGCCGTCATCGTCAATCAGGCCATTCCCGGCACCACCGAGGCCTTCCGCCGCATCCGCCAGAAACGCCCCGACATTCTGCTCTTCGCCGGCGAAGCCCATGAGGATCCCGTGGTCATCGACAGTATCGCCGACCTGGTGGTGGGCAACGACAATTTGTCCCGCGGCTATCTCAACATCGTTCTGGCCAAGCGTCTGGGATGCAAAAACTTCGTCCACATCTCCTTCCCGCGCCACATGAGCTATGAGCTCCTTTCCCGCCGCCGCCTGATCATGGAGCAGACCTGCAAAGACCTGGGGCTGGGCTTCCACTTCGAGACTGCTCCCGATCCCACCAGCGACGTGGGCGTCGCGGGAGCGCAGCAGTTCATCCTGGAAAAAATGCCCGCATGGATCGAGAAGTACGGCAAGGACACCGCCTTCTTCTGCACCAACGACGCTCAGACCGAGCCCATGCTGAAGTGCATTGTGGAGCGCGGAGGCTACTTCATCGAAGCCGACCTGCCCTCGCCCCTCATGGGCTATCCCGGCGCTCTGGGACTTGATCTGGCCGACGTGAGCGGCAACTTCCCGGCCATTTTGAAGCGCGTCGAAGACACCGTGGTTTCCCGCGGCGCCGGCGGACGCATGGGAGTATGGGCCTACTCGCTGGGCTTCACCACCTCAAAGGCGCTGGGCGAATTCGCCATCGACTGCATCAATCAGGGCATTGCCCACCAGAAATTCCGCCGTTATTTCGAAATTCCCAAGGTCATCCACTTCTTCGACGTCGAATCGCCCAAATCCTCGTGGAAGGGGCGTTTCTACGCCGATGCCAACACCAAGGTGGAGTCCAAAAACCACGTCCTGATCCTTCAGGACACCTACATGCTGGGCGTCGGTCCGCAGCACATGACGGAAATCGAAATTCCCCAAAAATATCTGGACATTCACTAGACCGCCGTCACGAAAGTCGACGCGCGTCACGAGATGAAAAACGGCAGGCCCGCTGCGTGCGGGCCTGTTTTTTTCAATGAGCTTTGGTCATTTAAAGCCTGCACCGCGCGTCTTTTCAGGGAATGTCGCTTTTGAAAAAAATCGCAGTCGCCGGAGGCGACGACGAAAATTCAACGCGCCGGACATGGCCTTTGACGCCTTGCGCCCTTGTGCGCCGAGGTCCGGCGGCGCGGAAAAGTTTCCGACTTTTCTCTCCCACAGACGCCTGTGAATGTGGTAAGATAACCGGGTACCGAGGTTCTTCGGCCTCGAAAAAACCGAAAAACGCAGAAACAGACTTGTTTTGAAGGTGAAAGGGTGGGTCACAGATGCTGCTGAGTCCAAGCCGTGCAGATTGTATCGTTTTCGGCGTAGACGGCGTCCTTATTGACGAAAGTCAGGCTCTATCGGCTGCCGTCGCTTCGTGCCTGTCTCTCTGCTGGAGCGAAAAACTGAAGCTCGGCGAGGGACTGTCGCCCGATCTGACGCACTACATCACACCGGCGCTGAGCTCTTCGTCGTTTCTCTCTCCCGGGGACGTGATTTGGGGCCTTTTGGCGCTGTCGGCCGCTTCCGGAAAAAGCGATCTCGCCGAGGCTCTGCCTTCACTCTCGACATGGGAGAGAGCGCTGAAAACGGCGTCGGAGCCGGCCGGAGCCGCTTTTTTCTCCTCTCGCGCCGTCATGGACCGCGCCGCCGTCAATGACCTTTACTGGCAGATCTATACGGCGCCGGCCAAGTTCAACGACGAAGGCATCAAGGTGGGCGGCGGATTCAGCACCCTGGAAAAGCCGCTTTTCACGCGCCGCTGGGATCAGCTTTCGCTGCCCGTGGGCATTTTCACCACCCGCTCGCAGAGCGGTTTAACTGCAGCGCTGACCACTCTGGGGTGGGAAGACTTCCCTATGAACCGTGCCCTCTTCGGGCAGAGTTCGCCGTCGGCCATCGACTCCCTCTGCCGCGCCGGCGGTGCCTCATGGCCGCTCTGTATCGGCGGAAACGCTTCTGCCGAGTGCAGCTTTATGGAAAAATACGGCAAAGGCGATTTCATTGTCATCGGCACGGCAAAAAACACCGACACGCCCCATTTTTCCAGCGCCGCCGACGCGCTGCGGGCCATTCTCGGCGTCGTATAACGCCGCTTTGCTCCCGTTACGGCGGGAGCTTTTTTGTTTTGACAAAAAAGCGGGCTTCTCTGTGAGCCGCACGTCATTTATAAGGAGAGAGAGATCATGGCTAAGTACGTATTTGTCACAGGCGGCGTCGTTTCTTCCCTGGGCAAGGGCATCACCGCGGCGTCTCTGGGAGTGCTGCTGAAACAGCGCGGTCTGAAGGTGAGCATCCTGAAAATGGACCCGTACCTGAACGTTGACGCCGGCACCATGAGCCCCTATCAGCACGGCGAAGTTTTTGTCACCGACGACGGCGCCGAGACCGACCTCGATTTAGGACATTATGAGCGCTTTATCGACGAATCGCTGACGGGAAACAACAGCTGCACCTCGGGAAAAATCTATCAGTCCGTCATCACCCAGGAACGGCGCGGCGACTACGACGGCCACACCGTCCAGGTCATTCCTCACATCACCGGCGAAATTCTGCGCCGCATCACCAACATCGGTTCGGCCTGCGACGTGCTCATCTCCGAAATCGGCGGCACTGTGGGCGACATTGAAGGCCAGCCCTTCCTCGAAGCCATCCGCCAGATGCCCAACGTGGTGGGCAAAGGCAACGTCGTCTACTGCCACGTCACGCTCCTTCCCTACATCAACGCCTCGGGCGAGCTGAAAACCAAGCCCACTCAGCACAGCGTCAACGAACTTCGCCGCATCGGCATTCAGCCCGACATCATCGTGTGCCGAACTCCCATGGCCGTCAGCGAAGAGATCAAGGAAAAAATCGGCCTGTTCTGTTCCGTGCCGCCCGAAAATGTCATTGAAGAGCAGGATGCCGACACCATTTACCGCGTCCCCGAAGTGCTTCACGCCCAAAAATTCGACCGTCTGGTCATGCGCTGTCTGGGCATGACCGAAACGGAACCCGACCTCAGAGAATGGGAAGAATACCTCCACAAACACGACACGGCCTCCAAGTCGGTGAGCATCGCTCTGGTGGGCAAGTACACCGAGAACAAGGACGCCTACTTGAGCGTCAACGAGGCGCTGATCCATGCCGCCGTTGCCAACGGGGCGAAGGTGAAGATCGTCCCCGTGGACTCCGAGAGCCTGACTGAAGAGAACGTTCAATCGGCGCTGAGCTTTGCCGACGGCATCATCGTTCCCGGCGGATTCGGCGCGCGGGGCATTCCCGGCCTGGTGCTGGCGGCAAAATATGCCCGCGAGCAAAATGTCCCCTACTTCGGCATCTGCCTCGGCATGCAGGTGGCAGCCATGGAGTTTGCCCGCAGCGTGCTGGGCATCAGCGACGCCGATAGCTTTGAGTTCAATCCCGATACGCCCAATCCCGTTATCCACCTGATGGAAGCCCAAAAAGGAATCACCGTGCGCGGCGGCACCATGAGGCTGGGCGCCTATCCCTGTGAACTCATGGAGGGCTCCAAATCGCGCGACGAAATTTACGGCGCATCCGTCATCAGCGAGCGACACCGTCACCGTCTGGAGTTCAACGAGGCCTACCGCGACCGCTTTGAAGCATCGGGCATGAAGGTGGCGGGAATTTGCCCCACGGGCGGGCAGGTGGAAATCCTTGAAAACATCAACTGCCGCTGGTTCGTGGGCGTTCAGTTCCATCCCGAGTTCAAGTCCCGTCCCATCAAACCCCATCCCCTTTTCAGGTCCTTCATCGCCGCGGCACTGAAGGCCTAGTCGCACGCCCCAAACCTCTAGCCGAAGCCGTCTCAGTTTTCTCTGAGACGGCTTCGCTCTTTTGCACATCATCTGTACGCGGCTGAGCAGGCCGTCGAAGGATCGGCGCATGACCGGCACTTCAAAATTTTTTCAGCGTCTCCAATCCGCCCGAAAAAAAAATCACCCATCGGTTCAAATCGACGCCGAAAGAGTTCTTCTCCGTCGGGCTGTCATGTATAATATATTTCGGAAAAAGGGGAAAAACGGCTTTGTCCGCGCCGGTGACGCGGCGACGCCGTCATTGCTTTTGTCCGGTTCGATGCCTATAATCGAAACTGACGATTTTCATCGAAAAAATCGCAACCCTTCGGAGGCGCCAAAAATGCCAAAAAGAATAATCCTTGCCGGCGGCTGCTTTTGGGGCGTGCAGGCCTATATGAGCGCCCTGCCGGGCGTTATTCGTACTCAGGTGGGCTATGCCAACGGCACGTTTTCCCATCCTACCTACGAACAGGTCAAGACGGGAACCACCGGCTTCGCCGAGGCCTGCTGCGTGGAGTACGATCCCGACGTTCTGCCGCTTCGAACGCTGCTGCGCCATTATCTTCGCATCATCGACCCCACGGCGCTGAACCGCCAGGGCCCCGACGTGGGACCTCAATACCGCACGGCCGTCTTTTACAACACCGATGGGGAACGGCGGCTTGCCGAGGAGCTTCTCGCAAAGGAACAGAAACATTGGGACGTCCCGGTGGTGACTGAAGTGCGGCCTTTGGTCAATTTTTATGCCGCCGAGGAATACCATCAGGACTATTTGAAGAAAAACAGCTGCGGCTATTGCCACATCAATCTGGCTCTGCTGGATGAGCCTCTTTTGCCCGAAGAGGGCTGATTTTCGATTTCCGGGAGGAGACTTTACTTTGGAAAATCTTTTCAACGGCTTTCTCGCGCTCACCTGGCAGCAAATGGTCATGATGGGCGTGGGCGGCCTTCTGATTTACCTGGCGGTGGTCAAGGAATATGAGCCGTCGCTGCTGCTTCCCATGGGATTTGGAACTCTTCTGGTGAATATTCCCATGACGGCGGCGCTGACGCAGGCGACAAACGGCACGGTCATTCCCGGTGCCGTCAGCGTGCTTTTCGACGCGGGCATCGCCAACGAGATGTTTCCTCTGCTGATTTTCATCGGCATCGGCGCCATGATGGATTTCTCGCCCATGATCGAACGGCCCGTGTACGCCCTCTTCGGTCTCACCGCTCAGGCGGGCATTTTTCTCACCATGGGGCTGGCCATGTTGCTGGGCTTCGGCGTCAAAGAGGCGGCTTCCATCGGCATTATCGGCGCCGCCGACGGTCCTACGTCCATTTATGTATCCACGCGCTTTGCGCCGCACCTGCTGGGCCCCATCTCCGTGGCGGCTTACTCGTATATGTCGCTGGTGCCCGTCATTCAGCCGCCGGTTATCCGCCTTCTGACCACGAAGCGCGAGCGCGCCATCAACATGCCCGCCTCTGCGGCGCGCCGCGTGAGTAAAAGAACCCGCGTGCTTTTCCCCATCATCGTCACTGTGGCAGTGGGAATTTTCGCGCCCTCGTCGTCGACGCTCATCGGCTTTCTCATGTTCGGCAATCTGCTCCGCGAGAGCGGCGTGGTGCGCCGCCTGTCTGAATCGGCGCAGAACGAACTGGCCAACATCGTCACCATCATGCTGGGACTGGGCATTTCCTGCACCATGACGGGCGACCGCTTTTTGCGCTCCGACACGCTGATGATTCTGGCCATGGGACTCGTCGCCTTCGTACTTGACACGGCGGGGGGGGTGCTCAGCGCCAAAGCCATTAACATGTTCTCCAGGCACAAGATCAATCCCGCCGTGGGAGCCGCTGGCATTTCGGCCTTTCCCATGGCCTCGCGTACGGTACAGCAGATGATCGCTTCGGAGCATCCGGGAACCTTCGTGCTCATGCAGGCTTCGGCGGCCAACGTGGCCGGTCAGATCGGTTCGGTGGTGTGCGGCGGCATTCTTCTGGCGCTGCTGAGCTGACCACGGGTGAGCTTCTTTTCCTGCTGAAGAGAAGCTCTTTTTTTATAGAGGCGCTTCATTGGCGCAGCGAGGCTCGAAGTGCAATGCCTTCTGATTTGACAGGAGAGGAAACGAACATGGAAAATCGTCACGGAGTCAACGACCTTTTAAGGCGCTGCGGTCTGCCGACGGGAAAACTGCCCTGCGGCCGCCGCAACACTATCGCCGACGTGGCGGGCGTGCGCATCGGTCACGTCACTCTCGCCGACGGCGATGCTCAAACGGGCGTCACGGCGCTCATTCCTGCGCCGGGCAACCTTTTTCGGGAGAAACTGACAGCGGCGTCGCAGGTGATCAACGGCTTCGGCAAGACGGCGGGGCTGGTGCAGATCGACGAGCTGGGAACGCTCGAAACGCCCATTGTCCTGACCAACACGCTCTCGGTGGGCGACTGCTGGCGCGGCCTTTCTTCATTTATGATTGACATGGAACCCCAAATCGGCAAAAGCGCGGGAACCGTCAATCCCGTGGTGTGCGAGTGCAACGACGGATTTCTCAACGACATTCGCGCGCAGAACGTCACGCCTCAGATGACGCTTCGGGCTCTGGAAAACGCCTCGGAGGACTTTGAACTTGGAGCCGTGGGCGCAGGACGGGGCATGAGCTGCTATCAGTTCAAGGGCGGCATCGGTTCGGCATCGAGAGTCGTCTCCGCCGGCGGGAAGGATTACGCGCTGGGCTGCCTTGTGCTGAGCAACTTCGGAGAGATGGGGGATTTCACGCTGTGCGGTCAACCCACGGGAGAGGCCGCTTTGAAAATAATCGGCGCCGAGAAACTGAAAGAGCAGGGGTCCTGTATTGTCATCCTGGGCACCGACGCTCCGCTGACTTCCCGTCAGCTCAAACGCCTGTGCCGACGAGCCACTGCGGGCATCACCAAAACGGGATCCATCATCGGCAACGGCAGCGGCGAAATCGCCATCGCCTTTTCGACGGCGCAGCGCATTCCCTTCGACGCCAAGGGCGAACTTCAGCTTCGTTCAGTCAGCGACGCCCACGCCAATCTTTTTTTCCGCGCGGTCATCGAATCGGTGAACGACGCCGTTCTGTCGTCCATGCTGGCATCCCCCGACGTCACGGGATTTATGGGACACCGGAGATTTTCGCTGGCACATTTTGCGGGACGCATTCCCGGCTTGCCCCAAGGGAGCTCTTTCCAGGGGACAGACGGTGACGCAGTGCTGTAAGCCGTTGTCAAAGGGCATCCCCCTGAAGGGAACTGCGCCGCGTTTTTCGCCGTCCCCAGCCCATGGGAACAATCAACGGCCATTCATGGCGGCTTTTGACTCGCCGCTTCATCGGCCGCCGGAAAATGTCTCCGCTTTTTGAAATTCAGAAAGAACGGGAGCTGAAAGGATGCAGGGTTTTCTGACCAATCTTGTTATTTTCATCGTCATCGGCCTGGGCTGGCTGATGAAAAAGCGGAAAATTTTGACGGACGCCGGGCTCAAAGATATCAACGCCATGCTCTTCACGCTGCTGATGCCCGTCAGTTTCTTTCGATCCGGACTGGGCTTCAGCACGTCCATGCTCCGCGGATGGCGTTATGTCGCCGTTCTGCTGGGCGGCACCGCAGCCTGCACCCTCTTTTTATGGTTCTTTTCGAAAGTCGGTCAAAGCGATGCGAAGCGCCGCGCCGTCTCACTGCTCACGGGAATTCGCCCCAATCTTATTTTCATCGGACTTCCCATTATGACGCTCTGGCTCGGCGAGGCGGGCAGCGAAGCTCAGGTGCTCTATATCGCCGTTTGCACGCCCTACGCCAATATCGTCCCGCTGCTTTTGGCCCAGGTGGCCCTCAACGGCCGAACTGACGGAAAATCCATGGTCCGCGCCTGCGCTCAGACTTTTAAAAATCCCATTTTGCTGAGCGGCATTGTGGGCATCGCACTGGGCGCGGCGGGAGCGTCGGCGGTGATTCCTCCCTGGGTGATGAGAACGCTGAAGGTCCTGGGGGACTGCTCAAACGGTCTGGCGCTCATTGTCATCGGAGCGGCCCTTCGTCCTGAAGGTTTATTGAAGGACATCCGCGCCGCCTGGCTCGACATGCTGATGAAGCTCTTCATTCATCCGGCCTTCATTATGGCCGCTTTTACGCTTTCTCCCATTGAAAACGCGCTGCTGATGCGCGCCGCCGTGGTAGCTTCGGCGGTATCGCCGGCCTTCAACTGCTATATTCTCGCCCGAGGCTTCGGCATGGACGGCGACTACGCGGCCATGCTCGTGGCGTCGTCAACGCTGCTGTGCATGGTCACCACACTGTTCTGGATGACTCTGACCTCCGCTGTTTTCATCTGACGGGCTCTCAGGAAAAAGATCGCCGCGCAGGAGCTTTCGGCGCGCTCTCCAATCGGGAAGGCAGGAGGCCACACCGTTCCAAAACGCCTCGGAGTGGTTGGGGACTATGAGATGGCACAGCTCATGCACAACCACGTACTCAAGGCAGCGACGGTCTTTGCCCGTCAGTTTTAAATTGAAGCACAGACGATGGGTTCTGACGCTGCAGCTTCCCCATCGCCCCGTCATGTCTTTGATCCTCCAGCCCAACGGATGAACGTTCAGCGCGGATTGCCACTGCGCAAGAAGGGGAATGAGCGCCTCGCGAAGCTGAGATCGTAAAAAGACTTCCATCAGCGCTCGGCGTTCTTTTTCGGTGCCGTGCCGGGGAGCGCGCAGAAGAAGGGTCCGTCCGGCAACGGTCACGCCCCAGGGACCTTCCGGAAGGACGCTCAGCGTCATCGTTTTTCCCCAGAGCGGAAGTGTCGCGCCGTCGTCGACCGGAAAGCGCCCGCCGCTTTGCCCCTGAAGGTGCATGGCAAGCCACCGGGCGTGAGATGTCACAAATCCATCGATGGCCCGGTCCGACGTGGAAAGAGGACAGCTGACGCGAGGCGTGGCGTGGAGACTCACCGAAAGGTACATGTTTTTCTGCTTCTTCCGAAGGATCATAACGGAAAAACCGCAGATCTCGCGCCGTTCAACCGACTGTACGCGTTCCTTCCAGCCCATGCAGCTCACCCTCTCGCCTCCCAGTGTATCACGGAGCGGGCGCCGTGGAAAGTTCTCAGAAAGGGGAGATCCTCCCGTGAATTCCGTTTCTTTTCAAAAATCATTGCGATACCTTGACCCTGAGCTGCCCCGGGAGGAGCGCCTTCTGAAGCTTTCGGCCTTTCTCGAAGAGGCCCGACAGCTGGCCGCCGTTCCCGTCAGCGGCTTTCGCGTGGGAGCGGCGGCGCTGTCGCCTTCGGGAGCCGTTTATCTGGGAGCCAATCAGGAATTTGCCGGTCTGCCGCTGAATTTTACCGTCCACGCCGAGCAGGCGGCCATGGTCAACGCACGAAGTCACGGAGAAAAAAAGCTTATCGCTGTGGCGGTCTCGTCATCGCCCTGCGGGCACTGCCGCCAATTTTTGCAGGAACTGAGAGCTCCGTTGACCATTTTCGTTAACGGACAGGCCAAAGAATTGTCTTACTATCTGCCTCAGGGCTTCACTCTGGACTCATCCGGCAAAAATTTGCTGTCGGACGGTGCGCCGATTGAGACGAATTCTGCGGAAGAAGCCGCCGCCGAAAGTGCCCGACGCAGCTATTCTCCCTATACGGGCACACGAAGCGGCATGGCTTTGCAGTGCGGATCGGGAAAAATTTACGCCGGAAGTCTGCTTGAAAGCGCGGCCTACAATCCCACGCTGACAGCCCTTCAGTGTGCCCTGACTCTTCGCGCGCTGGAAAATGCTTCCGATCCCGTCGAAACCGCCGTTTTGGCGGAATGCGGAAAAACGCCTCTGACCCCGCTCTTCCGGTCTCTCATGGTGAAAATTGCCCCCTCTGCGCAGCTGCACATCGTCACAATACGATAAAAAAACTCCCCAAAGATCAAGGGAAATCCCTCCAGGAACCCTTTGACAGCCGTAGGTTTCGTTATGAAATTTCAACCGGAAAACGCCCGAAAACGACTTCCATCGTAGGTTTCGTTATGAAATTTCAACCGGAAAACGCCCGAAAACGACTTCCATCTAAAATGTTCCACGTGGAACATTTGCTGAGGGTAAAAAATTACCCCATTTTAACGCCGACATTGGTAAGGGCGTTTCATAGCGTTTTAAAGCCCCTTGAAGAAATGTTCCACGTGGAACATTTCTTCATAAACCCTCAGAAATACTCCCAAAAGGGCGGATAAATGAAAAATTTATCCGCCCTTTTGCTGTCCGCACCTTGCAATGTCCCTGGAGCTTAACGCTTTATTCCAAAATAAGTCTTTTTGATTTTTGCAAAAACCGCTTCAATCGGACTCGGTCGGTTAAACTGACAATCTCACCTGTCAAAATCAAAAGCTCAATAGTTTTTACAAAACTACGCCGTCCGCCGACGACTGCGGCTGCTCCAAGAAAGATCTGTCACCGAAACAGATTTTATCCGCCACTTTTGACGTCGAAAAACTTCTTCAAATTGAACGACGAACAAACGCGTGATGACAAACAAGCCGCGCAAGAGGACCGCTAAACTCGCGGGCCATGTGCCGCTTGAATCGAGTTCACCGATCCTCTCGCTTTCCACGGCAAAAGTGCGCGCCTGAGATGTGAGGGGGCTCTCAAGAAAAGAATTTTTTCATGTTCTTTTGTCGATGGGGCGCGTCGCTGCCACGACCTCGGCATATGTTGTGCCCAGGCTCTTCCCCATGACCGCGAAAGTTGCCGCCGGAAGACCGCCATGTGTCATTGCATGGGACTACATGAAGAACCCCGTGCGTATCCTTACACCGGCTCCTCCTCTGGAGATGGCGGTGCCTGAAAATTCTTTAAGGCATCCCTTCGTGCCCAGTCCTGACGGCGACGGTGCCTGTTTGTTTGAGTTGGCGAAAGCAGCGGCATGAGCCGAAAATCTTTCCGCCCTTTGCCGGCTTCAAGGGCAATTCAGCGTGTATTTTAACATGCCGGCGTTTTTGGAAAATGGCGGCGATGCGCCACTGCCTTCTTTGAAAACTCCGAAAACAATGCCCGCGTGGCGGCGCTATCGTTTTTTGTCCGTGAAAGCGGCTGGGGGATTTTTCGCTGTCCGCTTTCACTGAAGTTCTTTCACAGAATGGGCACAAATTTTCTCGCCCAAAAGCATGAGCGCAGCGGCAGCTCAGGCGGCGTGAGTGAGGTTGTCGAATTTTGATGAAGTTGAACGCTCCCACAAAGCCCCAACGTTTCCTTCCATCTTTCCGTACCGACTTCCCTACGGAAGAAGAAAAGTTCGACGGTTTCGCCCTTAAAACCCGGCTTCCCAATTTCCCTTCAATCAAAGAAGGCTGTCCCGTTTTATCCCGAAGTCGCGGCAAAAGGAAGTTCCTGTCGGGCAAGATTTAACGTCACGGAGCGAGACGTTTAGCCTCAGAAAAAAGAGGGGAGGGGAATCCGGTCATTTTCCTCAATACAAGGCCCTTGGCCACGCCATACTATGTCACTGCATCGACGACATTGATTGGCGCCGGCGCCCCTTCACATGAACAGGCACTCGCCTGAGACCATGATGAGCTGAGGTGTCCACAAAAGAGAAAAAATTTTTCGACCGGTTGGTTTCCGAAAGATCTTCTCGTAAAACCTTTTTTTGCTGAAATATCATTACTTTAAGCGTGTTAAACAATTCACCTTTACTGACCTTTAAAAAGGTTCGTCAAAGAATTCAAACCTCCAGTGAAACGCTTCGCTCTTTATAAAGGAAAAAGCTCTCGCTGGAACAGATCTCGAAAAGTGATGTTCTGACTGCTGCTTTGCGGTACCGTGTCCAGGAGAACCTCTGTGGCGTCGTTTTTTTTGCGTCGGGTTGAAAGAGCGACGGCCCATTGTGCAAAGAAGGCGTGAAGAAGGTTCCCCGTCTCCCACGATGAAAAAACGGAACACACGCTTTCAATGGGCTGGGAAATTCTTCAGATCGGACGCATTGAGTGCAAAAGCCTGCCTCCAAAGCGCACCAAAGCAAAGCGCACAAAACGGCCGCCTCATTTGAAATGAGGCGGCCGTTTGTGTTATTCTTCCATGTTCTTCTTCCACGTGGCATCGGTAAACACCGTACCGAAGCGAACGTTCCTTCCGTAACGCGCCGTGGACAGCAGGCCCTGCGCGTCACGTGCCGCCAAACCGGCCGCCTCCGCCGCGCTGTGATCGGGAAATTCGGTGTCGGGGTTTTCGCCTTTGATCTCCAATTCCGAAAGCGATTCCGCTTTAAATCCATAGCGACGAAGAATGGCTTTCACGTGCTCCGCCAAAAAAGCAACTCTTTGATCGGCCCCAAAATACGCACGGGCGAAGTCCCAACCGCCGTCGCTCTCCGGCTCCAGCTTTACCGCCCAAGACACCACTCGGGGCAGTGCCGGATAGGGCAGTCTGTCGTCATTTAACGCTCCAAATCCCACGAGAACGGCTCCGGAATTGAGGAGATGACTTTTCAGTTCTTCACGAAGTACGCCCATGACAAAAGCCTCCTTCTAAGCAGTTTCACCGCTGTCTTCTGTCAGTCCTGAGTTTATTATAATACCTTCGCCGCCAAAATGCCGTCGGGAAAATTTCTTCCTGCGCCGGCGGTCAACGCCTTTTTTGAAAGGAAAAGCAGAAAAACGCCCCTTCGACCGCGATCTTTTCCGTCGGTCCTTTTTCGGCTGAAGGGCGGCGGAACCTTTTGCCGCGGCCCGGCGGCAAGACCGGCACAAAGCGCCGGCGCAAAGAGTGCCAGGGAAAACCGCCGAAGGCATATTCAAGAAGCCGGGAAAAAGCCTTCACAGCACTTTTTATTGATCAATTTTAGTCAACTCTTTAATCACCTTTTTAAAGTCTTCTCTGCCGAAAAATTTCAAAATTTTTCGCTTTCGCCTAAAAATCTCCACTGCCCCAAGGGCAGCGAGGCAAGACGAACCTTTCCGACTCGTACGCGTTTCAGCGAGACAACTTCAAGGCCCACAGCGGCGCACATGCGCCGGATTTGTCGCTTCTTCCCCTGCCGCAGCGTAAAATTCAGCAGTCCCGGCTCCATCTCTCTGACGAGGGCCGGCAGCAGCAAATCACCGTCAAGCTGCAGTCCGCAGCGCAGCAACTCCAGTGCTGCGGCCGTGACGGAGCCGGAAACGCGAACGATATATTCTTTGTCGACGTCGCTCTCTTCTCCGATGAGAGCTCGGGCTACCCGTCCGTCCTGGGTGAGCACCAGAAGACCGGTGGAGTTGATGTCCAGCCGTCCGGCAGGCACTAAATTCTTCAGCATGACCGGCTCAAAGCGAAGCGGCGAGAAATCGCCGCGCCAGCGATTTTCAGGCCGAATCAGCACTCGCGCGGGGCGATGGCCCTCTTCGGCCTGTCCCGAAACGTAGCCCAAAGGCTTATGGAGAATGACGGTGACCCGTCGGGCCTGCCGGCGCTGCGCCTCTTTCTGCAATGTCACGGTATCGTCGTCAGTCACTTTTTGTCCCAGAACGGCCGTTTGACCGTTGACGCGCACCAGTCCGCGGGCAATGTATTCGTCGGCTTCCCGGCGCGAACAAAGTCCCAGCAAAGCCATTTTTCTTGAGAGACGCATTTCAGGCTTACTATTCACAGGTTATTCACAGCCTTTGATGTGGATAAGTGGATAAATTTTTCATCGCGACGATGGGTCTGACGTTTTGCGTCCTCTGCCGTATCGGGCTTTGGCTGCAGCTTCCATGCGCGCCATGGCAAGGGCGGTTTCCCGGTCGTCGATGATCAGCGATGCCTTGGCGTAGGCTTCATCGATGGACTGCTGTGACACGCGGAGCTCACCGCGCCCTTTTTTCGGGGCCGCCCGCCTTCGCTCAATGTGCCGAACCACCGCTTTGATACCGGGCAGTTCAATGCCGAACAGCTTTTTGACGCGAAAAAGCAGCGAGCCGGCGCCCATTTGAATCATTTGGGCCGCCGCCGGACTTTCGCAGGCGACGATCACCACGCGATGTTCAATGGAGACCGGCTTCGTCCGCAAAGCAAGCTGAGGTCCCACCACGTCGCCCCAACGCCGTTCCATGTCGGCCAAACGGCAGGCGATTTGAAAGACCGGCGGAAGATTGCCCGCGATCACTGAACCCACGGCTCGTGCCGCTTTGTCGGTGCGGCGTTGCTGGGCCATAAAAAATCATCCTTCCTCTTGAAAAAAGGGCGGGCGCGGAACAATTCATTCCGCCTCCGTCCTTTGAAGTCTGAAAACTATTGAGCCGCGCGGCGCATGCGCTCCGAAAGATAAAGTGCAAGGTGCTGCAGATCCGTCGGCGTCACGCCTGAAATTCTTCCGGCCTGTCCAAGGGTGGCGGGACGAATTTTCGAGAGCTTTTCACGGCTTTCGGAGAGCATGCCCGAAAGTTCTTGGTAATTGAAGTCCGCCGGAATCTTCATTCCCTCGAGACGGGCCATGCGCAGGGCGTCGCGCTGCTGTCGCTGGATGTATCCGCGATATTTCACGGCGATCTCCACGTGAGTTTTCTCCTCGCCGTCCAGACGTCCCAGAGGGACGATGCGGCGCAGCGTTTCATAATCCACTTCGGGACGCCGCAGAAGATCGGAAGCCGTGACGCCCCGATCCAGCGTCTTGAGCCCGCGGGCCTGAAGTTCTCCATTGGCGGCTTCTGGAGAGATGCGGAGGCGCTCAAGCTCGTCTATTTCGCGATCCTCGCGCTCCCAACGCTCGTTCAGGCTGCGCCACTGGTCGTCGTCGATGAGGCCGAGACGACGCCCCAAAGGAGATAAACGCCTGTCGGCATTGTCGTGGCGAAGAAGAAGGCGATATTCACAGCGGCTGGTCAGCATGCGGTAAGGTTCGTGGGATCCCTTGGTGACCAGGTCGTCCACCAGAACTCCCATATACGCCTGATGGCGTCCCAGAACCAGCGGCTCTTGACCCCGGAGGGACAGCGCCGCGTTGATTCCCGCCAAAAGTCCCTGACAGGCCGCTTCCTCGTAGCCCGAACTGCCGTTGATCTGACCGGCGCAGTACAGCCCCGCATAATCCTTCATCTCCAGCGAAGGAGAAAGCTGCTGCGGGTCGATGGCGTCGTACTCGATGGCATACCCCGGCTTGAGGATGACGGCATTGGTGCAGCCAGGCAGCGTACGGGTCATGGCAATCTGCACGTCGTAGGGAAGACTGGTGGAAAAGTTCTGGACGTAAATTTCCACGCTCCCTCGGGCCACCGGCTCAAGGAATATGGGGTGGCTGTCTTTCTCGGGAAAAGCCATGACTTTGGACTCGATGGACGGGCAATAACGCGGCCCCACTCCGGTGATTTCCCCGTGAACGATGGGACTGCGGTCCAGATTGTCGCGAATGATCCGATGGGTTTCCGAATTCGTGCGGGTCATGCCGCACCAGACTTCGCGAAAAATTTTTTTCTGCCCCCAGAAGTCAAAGCAGACCGGCTCCCTCTCGCCTTCCTGACGCTGAATGTCCTTCCAGTCAATGCTGTCGCGGTACAGCCGCGGCGTTGTGCCTGTTTTGAGGCGCTGCATGACAATCCCCAGCTCTCTCATGGAATGGGAGAGCCCCACGGCGGGCTGTTGTCCCATGGGCCCGGAAGGATAATTGACCAATCCCACGTGAACGCGGCCATTCAAATGAGTTCCCGTGGTCAGAATAACCTTTTTCGCCCTGAACGTCAGTTGAAATCGGGTTTTCACGCCCCTCAGAACATCATGTTCGAACCACAGCGATTCCACCTGATCCTGAAAAACCCGAAGATTGGGGCGGCGAGTCAGCTCATCGAGATAGAAGCGATGGTAGTCCCGCCAGTCACACTGAGCGCGAAGAGCACGCACTGCCGGGCCCTTTGAAGTATTGAGCCAGCGCATCATAAGAGCTGAAGCGTCGGCGGCCCGAGCCTGCAGGCCCCCCAGCGCCGAAATTTCCCGCACAAGATGTCCCTTGGCGGGACCGCCGATGGACGGGTTGCAGGGCATATGGGCCATGCAGTTCACGTCCTGAACGATCATCAGGGTACGCGCTCCCATTTTTGCCGCGGCGGCGGCGGCTTCACAACCGGCATGTCCCCCGCCGACTACGATAACGTCAAATTCGTCCTCAGGAAAAATCTGCACCGAACCCACCCGTTCTTCAGCGGCGCGACCGATCCTCGTAGGTCAGCACGGTATCGTTGCGGGACAGTGAGCGATTTTCGTAAAGGGTGATGCCGCTGCGGTAAAAGGCCCCCGATTTCCAGCTGTATCCCGCCGTCAGTCCGTCGATCTTCAGGATCTCCGAGGGAGAACCGTACTTGCTGAAAAGCATGGATTTCAGCTCATTGAAGTGAGCGCTCAACTCCATACTTGCAGGTTTCTTCTTTTCACCGCCGAGGGAAGAGGACGCGATGGCTCTGGCGTCAATGACTTTTTTTTCCGAGCTTCTCGGCGCTTCCTCTTCGACGTTCATCTCACTTTTCAGGCTTTCGGTGCGCACAAAGGCAAAGCGAGCCGAAAAGAGGCCTTTGGGCGAAAACCTCAAAAGCACATGGCCTTCCCGACCGAAAAAGTTCGCCTTATAGAAGGCTTCACTGTACCCGGGAAGGTAGCTGTACTGACACAGCAAAACGGCGCCGTTGTCGTCAGTCATGATTTTGTCGGCTTCTTCGCAGGAAATGCCGAATTTCATGCCCCACACGCCGTCAATGGCGTCGCTTGTCTTGGCGGCGCCTTCCGCCGCAAGGGTGACGCCGGCCAGCGCCGCAAGACAAAGGAGCGCAAGCACCAATTTTTTCATCTTCAATTCCTCCATCATGTTTGAGAGCCGTAACGCTGAAACTGAAGCGCCATTCCTCGGGGCGCTAACGCTCCGCCTCTTTTGAAATTCGACCGCCGTCAAGGCGCCAAATCGTGGCGTGCACGTGGGGAAGCGAGTTCTCCGCCGTAGCGGCAAAAACCTGCCAGCCGCTGCGCTCGAGGCAACACATTAAAATCGACCGTCCTTCTCCGTCGAGTTCCGACGTCACTTCATCGAAGAGAAGCACCGGCGCCTGACGGTAGCGGTCTTCCACCGAAGATGCGGCCGACAGAACCAGAGCCAAAGCCGACCTTCGCCTCTGCCCGCGGCTCAGAGAAGCCGCCGCCGGGCGGCCGCCGCAGGTCAAGAGCAGATCGTCGCGATGGGGCCCCACAAGAGGCGTTCTCGCGGCGCGTTCCCTTTCGGCGGCCAGTTCGCAGGAACGGCGAAAATCCAGAAGCGGATCGTCTATCCCCGACGATCCGCCGCGGCGAAGCTGCAGGGAGAGGCGGGCCGGCAAAAGATCCTTCCAGGTTTCGAGCTTTGAAACCAGCGAGACGATCACCTCGCGTCGGCACTCCCAAATCCACGACGCCAGATCGGCCGCGGCGTTTTCAGTGACCTTCAGCGAATGGCCGATCGTCAAAAGATGACGGCGCGTCTGAGTGATCTTTCGATACTCGGCGAGTTTAAAGGCATACAGGGGAAAATAGAGAGCGCACAGGGTGTCGAGAAATCGACGGCGAACCGCGGGAGCGCCCTCAAGCAGCGCCATATCGGAGGGCAAAAACGTCAAAGACTGCACGCATGCCCGCAGATCTCCCCAGCGGCAGGCGCGCCCGTCAAGGCGCAGCGACGCCCTGTTTTGGATGGACACCTCGATGAGGGCATTTCGCTCTCCGAAAAGCTGAGCCGCAAGGCCGCAGCCCCTTTGACCGTCCCACTGCACCGCGTCGGCGAAACGGGCTCCGCCGAAGGTCCCCCATCCCGTCAGGACATGAAGAGCCTCAAGCACGTTGGTCTTACCGGCACCGTTGGCGCCTGTCAGCACATTGAGACCATTTCCCCACGGGATCAGCGCATTCTCAAGGTTGCGGAAGCTGCGGAACCGCGTCTGTGCGATCCGCATGGTCCCGTCAATTCTCCTCGGATTGATCCGAAGCCCCGTCTTCTGCCATTTCTTTCATCTTAATGGGCATGAGCATATAGATAAAATCCGTTCCGTTGGGACGGGTGATGACCATTTGGCCTTCAACGCCGTTGAAAGAAAGGCTGATCTCGTCGCCGAACTCTTTAATGCCGTCCAAAAGGTACTTGACGTTGAACGCCACCTTCAGCGGTGCACCCGTGACCTCGGCGTCCACCGTCTCGTGAGCTTCGCCGATTTCCGGGGCGCGTCCCGAAAGTTCCAGGGGAGCTCCCGGGGAGAGAGTCAGACGCACCACGCGGCTGTCGTCACTGACAACCACGTTGATGCGGTCGAGAGCTTCGTTGAGAGGCTGGCGCCGAATGTTCATCTGAGTGGAACTGACGTTTCCGATGAGACGCTCGTAACTGGGAAACTGCGAGTCAATGCACCGCACGGTGTAACGAACTCCCGGAAGGTTGAAAAAAGTGACCGAACCGTCCTGAAGCACTTCCACCTCCGTGGAAGGGTCAAAGGAAGACAAAATGGGCTGAAAATCGCCGAGGGCTTTGAGGGGAAGCAGCATCTCGCGCTTCTGAGAGGCTTCTCCGCCGTTTTCGATGTGAGTCTTGGACAGCGAGAGCCGGCGACCGTCGGTGGACACCACGCGCAGTTCTCCGCTGTCAAGCTGAAAGAGCGCTCCGCTGAGGTAACGCGGAAAATCGTCGTTGGGCGCTCCGGCGATCTTTCCCTCTTTCAGCACGCGGTCCAGTTCGCCCGCCGTGATTTTGGCGAATTCTTCGCCGTTGCGCAAGTAGGGCAGATCGGGAAAGTCCTCGGTGATGTACGTGGTAAACCGATACCGGCTACGTCCCGAGACGATGGTGCCCTTTTCTTCGGACACTTCGACGGTGAAGGGCGACACCGGTATTTTCTTGAACAGTTCTCCCACCAGTTTTGCCGGAAGGATGACCCGCCCCGGCTCAATGACGGTGACGCCTTCGGCGGATACGCGAATGGTGGTTTTAAGGTTGGTGGCGCTCAGCGTGACGCCCTTTTCATCGGCTTCCACGAGAACGCTGGCCAAGGTGGGAATGGAGCCGGTTTTGGGGCCTGTAATTTTTTCGGCCAAAGTCCAGTATTTCAGAAACGCGCTTTGATTGATTTCAAGTTTCATGAAAAAAACCTCTCTTTCAGCGGCTTGTACTGTTGCTTTTCCATATAAAAATCAGTAGCAGTCGTCATAGGCCTGTGAAATTTGTGGATAATTGCATTGAAGTCGTACATTCACACCTGTTTCACATGTGGATAAAAATTTGAAGAGCTGTGGATATTTATCCACAATTCCACAGAAATTAAAATTTCTTCTGAACCGGTCACGTTGTCCACAAAATTATCCTCGAAGAGAACCCATCTTTTTCACAGCTTCTTCTCGAGGTTCTCCACAATTTTTTTCACCCGCGGGTCTTCCTTGAGCAGCATTTCAATTTTCTTTACGGCGTGAAGCACCGTGGTGTGATCCTTCTTTCCGAAGTCGCAGGCAATCTGCTGAAGGCTCGATTCGGTGCGAATACGGCAGATATACATGGCCACCTGACGTGCCAGGGCCACTTCGGCGGTGCGGCGCTTTCCGCAGATGTCTTCGATGGAGAAGCCGAACTCCGCCGAGATTACTTCCATAATCGTCTGAAAGGTTAACAGGCCGTGACGGCCGTCACCGATGACGTCGCGAAGCCATTCACGGGTGTTTTCGATGGTGATGGGCTCCTGCGAGAGACTGCTGTTGGCGATGACGCGGTTCAGCGCTCCTTCCAGCTCTCGAATATTGCTGGGAATGTTCTCGGCGATGAAGCAGATCACGTCGTCATTGATGGGAATGCGCCGCTGTTCCGCCTTTTTCTTGAGGATGGCTATTCGCGTTTCATAGTCGGGCTGCTGAATGTCGGTGACCAGTCCCCATTCAAAACGGCTCACAATGCGTTCGTCAATGTTGTTCAGCTCTTTCGGTGACCGGTCGGAACTGAGAACGATCTGTTTTTTTGCCGTGTGAAGCTCGTTGAAGGTGTGGAAAAATTCATCCTGTGTGCTCTCCTTGCCGGCGAGAAACTGAATGTCGTCGATGAGCAAAATATCCACACTGCGGTATTTGGCGCGGAATTCGTTGGTTCGGTTGTTTCTGATGGATGAAATAAGGTCGTTGGTGAACTTTTCCGACGAGAGGTAGAGCACTTTGATGCTGGGTTTTTTCTGCTGTGCATAGTTTCCGATGGCGTGCATCAGGTGGGTTTTGCCCAGTCCGACGCCTCCCCAGATGAACAGCGGATTGTAGCCCGTGCCGGGCTGTTCCGCCACGGCGAGACTGGCCGCGTGGGCGAGGCGGTTTGACTTGCCCACGACGAAAGACGCGAAGTCATACTGGCGGTTCAGGCCGTTGGAAGAGGGACCGGGCGGAAAGGCTTCGGTCTCCGCGGGCCTGGAATCGTCATGAGGTGAGGCCGCCCGAAGGGGCACCGTCAGTTCAATGGTAGTTCCCAGCCCCAGGCTGTTCATCACCTGGATGAGAGTTGGGAGGTAGGTATCTTCCACTTTTTGAGCCACAAAGGAATTTCCGGCGTCAAGCATCAGCTTTCCCTCTTCCATTGAAAGGGGAGAGCAGGACTTGAGCCAGATATCGACGGTCTGAGGGGGGAGGAGGGACTCCGCCTTTTCCAGGATCATGCTCCATACTTCTTCTGCTTTGCTCATGGTTTACAACTCCTGCCTGTGAAGCATCGTACCATAAAAACGTTCACTCTTATTATCCACAAAAGCCCATGAAAAACAATAGTTATTCACAAAAGACATCGTTTCCGCTCTGATAAAAATATACCGGAGAGTGATGTATAATAGACTCAACGAGGAAAAACTTTTTATTATGCAGTTTAGAACTTTTCGAGATAAATTCTCCAAATTTTAAGGAGGGACGATACGGTGTCCATTTATTTCAACAATGCGGCGACGACATGGCCCAAGCCTCCCTGCGTCGCCAAGGCCATGAGCGATTTTCTGCTGTGCGGCGGCGCCAATTTCGGAAGAGGCTCCAACTCGGAGCGCGATCTCGGCACCATGAGCACCGTTCTTGAGTGCCGCGAACGGGTGGCGAAACTTCTGGGCGGCTACGAGGACGGCTCGCCGCTGTACGTCACCTTCACGTCGGGCGTGACGGAGTCGCTGAACACGGTGCTGAAGGGATATTTAAGGCCGGGCATGCGGGTGATCACGACGTCCATGGAGCATAATTCGGTAATCCGCCCGCTGCGTCGTCTTGAAAGCCGGGGCGTTCGACTTGAAATTTTGAAGTGCGACCGCCGCGGAGTTCTCTCCATGAAGGATCTGAAGGCCGCTCTGGAAAAGGAACCCGCTGATCTGGCGGTGATGAGCCATTGCAGCAACGTGTGCGGCACGGTAATCGACCTCGGGAGTGCGGCGAAGCTCTGCCGTGACGCCGGCGTGCCTTTGGTGGTCGATGCGGCGCAGACGGCGGGACTTATCCCGCTCAATGCCGCGGAGCTGGGGCTGGCGGCGCTGTGCTTTACGGGACATAAGGGCCTGATGGGGCCGCAGGGAACGGGCGGCATCGTCTGGAATCCAGAGTTCGCCGGGAAGTGCCAGCCGCTGTGCGACGGCGGCACGGGAAGCTTTTCTCACGTGGAAACTCAGCCGGAAGCCATGCCCGATCGATTTGAGTCGGGCACGCAAAATCTTCCGGGCATCGCCGGACTTTCGGCGGCCCTCCAATGGCTCTCGTCTACGGGCGTCGATGCGGTGAGATCCCATGAAAATAAACTCTGTAGCCGTCTCTTGGAGGGGCTGAAGAGAATGGACGGGATGACTCTTTACGGACTTCCCGAGGTGACGGACAAAAAACGTCTGGCCGTTTGCGCCGTCAACTTTGAAGGCGTGGACAACGGGGTTTTGGCCGCCGAAATGAGCAGCCGCGGAGTGGAGGCCCGCCCGGGCCTCCAGTGCAGCCCCTGGGGGCACCGCACTTTGGGATGTTTTCCTCAGGGCGCTCTGCGCCTCAGCCTCGGGTATTTCAACACCCAAGAGCAGGTGGACGAAGCGCTGTCGGTTATCGAGGACTCTCTGAAGGTTCTGGGAAAAATCTGACGGGAAACAGTCCGGCGCTGAAAGGCGCCCCATGACTCTTGAGAGGGGGGCGTTCACGGACGGGGCAAAATTTATCGTCGGCGACGGCATTTCATACAAAAAAACGGACCGCTCTCTCCACGGCGGCGTTGGGGAATTCCCGACGCGCCGAGGAGAGAAAGCGGCCCGTTTTGATTTCATTCTCTTCCTTTCAGAGGGAGAAGCCGAGGCTCGCCCCAGAGCGGCTCCTCCAGCAGCAGCCGCCGTGTTTCGTATTCATCGAGTTTGCCGCGCAGGAACCGCTCAGCGGAAGGCGCCGCGAAAACCTGCAGCGTTGCGTTGACGCCGAAGAGGGTTTTGATGTGCTCTTCGGCGATTTGGGCACACCGAATGAGCCTCAGGAAGGCGTTGAGATGACCGTAATGGAACTGAAGCGTCAGAGGACGAAGGGGGGCGCACAGCTCTGTTGATGTTTTTTCAATGACGGCGGCGGCCGCAGCGCCGTAGGCGTCGATAAGGCCGCGCACGCCCAGCTTCACGCCGCCGAAGTAGCGCGTCACCACAACTTCGGCGCAGCACAGCTGCGCCTTTCGAAGCTCCCCCAGAATGGGGCGCCCTGCCGTGCCGGCGGGCTCGCCATCGTCGGAGCAGAATTCCTGCGTCTGCGGAAAGCCGATTCTCCAGGCAGGACAATGATGGGCGGCCCCACGGTGCTGACGCCGTATGCCGTCAAGAGCGGCACGCGCTTCGTCGGCGTCGTCAACCCGAAAGAGCATCGCCACAAATTCGCTGCGTTTTTCTTTAAGCGTAAACTCGCCGCTTTCACGGGGACGCAGGCACCGTCCTACTGCCAGTTCGCCCGGCATCGCGACCACGTTTCCTCCAGGGAGATGGGGACAACCTTGGTATTGCCCACGGCGGCCATGAAATTGCTGTCGCCGCTCCAGCGCGGAACAATGTGGCAGTGGATATGGGTGTCGATACCGGCACCCGCCGCGGCGCCCATGTTGATGCCGATGTTAAATCCCTGGGGGTGAAAGGCGTCTTTCAGGCACTGAACCGAACGGGCGATGAGGCCGTGAAATTCAAGGGCTTCATCGGCCGAAAATGAACTGAGATCGACGGTGTGGCGGTAGGGAATGACCATGAGATGGCCGGAACTGTAGGGATAAGCATTGAGGATGACAAAGCAGTGTTTTCCCCGAAAGACGATAAAATGAACGCGATCTTCGGTGCCGTCCGTTGGAAAGTCGCAGAAAATGCACGTCCGCGAGCCGCTCTTCGCCGATTGAATGTAGGAATAGCGCCAAGGCGCCATGAGAGTTTCCATAGAGAATCTCCTTTTCTTGAGGGGGTAAAAAGATCGTTCGAAAAAGTTATTCACATCGGTGGATAATAATTGTGCATAATTTGTGGGTGCAGGTGATTTTACAATTTTTTAACGGAACGCGGTTGCCATTTTAACGCCGGAACGGATGCAGCGCGGACTTTAGAAAGGAGAAGACGCGCGAGTGGCGCGGTACGGCGCTCTGT
This sequence comes from uncultured Synergistaceae bacterium, assembly GCA_902489135.1. Taxonomy (GTDB): domain Bacteria; phylum Synergistota; class Synergistia; order Synergistales; family Dethiosulfovibrionaceae; genus Pyramidobacter. The sequence goes on from CABTYW010000006.1 coordinate 26,702, forward strand.
GGATAAAGCATAAGACTGATAATCAACCTATTCGGAAGGTGTAATCTGGCTGTTGCGTCCCTGAAAAATAACATTTTCGAGGATATCCGCGGCGGCGGTTGAAGCAGGAAAAACTTTGCCCCCGTTTTTGAAGAACGGAAAATTTAAGCTCTGCCGGGAAAAAAATTCTGTCAAGTGACGATATGTATGTCTTTGAAGGGTGTGGAAAAGTGCACGAAATGTGGATAACTTTTATGAAGGGGAAAAAACTTTGACGGCGCGGAAACCGTCCGGTTCAAAGGGAAGAAAAGTGTTTCGGGAACTTCTATTTTCGAATTCGACGGTCTTCCCGGTTGTTCCGGATCATGGCCAGAACGCTTCGGACTTCATGCCAACAGCTCAGCGCGGCGGCGATGAGCCCTGCCAGAAGGCACAGCGGCAGGGTCCACTGGGGATAGCCCCGGGCCGTACACCACTTTCCGGCGTAAAGTCCCGCCAGAAGATAGCCGCAGACCAGCAGCGCAGTGCCGACAATTCGGCTGAAGACCACAAGGTCCTTCAGTGACGTGGGGAGCTTCATTTTTCGTCTTTCTCCCCGTCGGTCAGGGAGCTTTTTTCACGGCGCATGAGCTCCAGAAGGCGTTCTACCTGAAAGCGGCTGAGCCCCGACAGAGTCAGGCGATTGGTGCGGCCGTCGCCCGAGGCGGTGATCTTCATTCCCAGTTCGTTGGCCAGCTTTCCGGCGCCTTCGGGACGCCACGGCTTGAAGATGCGCACCGGCGCCGACGATTTGAGGTGTTCCTCCAGAGCGCGGACGGACCAGCCTTTTTCGGCGCAGCTTTTTGCCGTCTGCACAAGGCGGCGGTCATCGTCAATGGAAAGGAGCAGTTTTGCGTGGCCTTCCGACAGTTTGCCCTGCTCGATGAGAGAGAGAACGCTCTCGGGCAGCGCAAGAATTCTGGTCTTGTTGGCGATGGCGGCGCGGCTCCAGCCAAGACGTTCCGCCAGCTGTTCTTGGGTCAGCCCGTATTTTTCCATCAGCGATTTCAGCGCCGAGGCGGTTTCAAGCAGCGTGAGGTCGCAACGCTGGAGGTTTTCCACCAGGGCGATTTCGCTGAGCGTCCTTTCGTCGCCGCGCACGACTCGCGCCGGAATGGACGTCAGCCCCGCTTTGAGACAGGCGCGGTAACGGCGCTCTCCGGCGATGACGCGGTATTTGGTGCCGTCGCTTCCGGCCGAGGGCGTGACGATGACGGGCTGAAGGAGCCCGTGATTTTTTATGGACTGCACCAGTTGATCCAGCGCGCCCTGCTCGAAGGCTTTTCTGGGTTGGTCGGGGCTGGTGCGGATTTCATCCAGTCGAATGATCTCGCTGTCCACGGGCACGCGTCCCACTTTTTGCCGGGCGAGAAGGGCGCCGAGGCCGCGCCCTTCCGGAATAAGCGGCAATTTTTTCGAGTTTTCCTTTAGAGCCATAGTTTTTTGACCTCCAATGCCAGCTGATGATAGGCTTTTCCGCCCGAACTTCGGCGCTTGTAGTCGTAGATGGTTTTGCCCTGTCCGGGAGCCGCCGCCAGATCCACGTTGCGCGGAATGACGGTCTTGAACATGTATTCGCCGTAGTATTGGCGGATTTGAGATTCGACTTCGCGGGTAAGATTTTGGTTGGCGCTGTACATGGTGAGCAGCACGCCGTCGATTTTTTTGCCCTCGCTGATGCCCTGAAGGCGGATGTTTTGCAGCGTACCGGCCAGCATGACCAGGCCCTTGAGGGCATAATACTCGCACTGCACGGGGACGAGGATGCGATCGGCGGCGGCCACGGCATTAACCGTCAGCACGCCCAGCGACGGCGGACAGTCGATGATGACGGCATCAAATTGGCCGTTCAGCTTTTCAATGACGGTTTTCAGGCGGTATTCCCAATCGGCGGTGCGTCCCAGCTCAAGTTCGGCCGAGGCCAGCTTTTCGTTGGCGGCAATGAGCCAGACGTTGGCGGCGCTTGTGGTGTGAAGGCTCCACTTGGGTTCCTCGCGGTTCATCATGACCTCGTAAAGCGACGTGGAGTCGTTGAACTGGTAGCCCAGTCCGTCGGAGGCGTTGCCCTGGGGGTCGGAATCCACCACAAGAATTTTTTTCCCCATGGCGCCCAGTTCGGCCGCCAAATTGACGCAGGTGGTCGTCTTTCCCACGCCGCCTTTCTGATTGATGACGGCGATGGTCGTCGTGTTCATCTTATTTCCACCATCCTTTTTTTTCGGCGCGCCCCGGGCGCCGAGGAAATTGCGGCGGGCAAGGCGCCGATTTGCGCCAGAACACCGCATAGCTGTCATGGCCGTTTAAATCGTAGCGGTAGAGCCGCGGCTCACTCAATCCCAGTTTTTCCCATTTTTGCGTCAGAGGCGCCAATTCGCCCTCTGCGGCGGAGCCTTTCATGGCCACCGCCGCGCCGCCCACTTTGACCAACGGCGCCAGATACTCGGCAATGACGCCGGCATCGCTGACGGCGCGAACGGCGGCGAAATCAAAACTCTCGCGGCGCTGCGCCGCGTACTCCTCCGATCGGAGGCACACCGTTTCGGCGTTGGATACGTTGAGTTGTCCGAGAATTGCGGCGAGGGCGTTGGTCTTTCGCGAAAGGCTGTCGAGCAGAATAAATTTCAGATCCGGCCGACAGATGGCCAGCACGGCGCCCGGCAAACCGCCGCCGGTGCCCACGTCGATGACGGAGCCGCTGGCGGGCAGCAGCGGCAGCAGGTGAAGGCAGTCGCGGATGTGATCGTTCCAGAGAGTTTCCATGTCCCGCGGCCCCACGAGACGCACTTTTTCGTTCGCCGCAAGGATGGCGGCAGCATAGGCGCGCAGGCGTTCTTCCGTCTTGGCCGAAAGTGACGGTAGCGGCGCAAGAGTCTCAATTTTCATGGCTTCACCTCGAAAAATACTGGACGTGCAGAACTTACATTTCATCATACTACAAAAATGTTCCACGTGGAACATGGAAAAGAACGAGACGGCCAGGCAGCGGTCACTTTGACGCGCCACGACCGACGCAAAAGGCACAAAGAACCGTTGTGCCGTTCAACCGCGTTTACTGAGATTACTCCGCGGACAAGAGAACACGCCGCCGCGAAGCGGCTCCGATACCGCATATTCCCCAAGCGGCGCTTGACAGGAATGTCGGTGCTGCTGCGCCGAGCGGGAGCCCTTTCAATTTTTCATGGTGCAGCGTAAAAAAACAGTTGTCTCCTTTGAGCCGGGAGGCACAATCGGCGAAAAGACACGGCGCTCTGTACTTAGAATTATTCTAAATAATTTTTCTCTGTGGACAAAAACCGTATTTCTCTTTTCCCGATCTTTCCGGGGCAAAAATTTTGAGAAAGCTGCAATGCAGTGCCGGTGTGCCTCGATCAAAAAAATGGTGGGAAAGGCGAAAAAATCCTTGACATATTGAATCCAATGATATAGAATTAGAACTGTTCTAGAAATAGAAAAAGGAGGAGCCCATGACAAAATACGGAAGGCTCATTGCCGATGTGGTGCTTTCCTCTCACGATCATCCCACGGCGGAGCAGGTGTTCTTTCGAGTGAAAGAGCAGGCGCCGCAGATCTCTTTGGCGACCGTCTACAACAACCTCAAGGCTTTGGTGGACCGGGGGGTCCTCAGAAAGCTGTCCCTTGACCGCTCCCCCGACCGCTATGATCAGCCCCGGCGCCATGATCATCTGGTCTGTCTCAAGTGCGGCGGCGTGACCGACGTGGCGCTGCCCGATCTCACCGATGAGCTGAGGCGGCGCATCGGCGGCGAAGTCTACGCCTACGATTTGACCGTTCATTATGTGTGTCCCCGATGCACAGCGGCCCAAAAGGATGACGAAAGCGCTCCGGCATCCCCGCCGGAAGACGAAGTGCGCGCAAAACCGTAAAGTGAGTTACAATGAACACTGAGGGGTGTTCAAAATCAGTTCGTTAAATACAGAGGAGGAGTTTTACAATGAAAGAACTTAAGGGAACCCAGACTGAGAAAAACCTTCAGACCGCTTTTGCCGGCGAGTCCCAGGCCCGCAACAAGTACACCTACTTCGCTTCCAAGGCCCGTAAGGAAGGCTATGAGCAGATCGCTGCCATCTTCGAAGAGACGGCCAACAACGAGAAGGAACACGCCAAGATTTGGTTCAAGCTGCTCAACGGCGGCGAAATTTCCGGAACCGCCGACAACCTCAAGGCCGCCGCTGCCGGCGAGAACTACGAGTGGACCGACATGTACGCCGGTTTTGCCAAGACCGCCGAGAAGGAAGGCTTCTCTCGCATCGCCAAGCTCTTCGAGATGGTGGGCGCCATTGAAAAAGAGCACGAAGCCCGTTACCTCAAGCTCCTTGAGAACGTCAAGGAAGGCCTGGTCTTTTCCCGCGACGGCGAGATGATCTGGCAGTGCAGAAACTGCGGTCACATTGTGGTGGGCAAAAAGGCTCCCGAGATGTGCCCCGTGTGCGCCCATCCTCAGTCCTACTTCGAGATCATCGCCAAGAATTACTAAAGCGAGAGAAAAATCTTTCAGTCCGGCGGAGTTTTCCGCCGGATTTTTTTGTTTTCATCCGGCGGGAGCATTCTTTCACTGTAGGGAGAAGCGGCGTTGAAGCAGAGGGCGGAGAAAATCGTGGAGGACGACGGCCATGGGAGGCGGAAGGGGGCCTGGGCGGCCGGCGTCGAGAGAGCGATTTCGGGAAAACAAAAATTGAAAGGGGAGAGAAGTCCATCCTTCCAAGGTTCGGGCCGAAAAGCGGGCGCGGAAAAACTCCGCTTTCCGGACTGTGGGGTGCCGCGGCGACTTCCCCGCGAACCCGCCGATGGGCGCCGGCGGCACTTCCGTATTGACCGACGGGGCCCCGGATGTTTTGCTTCTCCTCTCACGCCCGTTCATGGGACGGCCGGCCCTTTCGTGAACTCAGCGATCTCGCGGCGGCATTTTCTCCCACCGCCGATGAGGTCCCTTGATCGCCCATCATCGGTGCGTTTTGCCTGCGACCTTTACTGAACGCCCAAGAACGGTATAATAAAACGTCAGTGCCATGTTAAAAACAGGTTAAAAACGGGCAAAGGACGCCGTCTCTGCCTTTTTCTGCGGTCTGTGCCGAGGCGGCGGTTTTTTCGCGTCCTTATGCAAGAATTTTCAGCGCCTTTTTTGCAGGCGGCATCGAAGTCTTCCTCGAGAACTGAGGCTTGAGTGGAGATGCCTCTTGAGGAAGAAACGACGAGATCTCTTGAAACGACTAGGCGCCCAGAGCCGCTCAAGGTCGTGAGCGCCCCGAAAGGAGAAACGCCATGGGGATGAAATTTTTGAAAGTGCCTGTGCCCGAAAGGCCTTTTCGGACGTCGCTGCTGAAGGCCGTCCTGTTGTCCCTGGCGATGACGGCTCTCATGGGACGGCCTTTGTACCGCCTGTGGCTGTCGGCCAACTTTTATACCTATGTCCTCTCGGCCGGTGAAAAAATGCTCCATCTGTGCGCCGAAACGTCGCTGCTGACGGTTCTGTGGTGGATGTTCTTTTATTGGGGCGGAAGGGGCTGTGCCGGACTGTTTGCCTTTTTTCTGACGCTTGAACTGCTGCCGGCGCTTTACTGCCGCGCCGCCTCGGGGCCATGGGAGTTTGCCTGTCTGTGCCTGTTTCCCGCTTTCTGGACCTCCGTCGGCTGGGCGTCGGCCGCCATGCTCTCGGCCAAAGAACGCCTGCGGAGTCGGGCGCTGATGATACTGTCCTTTTTGGGCGCGGCGCAGTACATGGTTTATTTGTGTTACGTCCTGCGCTTCGGTCGAAGGCCGGGGTCCACCACCTTGATGACCATCCTCGGCACCAACCTTCGGGAAGCCCGATCCTTCCTGACCGACCAGTTTGGCCTGTTCCCGGCGGCGGCGGGAGTCGCGGCCGCTCTGTCGGTCTGGCTGCTGCTGAGACATCTCATGGGCAGGTGCAGGCGCCGCCGCGCGTCACTGCCGATTTGCGCCGCCGCGTTTTGTTTGGCCCTGGGGATTTTTGCCCGCGGCCGGGCGCCGGCGTACAGCAATCTCTTCTTCGACTTTCAAAAGGGCTACCGCCAGTATGAGACGGCGCTGGAAAGTTTGAAGGAGGCCAGGGCCGATCCGAAACGCCGCATTGCCGACCTCAAGGTCATAAAGCGGGAGCAGGGCGAAATCTGCGTGATCGTGGTGGGTGAATCGGCCAGCCCGCGCCACATGCAGCGCTGGGGGTATCCGCGCCCCACGACGCCGTGGCTGTGCTCGTCCGACAGGGAAGTGCAGAACTCTCTGGTGGTGTTGGAGCGCGCCTGGTCCTGCATGGTTCACACCGAACCGGCCGTCACCATGGCGCTGAGCCAGTTCAGCAATTACGCGCCATCGCTGCTGATGATGGGAAGGAACGACGACAATTCCGCGCTCTTTCGAAAGATCATGAAATCCTTTTCTCTGCTGGAAATCCTCGACGGTGCGGGCGTGAAAACCTATTGGTTCAGCAACCAGGAGAAAATCGGCGCCTACAACAATTTGGTAAGCGCTCAGTCACAGAGCGCTCACGTGCAGGAGTTTCTCGAGGATTTTTCCGCGGAGGACCCGAAAATCGGACACCAGGACGGCGAGCTGCTGCCTCTTTTGGCTCAAGTGCTGGCGACAGCCGATTTCAGCAAAAATTACGTCGTCTTTCTCCATCTGCGAGGCAGCCATTGGAGCTACCGCCTTGGTGCTCCCGCCGCATGGCCCTGGCTTCCCGAGGTGAAGCGCGAAAAGGACGTTCCTCCCGAAATGGCCGAGCGCATCGATGCCTACGACCGCAGCATCAGCTACACCGATGCGCTGCTGCGCCGCATCAGCGAAATGCTTCGCGAGTCGCGTTTTCCCGTCAGCAGCATGCTTTACTTTTCCGACCACGGCGAGGACGTGACGGGCGTCGGCCACAACTTTGACGCCTTTCGTCCCGTCATGGCGGAAATACCGGTGGTGCTCTGGCTCTCGCGGGGCTATCGGACGCGCTATCCCGAGACGACGCGGTGCCTTCGCGCCAACGCGGGACGGATTTTCACCAGTGACCTCATCTGCGAATTGGCGCTTGGACTGAATCACGTCCACTGTGCCAATGTCCTCCCGGAACGTCAGATTACCTCGTCCCGTTACGGAGTGAAGGCCGCCAATGCGCGGTTTTGGGGCGGAAAGTTGCTGAAATCCGTGATCCCCGGGCTGAAGGATGAGGGCGCCATGATAGAATGAAACGTATCGGCATGAAACTCTCAATGGAGGTATGAAAATGAACGAAACCTTGAAGACCCTTCTCTCCCGTCGAAGTATCAGAAAGTTCACGGACCAGTCGGTCTGCCAGTCCACGCTGTCGCTGGTTCTGGCGGCGGGATGCGCCGCGCCCAGCGCCTGCAACGCCCGGCCCGTCCGCTTTGTCGTTCTGGATAAACTTCAGATGAAAAAACTGGCCGGCGCTCTTGACCAGAAGGAGCCCTTTCTTCAGGGACAGTGGGCGGTAGCCGTCTGTGCCGACCTTCGGAACTACCCCTTGGGCACCGCCTGGATGGAAGACTGCTCCGCGGCCATGGAAAACATGCAGATCGCCTGCTGCGCCCTGGGACTGGGATCTCTGTGGTTCGGCGTCTATCGCCGCGCCGCCAAGGAAGGCGCAGTGCGCAGCTGTCTGAAGATGCCCGATGGCGTTGAAGTTCTGGGCATCGCCGTCATGGGCTACGCCGCCGAAGAGAAAGAGCCCCACGATGCAACGCCCGACGAGAGCGTTATCCGCCGCGGAGTGTGGAGCGACTGAGAGACGTGGGGTATCGGCCGGCTCCGCCCGTGGGTGCGAGACCATGAGCTCGGCTGTCACGCCGACGGGGCGCCGCGGAAAAATGCGGTAAAGCGGCAGGGGCCCTTTCGGAGCGGGGGAGCGCTCCCCGCGTTTTGGAGTTTCCATCGGCGAAGGGTGAAGCGATTTTGCAAATTTTCGTTTTGCGGCTTTTGCAGGGGATGTCACCGCCGATCCCGCTCCGCCAAAAAGGCCGGCACACCTGCGGCTCTTTGAAAAAAACGGTAAAATCAGGCGTTTTTTGCGCCGGAGACGTCGTGCCGCCCCTTGTGCCCGGAGGGCACACCCCGTTGTCCGTCAAACCGGCGCGCGTTTTTTAATCTTGCTCTGCGAAAAAAAGGCTCCGTCCCATGCTTGGGCGGAGCCTTTTTATCAATTCCTCAATTCGGAGGTTTGCAAGGGGCACAGCCGAAGGGGCGTCGAAACAGCCCGGAGGCGCTTTGCACCGAAAGCGAAAAACCAATGTCGCGACACAATGGGGCGTCGGCCGTTTCTCCGTCGGGAACACGGCCGACGTCCACAAGTAACGGGGAACTTCGTCGTTGGCGTGACCTTCGGAAAACGGGGCGGTCAGCCTTGAAAGAACGCACGGCGCGCCGACCGCGGGAGGTAAAAGCTCCGCCACGCTGGCGGAGGTGTCTGACAGCGGCGTCCCTTCGCAAGTGTCCAAAAGCTGAAGTCCAAGAGGGGGACATCATCGACTCAACCGCCGAAATCGTCGCCGATGCCGTGCACGTCAAAGATCAGAAAAGACGAAGAAAACGGCGGCGACGGCCATTTTCATCGCCTCGAAATTCCGACGGAGCCGTTGAGAGAGGATGGGCGCATCGGAGGTGCGTGGAAGCCCGTTGCCAGAGCCTTCCCGAAGCCCTGCCGGCGGAGGATGGGGCGCTTCGGCACTTAGGACGCCCGCCGTTACGAAGCGCCTGTCATGTTTTGCGCCGGAGTGATGCTTTGCCGCTACGACGGTCATGGCCAACGTCGTTTTCACGTTGAACTCAACAGGGACACGGAACAGGAAGGTCGATCCCCGGCGCTCCTTTTAAAATCGCCGCAAAACGGCGGCTTTCAGCAAATCATGGAGATGGGGGAGACGGAAGCGGACGAAGCAGCCGCTTCGAAGCAAAAAAGCGCGAGGCCGGATGCCGCGCGCGGCCGCGTCGATGAAGAACCGGGGCTTGAAACACTGCCGCCGGGGAGCACAAAAGCGCCTCCCCCGACGGCAGTGTTTTTCGTCAAAAAAAGATGTCGGGCGGCATTTCCGGCTTCAGCGATTTTCAGGAGCGCTCCACGCGCCGTCCCACACGATGCGGCGGTAGTTTTCGCGGTCCGTGGCGCCTTCGGTGGAGATGCAGAGCACGTCGGCGTTTTCGTCAAGCCGCAGTTGTTCCTTCAGCCAGTTCAGCGCGGGGCGGCGCAGCGTTTCGCCGATCAATCCCACCGTTGAAGCACCGCTTTCGCCGGAAACGATGCGGCGGTCGCCGGGAAGGGGAGAACTCAGAATTCTCATGCCCTGAGCGGCGGCGAAGTCGGGCATGGAGACGAAGACGCCGCCCAGAGCTTCCAGCAGTTCCCAGGCGACGCTGCAGGGAACGCCGCAGGAAAGCCCCGCCATGATGGAGTTCAACGGGCCGTCCACGGAATGGAGTTTGCCGTCGCGGGCCTGAGCGGTTCGGTACAGACAATCGGCTTTGTCGGGCTCGACGATGACGGTCAGAGGGCTCTTTTCGCCACAGAGGTGAGCGGTAAAGGCCGCGGCCGCCGCGGCCATGGAGCCGACGCCGGCCTGAAGGAACAGATGAGTGGGCACCCTGCCGAGCTGTTCAAAGGCTTCGCCGATGAGGGTCATATAGCCCTGCATGATCCACGCGGGAAGGGTGGTGTAGCCGGGCCATGAAGTGTCCTGAAGGAGGGTCCATCCGTTTTTTTCGGCGTCGTCGCGGGCCATGGCGACGGAAGCGTCGTAGTTGACGTGGGTGACAGTCACCTCGGCGCCGGTTTTTCTGATGTTTTGGACGCGCTCGGCGGCGCTGCCCCGGGGCATATACACGAGACAGCGCCGTTTCAGCTGTGCGGCGGTCCAGGCCACGCCGCGACCGTGGTTGCCGTCGGTGGCCGTGATAAAGGTGGTGCCGTCGATTTTCTTCAGCGTGTCGCCGTCGGTCAGTTTTTGGAACGTCAGCTCGGCCGCGTCCCACTGAAGTTTTTCGGCAATGCAGCGCGCCATACACCAGCTGCCTCCCAGCACTTTGAAGGAGTTGAGCCCCAGGCGGAAACTCTCGTCCTTTACGCTGAGCCCTTTGATGCCCAGTTCGCGGGCCAAAGCGGCGAGACTGACCAGCGGCGTAGGCTCATAGCCGGGAATGCTGCGATGAAAGTGCAAAACCTTCTGCGCCTCCCGGCGCGTAAAAAAAGCGGCGACGGCGGGAAGAGCGCTGCGGCGCTCCAAGGCGACGGCTTTGAATTGACCTTCCATGGTGACCTCCGAAAAACTGCGAAAAACGCGAAATTTGAAAATTCCACCGTCAATTATAAGCCATAACGCGGGGACGGCAACTTTCCCGATCGCGCACGATAAAAAAAACGAACGGGCGCCATTCCTTTGCCGCACCGGGACGAAGCTGAAAAATGGCATCCCTTCGGAAAAGAATTTTCTCGCGGGGTATAAAAATTATAAAACATCATTGATTTTTGTGATGGAAAATGGTACTTTGAGTGTGTACAAAAAATTGTTCCTCGTCGGGACATGGGACAGAACCGTTGAAATCTCCATAGGGAGTGAAAATTTTTTTTGTAGAGAGGGGCGTTTGAAGTATGACGGAAAAGAAAGCCGCAACGATGCAGGAGAACTACAAAGAAGCCGCCCGCCGGGCCGGGCTGCGGAGCGCCAAGCTGGGCGAGGCCGCGCCGGAAGTGATGAAGAATTTTGCCGGTTTGGCCGGCACCGTTCTCAAAGACGGCGCGATTTCTCTGAAGGTCAAGGAGCTCATCGGCGTGGCTCTTGCCGTACAGGCCCACTGCAAGATGTGCATTTTCGCTCACGTTAAAAATGCCATACAGGCGGGCGTCACCCGCGAAGAGCTTGTGGAAGCCCTCGGCGTCGCCGTGCTCATGGGCGGCGGCCCTGCCTCGGCCTACTCGGCCATTGCCCTGGAAGTTTTCGACCAGTTCAGCGCGAAGTAAGCGTCCGTTCGCGGACACTTGTTTCCACCAATAAATACTCAACCCTAAAGAGCGCGAAATTCAATGAAAACATCATTGTTCTTTGCGTCGGTTTGTTCGGTGTTGCTGGCAGCGGGGAGCCTTTATGCCGCCGAGCCGATGGTGTAATTTTCGGAAAAAACGGGCGACGGCCTGCGTATCGTCACCCTGTCGGAAAACGTCAATACGGGACACCCCGAAGTGGACGCCGAATTCGGCTTCTCGGCGCTGATCCAGAAGGACGGCAGGCAGTACGTTTTCGACACGGGCAAGGCCGGACACTTCCTCAGCAACGCCAGGAAGCTCAACGTCGATTTGGGGCAGACCACCGACGTGCTGCTGAGCCACGCCCATTATGACCACTGCGGCGGCCTGCTGAAATATCTCGACGCCTTCAAAGACAAAAAACACACTCTCTGGGTGAAGGATTGTTTCTTCGAGGGCGCGCAGGACAAGTATTACGACGATATTGTCGGCGCGAAACTGGACTTTACCGACGGCAAACCCGGCTATTTCAACATCGGCATTGACTTCACCGAAGAGCAGCTCAAGGAGCGCGGAACGGAAATTCGTTATCTTACCGCCAATGAGACCAAGCTGGCCGACGGAATTACCGTCTACGGATCCTTTACCCGCGTGCCGCTGGATCCCAAGATGCTGCTGAAAACCGAGGACGGACATTATGTGGTCGATGATTTCGACGAAGAGATCGCCGTTGCCGTGGATACCCGCAAAGGCCTCGTCATCCTGACGGGATGCAGCCATACGGGCATCGTCAATATCGTCAACGCCGTCAAAGAGCGCTCCGGCAAAAACGTCTACGCCGTCATCGGCGGGTTTCATCTGCTTGATTCTTCCGAGAAGCAAATTCAGGACTGCATCGACCTCTTCAAAGGGTTGGGCATTGAGCACCTCGGCCTCGCCCACTGCACCGGACCTCTGGCCAAGAAAATGTTCCTTCAGCAGCTGCCTCAATCGTCCTTTATTGACGCCGCCGGCAGCGTCTTTGAGATGGAATAGCTTCCAACGAAAAGTTTATACGGGCTTCGGCCCGGCAAAAACGGCGCGGACAGAAATATTCTGTCCGCGCCGTTTTTCCATGGCTCCGCGCCCGGAGCCAGTGGCCATGCTCATTTATAGAAAACATATCGGCGAAAATTTACAACGCCGCCGCCATTTTCTCCACCAAAGCGGCCACCGGCTCAAGTCCGCGGCGATCCTCATCGTCAAAGCGCCCTGCCTCGGGACTGTCCAAGTCGAGCACGCCCCACAGCTTTTGCCCCACGAAGAGGGGAATGACCAGCTCCGATTCAGTGGCGTCGTCGCAGGCGATGTGACCGGGAAAGCGATGGACGTCGGGCACAATTTGAACGCGCCCTGTCTGCGCCGCCGTGCCGCAGACCCCCTTTCCCGGAGCGATGCGGGGACAAGCCGGTTTTCCGCAGAAAGGGCCCAGAACCAGGTCGTCGCCGCGGCGGATGTACAGCCCCGCCCAATTGATCTTTCCCATCATCCAGTAAAGGGCGGCCATGAAATTGCAGAGATTGGCCAGCGGGTCCTCTTCGGATGCCGCAATGCCTTGAAGTCTCGCCGCGATGAGACGGCAGCGCTGAGATTTGTTGAGTCCCTCGGGAATATCGGTGCGGAACATGTGTCACCTCCGGCGTCAGTCAAGTTTTATCCATTGTATCATACCCGCTCCGTGCCGCCGAAGCCCCTGCGCCCTCCGCGGCGGGAGCGCCGTTGTCGACGAAGGCTCTTTTTTGCAGCCGTCACGGCCCATCCCGCCGCCGCGCAAAATGTTCGCCCCCGATCCTTCGGGCAAAACGCCGGCACGCCCCTTGGAGAGCGCCTCTGTTTTCGCTGAAAACAAGTTCTTTTCGCGGCTGATTTGGGGACGCAAAAAATGAGATGCCCTCTCCTCATGGACATCGCAGCGAGGGCTTTTATAGGATTTTCCGGTACCGGCGCTTGAACCGAAGTTCGCCGCCCGTCGGGCGCACGGACTGCTCCATGCTGTCGGTGAAGGTGACGCCGCGGACGGTCGGTACCGCGGGATTGTTCCGGCGCCTCGATTTTCAGACCAGACGCTCACGGCGTCGGTTTTGCACGGCCCGGAATGTCTGCACTATGAGGCGCGAGCCGACGAAAGCCCATCGCGGGCCATTGCCGCGCGACGCCGGGATTTTGCCCGTCGGGCGCAGCAAAGCTTGAGCCTCTTGTACGTTCCCGCAGCCGAACCGTTGGACCGCCGCTTGAACCATGGCGTTCACGGCGGAGTTTTCTTTATCGCGTTCGGTGAGGCGGCGCTTTTTTCTTAAAAATTCCTTTCACCGCCGGCGATACCCTTTCTCTTCGGTGTCGAAGGGACAAAGAATGAGACCGGTGTGATTTTCGGTGGACCTTTCGTGGTTTTGCAGGAAAAATTTGTTTATCTTCCGGCGGCTGTAAAAGTAATGAAGCAGAAATGCGCCTTTGCAAAGGATTTTTTTGAACGGAACCGACAATTTGTCGTGAATGAAAACGCGGGAACCGTGCAGGACGTTGCAAAACTCTTTTTTGAGAGTAATACTCTTTATAAATATAAATTGACTTTTCAAAAGGCCAATGCTATTGTAATTGCGCATAAAAATTATAACCGTTATTGACGGTTAAGAAGAGGCGATCGCTATGTTGAACAGAAAACTGGCCGCGGTTTTGGCCGGCGCGGCGGCGTTGGCTTCCTGCACCGCCTTCGCGACGACGAAGGAAGAGGAAGATGCGGCGTGGAAAAAGGAGCCCGCGTACGGACGGGAGATCAATGTGGGCTACAACGGCGGTCTGTGTCTCGGTACGCCCGCCATTGCCGACCTCAAGGGCTTCTACGCCGAAGAGGGGCTGAAAGTCAAGATCACTCGCATGACCAAGGATGTGGACGCCATCGGCACCGGAAAGGTGGACGTGGTGAGCGGTCACATCGCCAAGTTCATCATCCCCACGGTCAACGGCGTGCGCATGAAGTTCGTCACCGGCGTTCAAACCGGCTGTAAATCGCTGTACGTCCTTGCCAAGGGCAACATCAAAAGCACCAAAGATCTCATCGGCAAGACAGTGGCCGTTCCCAACGGCATCGGCGATTCCGACCAGAACATCGCCATGCGCTTTTTCAGCCGTGACGGCATCAGTCCCTTCCGCGACATTAAATGGAAGGTCGTTGAAGCGGGCGTCAGCATCATGGCCCTGCAGAACGGGGAAATCGAGGCCGCGCTGCTGGAAGATCAGTTTGCCCGCCGTTTCCTTGACGACGGCACCCTGCGCATCGTGCGTTCACTGACCTACGATGATGACTTCAAAAATGAGACCTGCTGCGTCCATGCCGTCAATCTGGACTTCTACAACGAAAACCCCATTACCGTGAAGAAGCTGACCCGGGCCCATGAAAAGGCCAGCCAGTGGATCCTCGACAACATCGACGAGAGCGTTCGTCTGCTGATCGACCACAAGTACGTCACCGGCGACTTCGACCTCGTGCGCTCCATACAGAAAACTTTTAATTACGGCATCAGCGATGAGGCCACTGAGGAGACGCTGCGCCATATTATCCGCGACTATCAGAGCTTCGGCATTCTTGATCCCTCCCTCGATCCCGAAGAAGTCCTGAAAAAAATCTGGGATCCCGTCCTGCTGCACGACTGATTTTTGCGTCCCCGCCCTCCGCTGCGATCCATGGTTGAGCGGAGTTCCGCAAGGGAAACCACGGCCATTGCCCCGTCGCAAGGGGCGGAAAAGGCGTTTCTGAAGCGGAGCGACGGCGGAAAAGGCCACGAAGCTGCCCTTCGCGGCAAGGAACTGGCACAAGACGAAAAGCATTGGGCGACTGTGCGGCCGCAAGTGATTCGCCCCGTGCCGTTGGCCACACCGCGGAGCTCTTCGCTGTGCCCCTGAGCGCCCATGGTCAGGGCGAAATGTGCATCAATGCGCACGTCGTAACACCGCAAAAAAACGGCGCCCCGGCACGACCTTTGCCGGCGCGCCTGAAACCTCAAATCACTTTGACACCGAAAAGCTTTCCTTTTATATATGGGTGAATCGGTAAGGTGAAATTTTCATTTTTCATGTAAAAAATATCTGAAGCGAGGAGTGTTGTCGACATGTAAAAGCTCATGATGATTGTGGCCGCGGTTATGGCGCTGAGCAGTGCCGCCTGTGCGGCGGAAGCGCCCGTGACGCAGGTGGATTACAAGCACAATGCGGCTCAGGCGCGCCTGCGCAGCAAGAAACTGCGCGAAGCGGCTCCCGAAATGATGACGGCCTTCGGCGGACTTGCCGCCGCGGTGCTCAAAGACGGCGCGCTGCCTGCCAAGACGAAGGAACTGATCGCCGTCGCTCTGAGCGTTCACGCCCATTGCGAAATGTGCATCAATTCTCACGTCCAGAACGCCATCAAAGCCGGCGTGACGCGCGAAGAGCTGGCCGATGCGCTGGGCGTGGCCGTGCTCATGGGCGGCGGCCCCAGCTCGACCTACGCCGCCATCGTGCTTGAAGCCTACGATCAGTTCAACGCCAAGTAGCGCCCCGTTTTCGGCGCTTGAACTTTTTTGTGCAAAGTCAAAATCTTTTAATTTTATATAAGGAGAACGGTTCATGAAAAAACTTTTCGCTCTTTTGTTCTGCGCGGCGCTTTGTGGGGTAATGTCTTTGGCGGCCTGTGCTTCAGCCGGCGAGCCGAAAGTGAGCTTCTCCGAGAATACGGGCGATCGTCTGCGGATCATCACCCTCTCCGACAACGTCAATACGGGACATACCGACGTGGAAGCGGAATTCGGGCTTTCGGTTTTAATTCAAAAGGGAGATACGCAACTTCTTTTCGATACCGGTAAGGGTGGAAAATTTGTTGATAACGCCCGCAAAATGAACGTTGACCTGAACACGGTCAAGTCGATTTTGCTCAGTCACGCGCATTACGATCACTGCGGCGGCCTGATGAGATACCTCAATGAGTTCGGTGCGGAAGGAAGAACTCTTTACATCAAAGATTGCTTCTTTGAAGGCGCGAAAGATAAGTGCTACGATGATGCCGTAGGAGTGAAGCTTGACTTCACCAACGGCACTCCCGGCTATTTCGGCGTGGGAATTGATTTCACCCCTGAACAGCTGACGGAAAAGGGATTGAAAATCAATTATCTGACGGAAAACATGATGAAAATCGCCGACGGTATCACTGCATATGGCTCGTTTACCCGCGTGCCCCTCGATCCTAAGATGCAGGTCAAAGTCGATGACACTCATTTCTGGGTCGATAATTTTGACGAGGAGCTGGCCGTAGCCATTGATACCAGCAAAGGACTGGTCATCATTACCGGCTGCAGCCACACCGGCGTTGTCAACATCGTCAAAGAAATCCAACAACGCTCGGGCAAGAACGTCTATGCCGTGATCGGCGGCTATCATCTGCTTGATTCTACCGAGAAGCAGATTCAGGACTGCATTAACCTGTTCAAGAAGTTGGGGATCAAGCATCTGGGCTTGGCGCATTGCATCGGCCCCGTGGCCAGGAAAATGTTCCTGGAACAGCTGCCTGAATTGACGTATATCAACTCGGCGGGCAGCGTTTTTGAAATGAAATAACTTTTTTTGAAAGACGATGGGATTTTTGCTTTTGGGGCGGAAATCCCACCTCTTGTCGAAAAGATATTTTACTTTTAAGGAGGAAAACAATGAAAAAGTTTCTCTTCATGCTCTGTCTTGCCGCCGTTGCAGTTGCCCCGGCGTCCGCCATGACAAAGGAAGAGGAAGACGCCGCCTGGAAGAAGGAACCTGCCTACGGACGGGTCATCAAAATCGGCTACAACGGCGGCCTGTGCCTCGGCACCTTCGGCATTGCCCAGTTAAAGGGCTTTTATGCCGCCGAGGGCCTGAAGACCGAAGTCGTCCGCATGTCCGGCGGCAGCAGCGGACAGATTGACGCCATCGGCACCGGCAAGGTGGACGTGACGGGGGATCATATCGCCACCATGCTTGTGCCCACCGTCAACGGCGTGCGCGTCAAATTCACCACGGGCATTCATTCCGGCTGCAAGTCTCTGTACGTGCCGGCCGACAGCCCCATCAAGACCACAGCCGATCTGATCGGCAAATATGTCTCCATCCACGACGGCATCGGCGGCTCCGACCAGAACATTGCCATGCGGTTTTTCAATCACGACAAGATCGACCCCCGTCAGATCAAATGGAAGGTTTCCGAATCCGGCATCGCCGTGATGGCCATGAAGAAGGGCGAAGTGCAGGCCGCACTGCTGAGCGACCAGTTCGCCAAGAAGTTCGTCGACAGCGGAGAACTGCGCATTATCCGCTCGCTCACCTTTGATGAAGATTTCAGACAGGAAGCCTGCTGCATTCACGCTGTGCACCTCGACTTTTACAACCAGAACCCCATTACCGTCAAAAAGCTGACACGCGCCCATGAAGCGGCCAGCGCATGGATGATGGAGCATCCCGAAGAAGCCGTCGCCGTGCTTCAGGCGAACAAGTGGGCCGCCGGTGACCCCGCGCTGGTGCTTGAGATCTTCAAAACCTACAACTTCGGCATCAGCGACGCCGCCACCGAAGACACGCTGCGCAGCACCATCGACGACTACAAAACCTTCGGCCTCATCGACGCCAAAAAAGATACCGACGAACTCATCAAAAAAGTTTGGGATCCGATTCTGGAAAATAACTAGAGCGGGGACGTTTGAGCGGAACGTCCCGCGGCGGTACGGCGCAGAAAGGGGAGGGCTTACTGCGGCTCCTCCTCTTTTTGCGTTTCCGCCCGGCGCCAAAGGGGCAACGGAACTGTGACAGGCCGCCGACGCGCTGCGCTTGCCGAAGAGAGGAGATTTTTTTCGATGCCCGGTCATGAAAACGGCCAAGCTTCCGGGATGCCGCCCCGCCGTCTGACGCGGGATGAACTGGCCATTCTCGAAAGCCGCCCGAAAACGAAAGTTCAGAAATTTCTCGATTACGTTGTCTGTTTTCTTCCCGTCGTCGCCGGCTGCGTCGCCCTGTGGGAGTACAACTTCCTTCCCGATTTGCAGGGGAACGTCCACGGCAACGACTACAACTGGTTCATCCTTGCTCTGACGGGTTTGGCGCTGATCGGTTTTTTCGCCTCGTTTTGCGGGCGCCGCGCCTTTCTCTGGATGCGCTACAAAGCTCCCTTCTACACCTTCGTATTCCTGGCGCTGGCCGGGTACGACTGGCTGACGCTCAAAACAGGCAGTTTGCCGCTTCCCTACTTTCCATGGATCGACCAGATGCTCGAGGCGGCTGTTGCCGACTGGGCGTATCTTTTGGACTGCGCGAAAAATTCGCTGATTTTGCTGTTCACCGGTTACTTCATCGGCGTCGGCGCAGGACTGGTGACGGGCATCGCCTGCGGCTACAACCGAAACGTCAACTACTGGATTGAGCCCTTCACGCGTTTGCTGGGAGCCATTCCCTCCACGACGTGGCTTCCCGTCGTCATGGTGCTGGCCGCCACGCTCTTCCGCGGCAGCGTCTTCATTATCGCCCTCGGCGTGTGGTACTCCGTTACCATTGCCACCAAGACGGGCATCACCAACATCGACCCCGCCTACTTCGAAGCGGCGCGCACGCTGGGCGTCAAAGGCATACGCCTCGTCGGAACCATCGCCGTGCCCTCGGCGCTGCCGAACATCCTGCAGGGCATGACTCAGGGCATGAGCACGGCCTGTGTCGCGTTGATGGTGGCCGAGATGATCGGTGTGGAGTCGGGACTGGGTTGGTACATCACCTGGCAGAAAAGTTGGGCCCGTTACGGCAACATGTACGCTGCCGTCGTCGCCATCTGCGTTATCTTTGTGCTTGTCAACGCCCTGCTGGGCGCGATCCGCCGCTACGTGCTGCGCTGGCAGGAAAGGTAGGCCGCCATGTCAGAAAACATCCTCAAACTCGACCACGTCAGCAAAAGCTTTGCCAATGCGGGCGCCGACAGCTCCGTGACCAGCGCCCTCGAGGACATCAATCTGGAAATTCATTCCGGCGAGTTCATCTGCGTTATCGGCCCTTCGGGCTGCGGCAAATCCACCATTCTGCGCCTCATCGCCGGGTTGATCATGCCGACCACCGGAAAGGTGACCCTCAACGGCCAGGTCATCGACGGCCCCGCTCCCGTGCGCGGCATGGTCTTTCAAAAACCCACGCTCTTTCCTTGGCTGACCGTGGAACAAAACGTCGCCTTCAGCCTGAGAATGCGCGGCCAGCTTCGTGGACACGAGGCAGAACTGGAAGAACTGATGAGAACGTCAGGACTGTGGGATTTTCGGAAGAACTGGCCGCACCAGCTTTCCGGAGGCATGGCCCAGCGAGCGGCGCTGCTGCGCACCATGGTCAACAACCCGCAGGTGTTTTTACTTGACGAGCCCCTGGGAGCCCTTGACGCCTTCACCCGCATGACCATGCAGGACGTGATCCTTTCCATGTGGTCGCGCCATCGCCCCATGGTCGTAATGGTCACCCACGACGTCGACGAAGCCCTCTACATGGGCTCACGCGTCGTCGTCATGGCGCCGCGCCCCGGGCGCGTACACGACGACATCAAAGTGGAAATGCCCTACCCGCGCCGCCGCACCGGCCGCGAGTTCACGGATTACCGCCGATATGCCATGGAACAGCTCAACTTCGACAAACGCGAAGCATAAACGATGGAGACTTTTCCCGCCTGCACCGCAGCACGAGAAAAGTCTCTTTTTTTGCCCGCGCAGATCACACACCGAACAAAGACACATTGACCGCCACCGTCAACCCAAGTCCCAAATTCCTCCCATCGTCCCATAAACAAGAACCATCGAAAGAATTACAGAAAAACACCAGTGCCCGACACACCATCTCATTGCCCCCATCAACTCAAACAGAACATAAGGTGAAAAAGACAGAATAGTTCAACAACGCCAAAAAACATTGACGTTTAAAAAATAACACCGAATATAGTTCCCATATATGTCGACATATCGCAACATATTTCCATGAAAAGTTTGAATAAGAAAACATGAAGATAGTAATTATTACATAAAAGAGTTTATAAGTCAGCATAGACAAAGATGCCCTTGTGAAGTATCATACCCTTTGTCGCGCCGCCGGAAGGCCATTCCGTCGTGCGCGCTCGCACCTGGACAACTGAAGAAGATGAAAAGAGAGAAAGCCA
>CABTYW010000007.1 GCA_902489135.1 uncultured Synergistaceae bacterium
ACCTTGAAGTCCATGTCGCCGTAGTGGTCTTCCAGACCTTGGATGTCCGTCAGGATCACCATGTCATTTCCCTCTTTGATAAGCCCCATGGCGATGCCGGCTACATGTTTTTTCATGGGAACTCCGGCGGCCATCATGGAAAGGCTGCCGCCGCAGATGGAGGCCTGTGAACTTGAGCCGTTGGATTCAAGGATGTCCGACACCACGCGAATGACGTAGGGAAACTCCTCTTCCGACGGCACCAGCGGCGAAATGGCGCGTTCAGCCAGCGCGCCGTGACCGATTTCACGGCGTCCGGGACCGCGCATGGGCTTGATCTCCCCCACCGAATAGGGCGGGAAGTTGTAGTGCAGTAAAAAACTTTTGTTGGGCTCGTCGATCTTGAGTCCGTCCATAATCTGGTCATCCTCGCCGAGCATTCCCAGCGTAGTCACCGCAAGGGACTGCGTCTCGCCGCGGGTGAACAGCGCGGAACCGTGAACGCGCGGCAGGACATTGATCTCGCAGCTGACGGGCCTGATTTCATCGGTGGCGCGGCCGTCGGCGCGAATTTTATCGCGCGCCGTGATGGTCCTCATGGTTTTCTTCACCAAAGACTCTACAGCGCCGGCGATGTAGCTTTCGGCATCTTCGAAATCGTCTTTAAAGTGTTCCACCGCCCGGGCCGTAAGCTCCGCAACGGCGGCGCTGCGGTCTTTCTTGCCGTGAATCATGACGGCGCTGGCGGCGGCGGGCGCCAGAGAGCTCATAACCCACTGGTCGATCTCGGGGAAAGCGGGAGGCAGGGGCAGAACGGCTTTGTCCAAGCCGATCTCCTCGCGCACCTGCAACTGAAAGGCCACGATCTTTTTAATTTCTTCCTGAGCCCTCTGAAGGGCATCCACCATCAGCTCTTCGGAAACTTCTTTGGCTCCGGCTTCTACCATGGTGATGCCGCCGGCGTGACCGGCCACGGTGAGATCAAGGGTGCTGTTCTCCATCTGTCCTTCCGCGGGGTTGACCACCAGTCGGCCGTCGATGCAGCCCATGCGCACGGCACCCACCGGTCCGCTCCAGGGAATGTCGGAGATGGTCAGAGCGAGCGACGCGGCATTGATGCCCAGAATGCTGCTGGGATGTTCCTGGTCCACTGAAAGCACGGTGGCCACCACGTGGACATCGTTGCGCATGTTTTCGTCAAAGAGCGAACGGATGGAACGGTCAATGACGCGGGCGCTCAAAATAGCCTTTTGAGAAGGACGTCCTTCCCGCTTAATATAGCCGCCGGGAATTTTTCCCGCAGCGTAATAGCGTTCTTCAAAATCCACAAGCAACGGGAAGAAATCCAAGCCTTCCCTGGGCTTGTCGGACATGCAGGCCGTGGTCAGCACCGTGGTTTCGCCGTGGACGGCGACCACGGCGGCATTGGCCTGTTTGGCCACCTTGCCCGTTTTAAAAACCAGATTGTCTTCGCCGATTTTCAGCGTGTAAGTCTTTTCCATCTCAAGACTCCTCCTCTTATTCTTTCGCATCCATAATAAACAGTGCTAGAATATCACAATTCCATATAAAAGCGAGAGCGAAATTAAAAAAATTTCGTATTTTTCTCTTAATACGCAACGCTTCAATGTCAGGACGACCGAACGAAGCCTCATGGCCTCCTTTGGCCGCCTCTTTCGCACGCGAGGCGTCAATGTTTTTACAGTCGGGGCGCATCGGGAAAACGAAGCCTCAATGAAAGCGGGCGCAGGGGAAGTCGGTTCCACTTTTGCGCGCCGGGATGCGACGCGTCCGTCGGCGGCGAAGGGACGATAAAAAAAGAGCCCTGCGGGGCGCAGGACTCTTTCTGAAAGACTTAATGACGAAGACCGAGACTCTCGATGAGACTTTTGTAGCGGTTGAAATCCTTTCCGCTGAGATAGCGAAGAAGTTTGCGGCGTTTGCCGACCAGCGTCAGAAGTCCCTTTTTGGAGTGATAATCGTGCACGTGCACCTTCAGATGCTCCGTCAGTTCCCGAATTCTCTGAGTCAGCACCGCGATCTGCACTTCCGGTGACCCCGTATCGCTGGCGTGAACGCGATACTTTTCGATAATCTCCGTCTTCACTGCTTTCTCCAACATTTTACATCACCTCATGGGGCAAGAATCCTGGAACCGCGTCGTCCACGCCTGCCATCGGCGCTCCATGGGCCCATGGGAAGTTTCTGTGGGAACAACGAAGTAACAGGTCATGTGGCATTATACCACTGCGCGTCGGACGGCGCAACCGGACCGTTTCCGAAGGGTTATTTTCCTTTAAATCCGGCGATGATGTTGAGCACTTCGTCGATGTCCGCCTCGGTATGGTCGCCGTTGATCTGGAAGCGGATCTCTTCGGCGCCGCGAGGCACCACGGGATAGGTCATGCCCGTCGCCAGAACGCCGTGCTCAAGCAGATAGTTCACCAGAGCGCGGGTTTTGTCGGTGTCGCGAAGCACGAGAGGCGTCACGGGATGCTCGCCGGGAATGGTTTCGTACCCCAGCTTGACAATGCCGTCCTCGAATTTCTTGGTCATGGCGCGCAGATGGGCGAGAATTTTCTTTCCCTCTTCGCTGTCGAGGATCTCTAGGGCCTTCAGTGTGGCATAGGCCTCACCCACGGTGATGGGGTTGGAATAGATGTACATGGCGGCGTGCTCGCGCAGATAGGTGATCAGCCCGCGGGAACCCACGACGTAACCGCCGTTGACGCCGTAAGCCTTGCCCAGCGTGCCGATCAGCACGTCCACTTTGGCGCCCGTCATCTCTTCCGTTCCGCGTCCTGTGCAGCCGCAGGCGCCGACGCCGTGAGAATCGTCCACCACCACGAAAGCGTCCTCGGGGAATTTGTCGCTGTAACTGTGAACCAGCTCCACGATTTCCTTCAGCGGAGCGTGGTCGCCGCGCATGCTGAAAATGCCGTCGGTGACCACAAGAGCGCGTTTCGCACCGCTCTTGACGGCCTCTTCCATGCTGTCTCTCAGGGCTTCAAGGGAATTGTGCTTGTACACCGAACGCAGAGCGGACTTGCCGAGGCCAAGTTTGATGGCGTTGATAATGCTGTTGTGGTTGAGCTCATCGCTCACCACGAAGGTCTCTTTGCTGATCAGCGAGGTAATGACGCCGCCAACGGTCACATAGGCGGCACTGAAGATCATGGCGTCTTCGCGGCCGTGAAATTTTGCCAGTTTATGCTCAAGGTCGCGATGGGCCTTGAAAGTTCCGGAAATGAAGCGCACGGCGCCGGGGCCCACGCCGAACTCGCGAGTCCCCTTCTCTTCCGCTTCAATCATGTCGTCGCGCAGCGAGAGGCCGAGGTAGGAATTGGAATTCATGCGGATAAATTCCTTGTCGCCGTGGTTTTTCAGAAGGTAACGGGGACCCTTTGCACCGGAGGGCTTTTTGATGCCGACAATGATTTCCTCTTTGCCCTTCAGACGCCCTTCGGCCTTCAACTGAGCCAAATCCGCCGCCAATGCCGCTTCAAGCTTTTTCATGGTTTGCCTCCTAATATTTTGCATCTTTGCCGAGTTTGACACGCAGATTCTTCAGCATATCATCGGTCATCATGTCCATAGTGAACCTGGGGTTCCAGTTCCACTCCTCACGGGCCGCCGAATCGTCAAGAGAGTTGGGCCAGCTGTCGGCGATGCTCTGGCGGACGGGATCCACGTCATAATCCATGGTGAAAGAAGGAATGCGCTGACGGATGGACGCCGCAATCTGCTCGGGCTCGAAGCTGAGGCTGGTGATGTTGAAGCAGCAGCGATGTTTCAACTTGGAGGGATCGGCTTCCATGATCTGAATCATTCCGTCAATGGCGTCGGGAATGTACATCATGTCCATATAGGTGCCCGCGGCGATATAGCCGGTGTACCGGGCGTGCTGCACCGCCTGATAGTAAATGTCCACGGCATAGTCGGTGGTACCGCCGCCGGGAAGGGTCTTGTAGGAGATCAGCCCGGGAAAGCGGACGCCGCGAGTGTCCACGCCCCACTTTTTGTGGTAGTACTCCGCCAGCAGCTCGCCGGTGACCTTCGTCACACCGTACATGGTGTTGGGGCGCTGGAGGGTATCCTGGGGCGTGTGATCACGGGGCGTATCGGGGCCGAAAGCCGCGATGGAGCTGGGAAAAAACAGAGCGCAGCCCACTTCGCGCGCCGCCTCGAGGGCATTGTACAGACCCGAAATGTTGATGTTCCACGCAAGTTGCGGCTTCTTCTCGGCAACGGCCGAAAGAAGGCCGGCCAGATGATAAATGGTATCGGGTTTAAACTTCTTCACCATCTCGGCATACTTTTCACCGTCGCGGGCATCGAGCAGCTCAAAGGGGCCGTCGGGCAGAACATGTTTTTCATCGGGGCGCACATCGGTGGCGAAGACGTTGTCAGCACCGTAGTCACGCCGCAGCTGGGCAACAAGTTCCGTACCGATCTGACCAAGACAACCGGAAACCATAATCTTTTTCATAGAAACACTCCCAGTAAAGTTTATTTAACTTACTTATGACAGTATACGTCGTTAATACTTTGTTTGTCAAATGAATATACAACCATCTTTTATTTTATATATTGAAAACTTGCGGAAAAAGGCACGTCTGGCTTTTTAGAATAAAGGGCGCTAAAATATATGGAAATGGACTGAGTTTACCGTCGGAAGGAGATCGGAGTCAATGACACTGGAAGAACTTATGCCGCGCATCAGCGGAGACAAGGCTGCTTCCTATTACATCGCCAACGTGTTGCGCGAAGCAATTTACCGCGGCATTTTGCACGACAACGAACAGCTGCTGCAAAACCAGCTGGCCGCCCGAATGGGGGTCAGCCCCATTCCTCTGCGTGAAGCGCTGAAGCAGCTGGAAACCGAAGGTCTTGTGGAATTTCGTGGACGCCGCGGGGCCATTGTCTCCGGCCTGACGCTGGAAGACGCGCGCGAAATCTACGATATGCTGACATGGCTTGAGTGCGGCGCCATGAAGGTTTCCTTCGACATGATTTCCAATGCGCTCATTCAAGAAGAAGAAAAGCTGCTTGACCGGATGGAAAAAGAGGAAGATCCCGTCAAATGGCGCGACATGAACGTATTGTTTCACGCCGCCCTTTACGAGCCGGCGGATCGTCCGCTGACGCTGGACATCATTGCCAAGCTTCGCCGTCAGGTCGACCGCTATATCCGCAATCACCTGGACTCCATGCGCAAAGAGTCGGAGGATCAGCACCGCGAAATTCTGGCGGGCGTCAAGGCCCATGATTTGCCACGCACCCTCAGATCCCTGGAGGACCATTTAGTCAACACGTCCAAGGACCTGCAGGCCTATATGCGCCATGCGCAGATGCGCAGCTAATAACGGCTGATCGCCGCGCCTTCTCTCCCGCAAAAAACTTTCGCCGCCGCGTCGAAAAAAGACGCGCCGGAAAAATTTTTTGAATGACGCCGCAGATCCGTCAAGGCTGAAATGATCTTTTGCACCATAAATTACCGAAGAGGAGAACAGTCATGAACCGTTTAAGCGTCTTCTTCTCCGCCGTCATGGCCGGCGCGGCCGTCGCCTTCGGCGGCACCGTCTTTCTCGCTCTGGAGAATAAAGTCATCGGCGCCGGGCTTTTTACCGTCGGGCTCTTTCTTGTTTGTGAGTACGGATTTCACCTGTTCACCGGCAAAGTGTGTTCGGCCCTGCGCAGCGGCCTCCGTTACGCGCTGGATTTGCCCGTCATCTGGCTGGGAAATTTCGTCGGCGCGTGGCTGACCGCCCGCATCATTTTGCTGACGCGCATGGCGTCGTTAAGCAAAAAAGCTTTGGCTCTTTCCAACGTCAAAGCGGGGGACAGCCTCGTCAGCCTGTTTTTTCTGGGCGCGCTGTGCAACGTTTTCATTTTTATCGCCGTGGACGGCTTCAACAAATTTCGTGACGACATAGGAAGGTATCTGGCGTTGTTTTTCGGCATCATGGTCTTTATTCTCTGCGGCTTCGAACACTGCGTCGCCGACATGTATTACTTTTCGCTGGCGGGCGCGCTGAACGGACGCACCCTTCTCTGTCTGACAGCCATCACCGCCGGAAACGCCTGCGGAGGCATTCTCTTTTGCGAGGCCGTAAACTGGCGGCGCACAAAAAGCGCGCAGAACTCCCAATAACCGCAAGAAACATCAAGGCCGCCTCAGATCGTCTCTGAAGCGGCCTTATCTTTTATTCCGTTTTTTCCGTTTTTTCCTGCAGCCCCAGAAGCTTTTCGGCGTGAAGGATCGCCTCCTCGGCGCCGGCGCTTCCCGAAAGCATACGCGCAATTTCGCGGACGCGCTCTTCGCCTTCAATGGGCCTCACCGACGAGAGGGTGCCGCTGCGTTGCACCAAAAAATGGCGATCTGCCAAGGCCGCGATGCTGGCCTCGTGAGTGATGAGAATGACCTGAACGAAGGACGCCAGCTCCTTGAGCTTCAGTCCCGTCAAATAGGCGGCCTGTCCTCCCAAACCCGCTTCGACTTCGTCAAAAACCAGCGTGGCGGGCAGCAGGTCGTCGGGCAGTGAAAGCTGTATGGCCAGCAAAATGCGGCTCAGTTCGCCGCCCGATGCCGCCTTTGCCACGGGGATTTCCCGTCCGCCGCGTACCAGGACAAATTCGACGCGCTCGGCGCCGGTGGATCGGAGTTTGCCGGTTTCAATGAGCCGAACTTTAAAAGCGGTGTTCTCCATGGCGAGGCAGTTCAGGTTTCCCGTTACTCTCCGTTGGAATTCCGCCGCGGCGTCGGTGCGAAGCAGGTGCAGCTCTTTGGCGCTTTTGACCAGTTCCCGCTTGAGACGTTCCGCCGACGCCTTCAGTGCTCCTTGCTCTTTTGTGAACTGTTCAAGCCATTGCATTTCCTTTTCGCCCTGACGCCAGTAGTCCAAAAGCTCCGAGAAGGCGTCTTTCCCGGCCAGGCGTTTGCACTTTCGAATGACGCCGATGGCCGACTCCAGCGTGTCGATTTCAGCTTCCACTTCGTCAATTTTCTCAGCCGGTGCCAAATCGTTGAGATGTTCGATGAGCGCGTTGAGCTCGTCCAGACACCGCCGGGCGCAGTCGGCGAGTTCCTCCCGGTTTTCCGAAGGTACCGACGACAGGACGCCCGCCAAACACTCCGACAATTCCTCGGCAATGCCGCCGGCTTCGCCGTTGCTCAGCACACCGCAGCGCCCTCGCAGAGTGCGCAACCGGCGAAGTTCGTTCTGTGCCGCCATATAATCCTGATTGAGTTTTTCTTCGCTTTCCGGCGTCAGGTTCAGCCGTTGGAGATAGGGAGAAATTTCAGAAACGGCGCCGTATTGCGACGTAATTTCCTGCTCTCTCCGTCGACCGGAACGCAGTTTGCGCTCCGCGTCCAGCGCCTCATTGAAGAGCTGCCCCAGATGGCTTTTCGCTTCCGTCAGAGGTGAGCCGCCGCAGGCGTCGAGGATTTCCATCTGGCGCTCGGGAGCCAACAGCTCCAACTGCGCGAACTGGCTTTGAATGGAAATAAGACGCGGCGCCGTTTCGGCCAGCAGGTTGAGCGGCACCGTCTGCCCCTGAACGGAACTTTTCCCCTTTCCCGAACGGGAGATCTCGCGCCTGAGGCACATGGAACAGTCCTGAGGCTGAAGGGATTCTTCCAGCCCCGCCACCGGCCCTTTCACATAAAAAAATGCCTCGGCGGAGGCTGTTTCGTCACCGGCGCGAATGAAACTGCCGGAGTTCCGCTTTCCCGAAATCAGTTCCAGACCTCGAACAAGGCTGCTTTTGCCGGCTCCGCTCTCGCCCGTCACCGCCGTCAGGCCCGCGGAAAAAGTCAGATCGGCCTCTTGAATGCCGCCCACCGAAGAGAGCCGAAGTTCACTGAGCATGGCGCGGTCTCCTTTCGGTGACGGGATTCCAGCCCCACATCAGCTTTTCGTGCAGCAGGTCATAATACTGAAACTGCGGAAGGGCAATGACGTTGATAAATCGCTCTTTCGAGTAGGTCACTTCGATAAAATCATGAGATGACATGGGAATAACTTCGTCGCCGTCTACGGTGATGAACAGTTCCGAGCCGTCTGCGGGACGGCAGATCAGCCGATCGGAAGGCGCCAGCAAGGTGGGGCGGGCGTAGAGAGTGTGCGCGCAGATGGGGACAAGGAGCATACAGTCC
The DNA here is from genome assembly GCA_902489135.1 of uncultured Synergistaceae bacterium. Lineage (GTDB taxonomy): Bacteria > Synergistota > Synergistia > Synergistales > Dethiosulfovibrionaceae > Pyramidobacter. The sequence goes on from CABTYW010000007.1 coordinate 8,141, forward strand.
AGCGTCGGCGGAACGATGGGGCCGCCTGCGGAAAGAGCATAAGCCGTGGACCCCGTGGGCGTCGAAATAATCAGGCCGTCGGCGCGGTATTGGCACATAGGCTTGTGGTTGACGCTCACGTCGATGGACACCAAGCGCGCCGGAATGCCTTTGCTCAGCACGAAGTCATTGAGGGCGAAGATGCGGCGCGTTCCCTGCGCCGACTTGAGCGAAGCGTCGAGAAAATAGCGGCGTGTCAGGTCAAAATCGCCCTCCTCGATCTGGAGGATTTCCTGTCTGATGTGCTGAGGGTCGCCGTTGGCGAGAAAACCCAAGTGTCCGATGCAGATGCCGAACAAACTGATGGACGTATCACGAACCCGATGGGCGGCCTTCAAAAAAGTGCCGTCGCCGCCGATGACCAGTGCCGTCTGAACTTCCCGACGCCAGCGTTCGAAGGGGAGCTCGGGGCGACGGAGAACTCGGGCTTCATCGCCAAGCAGCAGAAAGGGGTTGTTCCGAACTTCGCCCCAGACGCAAAGCTCCTGCGCCAGCTGCACCGCTTCCGGTTTTGAAAGGTTTACGATCAGTCCGAATTTCATGGTCTTGCCCTCCCTTCGGACCTTTGACGGCACATTCCCGCCGGTCTGGAGAAATTATAGCAGATTTCGCCGATGCCGTAACCGATCGCCGGCCTCAACGCTCTCAAAGGCTTCATGGGCGGCGCGCACCACTTCGTCGAGGTCAGGCGCTCCGGGCGGAACGTTTTTTCGAAGATGGAAGAGATACTCCATATTCCCCTTTGTCCCTCTGATGGACGACCATGAAGCGTCCTGCAGGCACCACGGCGTCTCTGCGGCGATAAAATCTCTCAGGTCTTTCAATACGGCCCTGTGAACTTCAGGAGAACGGACCATGCCGCCTTCCTCCACGTCGCAGGGGGGTGCCTCAAACTGCGGCTTCACCAGCACCACCGCCTCGCCGTCTTCAGCCGTCACGTCAGCCATGGGGTTCAAAAGCAGGCGCAGCGAAATAAAAGAGGCGTCGGTACAGGCGAAATCGGGAACGGGCGAGAACATTTCAGGCGTCATGAACCTCGCGTTCTGCCGTTCCATCACCACGACGCGGTCGTCGCGGCGCAGCGACCAGTCAAGAAGGCCGTAGCCCACGTCCAGCGCATAGACGCGCGCCGCGTTGCAACGAAGCAGAACCTGCGTAAAACCGCCCGTGGAAGAGCCCACGTCGAGGCAAACTCGGCCCCTGAGGTTCAGATGGAAACGTTCAACCGCCGTCAGCAGCTTGTGAGCTCCGCGGCTCACCCAGCCGTCTTTGCCCTTTTTGAGCCGAACAGGCGCGTCGTCGAAAACCGGCTGCCCCGCGCTTTTTGCGGGTTCGCCGGCCACAAGCACTTCTCCGGCCATGACCAAAGCGCCGGCCAGTTGAAGGTTTTTCGCAAGTCCCCGATCGACGAGAAGCCGATCAAGCCGTGATTTCGTCTTTTTCGCGCTCATAGAGTTCAAGGATCCCTTCGGGAGTCAATCCATATCGGCTTCGCTGTTGCTCCGGCGTGCCCTGGCGGACAAACTCCGAAGGCAGAGCAAGGCTGCGAACGGCACAGGAAGCGCGCCACTGAGCAGCCATGGAGGCCAGATGCTCGCCCAGGCCGCCGCGTCGATAGGCCTCTTCTACGGTGACGATAAAACGCTTTTTTTCGATGAACGTTCTCAATTCATCGGGCAAGGGGCTGACTCGATTGACAAAAAACAGCGAGGGCACTTCCACGCCTCGTTCCCCGGCGAGCGAAGCCGCGGCAAGAGCCATGGCACAGGCCGAGCCCGTGCCTACGATGCCCCAGTCCGAAGGGGCATGGAGGACTGAAAATGTGTCGCATTCCACGGCATTTCCGGCCGCAAGCAGACGTTCAGGCGCAACGCCTCGGGCATAACGAATCAGGACAGGCGTCGGGGCTTGCCGGGCATGATCGAAAGCCCGTTTCAGCGCCCCGAGGTCGTAGGGCGACCAGACCTGCAAATTGGGCACCGCAGCGGCCCAATTCATGTCCAAAAGCCCCTGATGGGTTTCTCCGTCCTCGCCCACCAGACCGGCACGATCGACGGCGACGATCACAGGCAGATTTTGCAGTGCCACGTCATGCACAAGCTGATCGACGGCGCGCTGAAGAAAAGTGGAATAAATGCAGGCCACAGGATGCAAGCCGCCTGCCGCCAGCGCCGCGGCCAAAGTCATCATGTGCTCTTCGGCGATGCCTACGTCAAAAAAGCGCCGGGGAAAACGCTGACGAACGCGCGTCAGACACGAACCTTCAGTCATGGCGGGCGTCAAAACGACGCAGCGCGGATCCCGTTCGGCAAGATTTTCAATGCAGTCGGCGGCGGCACGGCTCCAGGTGCAGCCGTCCGCTTTTTTTGCAGTGGCGCTGGACAGTCCGTGGTACTTGACGGGATTTTCCTCAGCGAGTTTGTAGCCCTTTCCTTTTTTCGTGATGACGTGAATCAGCAAGGGCCCGTCGTACCGCTTGGCTAGGGTGAAAACCCGCTCCAGTCGGCTTTCGTCGTGCCCGTCAAAGGGCCCCCAATAGGTCAGCCCCATGTCGTTGAACAAATTGCCGCCGCCCAGCAGGTTTTTGACGTTGTTTTTGGCGCGCTCCAGCGCATCGTACACACGGTTTGTTTTGAAAAAACTGCGGCAGAAGCGCTTGACGGCGCTCTTCGTTCCGCGGTACAGTGCCGATGTGGACAGCCGTGCGAGATGCATGGCCATGCCCCCCACTCGAGGACTGATGGACATGGCGTTGTCGTTGAGAATGAAAATAACGGGAGTGTGCAGCGCGCCGACGTGGTTCAGGGCTTCAAAGGCCTCTCCGTTGATCAGCGCTCCGTCGCCGATGACCGCCGCAACGTGACGCCGTTCCTTCAACAGGTCGCGGGCGATGGCATACCCTACGGCCGCCGAAAGCGACGTGCTGCTGTGTCCCGTACCGAAGTGGTCGCAGGGACTTTCATTGATCTTGGGGAAGCCGCTGATGCCACCGTCGCGGCGCAGCGTGTGGAACCTTGCGTTCCTGCCCGTCAAAATTTTCCAGGCGTACGTCTGATGGCCCACGTCGAAGATCACGCGGTCCTTCAAAGGATCGAAAACGCGAAGAAGCGCCACGGTAAGCTCCACCGTTCCCAGAGAGGACGCCAGATGCCCGCCGTTTTTCAGCGTCACATCTATGATGCGCCGGCGAACCTCGGAGATCAGCCCGGGGAGCTGTGCCTCCGAAAGAGCTCTCACGTCCGCCGGCGAAGAGATGCCGTCAAGGATGGACATCTCAGTTCGACCTGTTTTCCAGCTCCAGCGCCAGTGAGCGCAGGAATTCCGCTTTTTCGCCGAAACGTTCCAGGTGCGCGCAGGCCTCCAGCGTCAGGCTCTCGAGCATGGCCCGGGCGCCTTCCAGCCCGTAGGCGCTCACAAAGGTTCTCTTGTGCTGGCTTCGATCTTTTCCAAGCGTTTTGCCCATTTTTTCCTGAGTGCCGATGCAGTCCAGAATGTCATCGGAAATCTGAAAAGCCAGGCCCGCTTTTTCGCCGTAACTCATGACGCTGCTGAGGTCTTCATCGCCGGCGCCGGCAAGCAAAGCGCCGGATCCGACGGCTGCGCGAATGAGCACCATGGTCTTCATGGAAGCGATGTGTTTGACGAAATCCCTGTCGTGGCTTTGACTTTGAAGGTCGGTGTCCAGGACCTGACCTCCGCAGATGCCCGCAGGGCCAAGGGCGCGGGCAAACAGGGCCAGCGCGCGCTCCGTCCTTTTCCATTCAAAACCGGCATCGGACAGCCCCGAAAGGGCGACGTCGAATGCATACAGGAAAAGCGAGTCCCCTGCCAGCAGAGCCAGCGTCTCGCCGAAGACCTTGTGGTTCGTGGGCTTTCCGCGGCGCAGGCTGTCGTTGTCCATGCAGGGTAGGTCGTCGTGAATGAGCGACGCCGTATGCACCATCTCCAAGGCCAGCGCCAGGGGAAAAACCGCTTCCCCCGCCGTGCCGAACAGTTCGGCGCCGGCCATGCACAGCACCGGACGAAGGCGCTTGCCGCCGGCCTCAAGGGAGTAGTTCATGGCCTCGCGCAGACGCGGCGGAATTGAGGCATCCTGCGCCGCGCAGAACTTCTGCAGAGACGTCTCGAAAAGCTGTGCGCGCTTTTTCAGATTGTCATCAAAATTCATCGGCTTTCGCCCCTCGCTCTTGAACCCCGTCCGCTTCGGCGCCGTCGAAATCGCTGAGCGTGCCGTCTTCGTCAAGTCTGCTGATTTTGCCTTCGGCTTGAGTCAGATAGTCACGGCACTCTCGGATCAGCTTTTGTCCTTGTTCGTAAAGGGCCAAAGTTTTCTCGAGGGGCATGGCGCCGGATTCCATGTCTTTGAGAATTTTTTCGAGCTGTTCGATTTTTTCAGAATAATTCATTTTTTCAACGACCTCTGTCTGAAGATCTTTCATAGAAAAATTTTCTTCACAAAAAAATACAAAATCCAGCAAAAAAATTTGCTTTCCGCACGGAAGTTGTGTTAGAATTCACTGGTTAACATAGAACTTTTCGCAAAGGAGGCTGCTTTATATGTCCCAGGTATGTGATTGCTGTGGCCGCGGTCCAGCGACCGGCAACATGCTGAGCCATTCTCACCGCAAAACCCGTAGACGCTGGATGCTCAATCTCTTTTCCGTCCGCGTTGACCTTGGGTGCGGTGAATCAAAAAGAATGCGCATCTGCTCACGCTGTCTTCGTTCCGGCAAAGTCAGAAGAGCGGTCTGACACATCAGGACGCACTGCTTCCCTCGCTTCGCTTCTCATCGAAACGGAACAACGACCTCCCGGTCAGATCAGGAGACCCCTTCGGGGGTCTCTTTTTTGTTGCTTTTCCAGCGCGCGAAAACGTGAAAAAAACGCGCGCCGTCTCATTCACTGGGTGCAAAAAACAGGTACGCAGAGACGGCGCTTTCCGTTTTTCGCACCCTTTCATAAATTTATTCTCCCGCCGCAAAAGCCAGAGGAGATGGCCGCCGCGATCATCTCCGTCCGATCTCCCCCGTGGCCTTTTCAGCGTCCTTCGCGATGCTGTTCGAGGATCTCCAAAGCTTCCCCTTCGTCGACGAAAATCTCGCGGGGCTTGGCGCCGTTCTGCGGGCCTACAATCCCCATGGATTCCATGGTGTCGATCATACGTGCGGCGCGGGTGAAACCAATGCGCATCTGCCGCTGAAGTCCGCTGGATGAAGCCACGCCCGTGTTCAGGACGATTTTTATGGCCTCTTCAAGGCGGCTGTCCTCGAGGAAAGCGTTGGAGTCCGAACCGCCCTTGTCGTCGCCCTGATCTTCCAGGTCAACGTACTCGGGATCGCCGAAGGTATTCCTGAGGTATTCCACCACTTTGACGTTGGTCTGCTCGTCCATAAAGGGCGACTGGATACGCCGGGGATGGGGATGCCGCGTGCTCACGAAGAGCATATCGCCCTTGCCCAGCAGGTTTTGAGCACCCGTAACGTCAAGGATGGTTCGCGAATCGGCCACCGAGGGCAGCGAGAAAGAGATGCGCGCAGGAATGTTGGCCTTGATGGTTCCCGTCAGAACGTTGACTGACGGCCGCTGCGTGGCCAGCATGAGATGTATTCCGACGGCACGCGCCATTTGAGCAAGGCGCATGATGTACTCCTCCACTTCTTTCTGTGCGGTCATCATGAGATCGGCCAACTCGTCCACGATGATCACAATGTGGGGCATGCGGTCTTTCGGCAGCACTTTCTCATTGTAGGAGGCGATGCTGCGCGCCTTGATCTGCGAGCAGGCGTCATAGCGGCGTTCCATTTCTCTCACGGCCCAGGCCAGTGCATGGACGGCGCCGTTTGACGTCACGACGGGTTTGGCAAGAATGTGGGGCAGCGACTCGTAAATCCCCATTTCCACGCGTTTGGGATCCACCATGATGAAACGCAGCTGAGCGGGCGTGTTGTGATAGCACAGCGCCACGATGCAGTTATTGATGAAAATGCTCTTTCCCGATCCCGTGGTTCCGGCAATGAGAAGGTGAGGCAGTTCCTCGAGGCCGGTGATGAGAATTCGGCCGTCCACCGTCTGTCCCAGCGGCAGCGGCAGAGAGAGCTTGGTGCTTTGAAAAACGCCGCTCTCGAGAATTTGACGCAGCGGCACGGCTCTGCGGTGCGTGTTGGGCAGTTCGATGCCGATATAGGACGTTCCGGGAATGGGAGCCTCGACGCGGATGGACGGAACGCCCAGGGCCACGGCAATATCGTTGCCCAGCGCCGAGACTTTGCTGACTTTGATGCCCGCAGCCAGCTGAATTTGATACTGGACGACGGTGGGACCGATGACGGTGTGTTTCAGCTCGGCGGTGACGTCGAAATTCTTGAGCGTCCGAATGACTTCCTGGCCGTTTTCCAAGGCTTGACGGTCGTCGATGACTTCCTGAATGTCCCGGTGAGGGCCCAGCAGGTCAAGAGGCGGGGGAAAACTGCCTTTGGGGATTTCACGCCCGCCTACGTACTCCCGTTCCTCCGTTCCTCTCAGCGCGCCCGTGGGGTCGATCTCCACCTGTGCGCCTTTCGAAACGGATGAAACGCTTTCAAGGGGAGGTCGGTCATGGGAAAGAGCGTGCTCCTTGCGGGGAGCAATCTCAGCGTCTCCCCCTTCGGGAAGCGGCAAAAGGCAGGGCTCGCCGTCCCCGCCGACCCCCTCGCCCGCGCTCTTGAGCGCCGCCTTTGAGCTTTCCGATGCCAAAAGGTCTTCATCGGACGGGGCACCATCGTTTCCGCGGGGGACAGGCTCATCGCTGTCGGGAGCGCTTCGGCGGGCAAAAGCCGGCTGAAAAATTTCCGTCGAAGGGTAATCTTCATTTTGCGAAGCGTACTCTTCGTCGGCCAGTGACTTCTCACCGGCACGGTCGCCTTCGGTGTCATCTTCCTGAACGTCGGAGTCGTCATCGTCAGGAATTGCTTCATCGTTTTCCGAGGAAGCGCCGCGACCGAAAAGGGCACGCAGCGCGCCTGCCAATGACATCAGAATGGAAGGGCCCTTGCCGCCGCGTTCTTGCGGAAGGTCCTCCCCACGGGGAATTTCCATGTCTTCGCGGTCGCTGCCGGCAAAGTCGGCAACGGTTTCATCGCCGCCTTCAACGTTCTGTGAAGGAAAATCCACCGCCGTAACATCCTCCGACCTGGCGGACTCGCTTTCAGGCACGGCCTCAGAAAAGTCTTGCGGCATCGTTTCAGCGTTTTCAGCGGCTTCGTGGCGTCGGAAGGAAGGAAGATGGAGCTTCCCGAAAACTTCCCTGAGGCGGTCAACGCGCTCTGAGCTCAGATAACCGTAGTTGAAAGACGCCAGAACCACAAGGCACAGTCCCACGAGAACGGTGCCCACGGCGCCCACCATGCGCGGCAGAATTTTTGCCGCCGCCGCGCCCAGGAGCCCCGGACTGAGCAGGCCGATTTCGCTGTGAAGCCACGCATTTTTCAGCAGTCCCATCATGAGGCTCAGAGCCCCGTAGAGACTGAGCGTACCCAGCCATTGACTGAAGACCGACGAAACCGGACGCCCCAGCAGCGAGCAAAACAGTCCGTAAAAAAAGTGCAGCAGAATGATGATCACGCCGCCACCGGCATAAAAAAGGATGCGGCTGGCTATGTCCTTGCCGAGAACTCCCACGCCGATGGCAAAAAGCGATGCCGTCACGTAAAGCAGCAGAGCCGCCAACAGAATTTGACACAGGCGAAACAGCGCCCGAAATTCAAAGTCTCGGCGAGGCTGCCGCTCAGTGCAGCTACTGCGCCGTGATACCTGACGGCGTTTTTTGAGTTGAGATCTGTTTTTTGAACTCATCGATCAGTTGCCGTGCCGCCGACCACAAGACCGTCAATGAGCAGTGACGGTTGTCCGTCGGTGACCGGCACGCTCTGTCCCCCCTTCCCGCAGGTGCCGGGTTCCATATGAATTTTCCGCCCAACGGCACGGATGCCTTTGAGCGCTTCGATGCCGCGCCCGATCAGTGACGCGCCTTTGACGGGCACCGTGATTTTCCCTTTTTCAATCAGGGAGCCCTGCGTCACCTCAAAGACAAACTCGCCGGTGGTCGTGTTGACCTCGCCGCCGCCCATGCGGTGCACGTAAAGGCCGAAGGGAATTCCTTCCAGCATGGATTCCCGGCTGTCCGTTCCGGGCAGGACAAAGGTATTGCTCATGCGCGGCTGGGGCAGTGAGGCATAGTTTTGCCGGCGTCCGCTGCCTGTGAGTGGTACGCCGTAAAGCCGCGAGGTTCTTCGATCGGAAAGGTAATTCTTCAAAACTCCGTTTTGCACGAGAACGGTGCGCTGCGCCGGCGTGCCCTCATCGTCAAATCGGTAACTGCCGTAAAGGCCGCGGAGCGTGGCGTCGTCAACGACCGTCACCAATTCGGAGGCCACCGTCTTTCCCATTTTACCGGCGAAGACGGATTGCTCCTCAAAGACAAGATCGGCTTCCATGCCGTGACCGCAGGCTTCGTGAATGATGGAGCCGCCGGCTTCTTCCGAGAGGAGCACGGGCATGGGTCCCACGGGACATTCCACGGCTTGAAGATTTTTCAGCGCCTCGTCCAGAGCCTCAAGACCGATCTTTTCCGCATCGAGACCGTCGAAGAAATCCCGCGCGGACCCCACGGCCGAAAGGGAGCTGTATCCGCGCTCCACTCTGCCCTTTCTCTCAAGGATGACGCTTGCGCCGAAGGAACAGCGTTCGACGTGAAAACTCACGGCCCGCTCAGCGTCAACCACGGCAGTACCGCGATCCACGGCGCTGCAAAACATGGAAAGCTGGCGGATCCATGGGCATTGGCGGCGCAAAAGCGCGTCGAGGTCGCCGAGGAAGCTTCTGTCCTGGGGAAAATAGACGTCGGGGCGGCCGAGGGGAAAATCCTCTTCGGGCAGCGAGGGCGCTTTCAGAGACGCCGAGGAACAGACGTCTCTCAGCACGCGGGCGGCCGATCCCCGTTCCACGCCGGAGGCCACTGAAAAGGCCGTTTCCCTGCCTCTCAAAAGACGGGCCGAACAGCCTGCCGTCGATCCCGCCGAGACCTCGTCGATTTTTCGGTCGGAGTAAAAAAGACTGCGCGACGACGAACGCCCGAAGTAAAGCTCGGCCCAATCCGGAGCTTTCACTGCCGAAAGCTCGAAGCGGCAGGCGTCAAGAAAGTCCATCAGTACTTTTTCTTTCCCTGAGGGCGGCGCGCCGGCGACGGGACAAGCCACGGACGCACGGAGCCGCTCGCCGGTTCGGGAATCCGAAGTTTGACGGTGCAGGCACCGCTGTAGAGAGCAACCCAGCCGACGGAGGGAATTACCAGATCCTCCTCGGGATGAAGCTGAAATTCCTCTTCTTTCCATGGAAGCGACGCCAGATGGGCGGCACATTTTTTACAGGGCGGCTGAAGCAGTTCTCCGGCGTGCTCTTTCAGCAAATCGTCGATTCGCTCCTCTCGAGTTCGATGGACCGCCACCGTATCGGGAGCGAAGATGCCGAATTTCACCCAGCCGCGTTCTCCGGCATCGGCGACGGTAACCTGGGCGAGACCGCCGAAAAACACCGTTTGCCCTGTTTTCAAGTTTTCCAGAGAGCTTTGAAAGACTTTTTTCGGCGAAAGCGCGGCGAGGCAGTCGGGACACAGCATGGGCAGGAAGGGGTCGTCGCCTTTCAGCCCCGGCGCGTCCACAAGCACCGGTCCGTGAGCCATGGCGTATTCCGTTACGCCCACGGTGGTCCCGGCGAGACGGGACACGGTGGGCAGCGTATTTTTCAGCATTTCGCTGATGAGCGTGCTCTTGCCCACGTTGGCGGCGCCGGCAAAAAGAATTTTTTCGTGCCCCTGAAAGGAGTCCTCAAGGCGACGTCGCAAATCCGACATATCGTCTCGGCGGTGCGCCGACAGAAGGATGATTTGCTCGCGCGCCACGCCGGTTCTGTCGGAGAGCCGCTGCAAAATCTCTTTGCGGGTTGTCCACGGCTCAAGGAGGTCGACTTTGTTGGCGATGATAAAGACGGGTTTGTTGAGCTTTTCCGCCCAGTCGAGGTCGGGGAAGGAAAGTTCCGGGCGGGTCACGTCCATAATCAAAAAAACGGCGGCGGATTGCTGCGCACAGAACTGAATTTTTTTCTGAATTTCAGGATCGCTGATCAGCGCCTTTCGGTATACGGCATAATGCTTCATCTGAAAACAACGTTTGCAGAGCACGCCGTCTTCGGCCTTTTTCCCGGGAGCAAGGTATCCGGGGAGTTTTTCGTCGACGCTTTGAAAGACAGCTCCGCAACCGGGACAGCGCATTTTTTTTTCCGTCATGGTTCATCTCTCCTCAGGACTTGCAGTCATTTCTTTTTGCGGTACTCCGCCACATTCTTTGCGTGTTCTTTGTCGTTTTTCGCAAAATGATGGCGACCGTCACCGGCGGAAACGTAATAGAGATAGTCGTTTTCCTCGGGCGCCAGCGCACCTTCCCAGGCCGCGGAAGAGGGCACGCAAATCGGCGCCGGAGGCAGTCCCGGATATTTGTAGGTGTTGTAAGGCGAATCAACGGCCAGATGCTTGTACAGCACGCGGCGAAGGATTTCACCGGTGGATCGGTACCAGGCGTAAACCACCGAGGCGTCGATTTCAAGGTTCATTCCGCGGCGAAGTCTGTTTTCGATGACTCCGGCAATGACGGCATACTCTTCGGGCACTTGCGCCTCCCGCTGAAGTAGCGAGGCAATGACCGCCGCTCTCGCAGCCGTCTCTTTTTTCGCGACCACGCCGCCGAAGCGCCGGTACCACGCCTCAGAAGCTTTCCTGATGAGTTCCGGCAGAGACGCCTTCACCAGCAGATAGGTCTCCGGAAGGAGAAACGCGGCCCGCGCTTCAGCGCTGTCCGGAAGAATTGCCCTCAGCGCCTCGGGATAGTTGTTCAGATTGTCAAGCTCGGCGCGCTGCTGTTCCGGCGTGCCCAACGGCAAGGGCGCGTCGGGAAATGCTCCCGGGAGTATAAGAGCGCTCACATAAATGGGTGAAGCCTTTTTCAGCTGTTCTGCCACATACCAGGAAGGACCGGAGGAAAAACGGTAAGTTCCCGCTTTCAAAGAGCGGTCGGCACCCTTTTTGGCCATCCAGTACAGAAAATTTCTTCGGCTGACGATCATTCCCCGCTCTTCAAGTTCGGCGGCAAATTCTCGCAGCGGTTCGTCGCTTTGCAGCGTGATTTCGGCGGATTTCTCGTCCATGCAAAAGGGCATGACGAAAACGTCCTTCCACTGCGATGAGCTCCAGCGCGCAGACGCCGCAAGCAGCAGAAGCGCCATAACGAAACCGCCGCAAATCAGAATTTTTTTCAAGTGGGCCTCCTTGGCGTTACAGGATCATCATGGCATCGCCGAAAGAAAAAAATCGGTAACGCCGGCTGACGGCCTCTTCATAGGCTTTCATGGTCAGATCGTAGCCCGCAAAGGCCGAGACGAGCATGAGCAACGTGCTCTGCGGCAGATGAAAGTTGGTGATCAGCGCATCGACCACTTGATACTTAAAACCGGGGTAAATGAAAATTCCCGTCTCAAGAGAGCCGGGACGCAGCCCGCCGGGCGTGGCGGCCATTCCCTCAAGCGTTCTGACCACCGTCGTTCCCAGCGCGATGACTCGGGCGCCTCTGCTTTTCGCTGCCCGGATTTTGTCGTAGGCGCTTTGAGGAATGACGCAGCGTTCGCTGTGCATCACGTGCTGGCGGATATCGGCGGTTTTCACGGGACGGAAGGTTCCGATGCCCACTTCAAGCGTGATGTCGGCAATATCCACTCCGCCGCCGCGCACCCTTTCAAGCAATTCTTCGGTGAAATGCAGCCCCGCCGTGGGGGCCGCAGCGGAACGCGCCTCTCTGGAATAGACGGTCTGATAGTCCTCGGGCCTTGAAGTGCGCTCGTGGATGTAAGGAGGAAGCGGCATAGAACCGCTGGCCTCCGCCAGGGCCCGCACATCACAGTCGCGAGGAAAAACAACACGGCGCATGCCGTCAGAGCTCAAGGAGCTGCCCAGGGTCACAGTCACTTCGCCGTCGAGGCGCACCTGCGATCCCTCGGGCAATTTTCGGCCAGGACGCACCAGCGCTTCCCATTCTTTTTCGTCGGCATCGCGGGGGCGCAGAAGCAAAATTTCACATCGTGCGCTGCCCCGTTCCTTGACGCCTTCCAGGCGGGCGGCCATGACTCGCGTGTCGTTGCGTACCAAAACGTCTCCGGCATTCAGAAATGACGGAACGTCGGAGAAATGCCGGTGGCCGATGTGTCCGCTTTTTCTGTCGATAACCATCAGACGGCAGCTGTCCCGCGGCGAAACAGGTTTTTGAGCGATGAGCTCCTGGGGCAAATCGTAATTATAAGTTTGAATGTCGAAAAAATCCGGCTGTGTCATAAAATTTCCGCACCGTCTTTTCTAACGTCTCTGGAGAGAAGTTCCCGGAAAATAAAATTGAAGAATTTTTTCCATGGGCCAGCCGTGGTCGGCCATGGCTTTCGCCCCCCACTGAGACAGGCCGACGCCGTGTCCCCAGCCGCGGCCGTAAAGAGTGATCGTCCCGCCGTGCACCTCCGCCGTTGATCTGCCCTGAAGCGGAGAGCCTGTCGTCAGCGGCAGCACCCGGGCCGTGACGGCGCCGGGCTTTTTCAAAGGCGCCGGGACGTCCCTGAGCTTCATAAACCGGCTCAGATAAAACCTGCGGCGTTCGGGATGAAGGAGCATCTCAAAGCGCTCGTCCACCGTAAATTTTTTCTGGTAAATCAGCGCATTGAGCTGCGCTTCCTCATCGGCCGTGAGCATCGCCCCCTCGTCCGCCCCGATCGGGACGGACGACGTATCAGGTCCGCTCGTTCCCCCAGGCAGCCCGTTGACGCGCAGCCCATCGGGCTTAAAGTCGAAGAAGGTGCTGCGCACTTTTTTGGGTCCGATCTGTGTTCTGAAGGCCGCACTGGTCATGGAGGTTGTGCCCGAGGAGCCCTTGAAGGTCAATTGAGTCGCTCTGCCTGCAGCGTCACGCCGGGAGATGGTGACGCTTTGGAGGGCTCCCACGCCCTTTCCGCTGCGGGAAAGTGCGTGCTGTATTTCCGCGCAGGTCAGATCGACTTTCCAGGCCGCATGAGGCGAAGGTGAACTGTAGGGTTCGCGGCGAACGACAAGATAGGGCACGGGCTTGCCCCAGACTTCTGCGATATCAGCCGTGGCTCCACCGGCGTCGGAGCAGAAAAACGTCTGGGCCGGACGGCCGCGATAGGTCAGGATTTGATCTTTGGTCTGCGCAATGGCGCGGTCCGTCGATAAATGGTGCACGTTGACCCCGCGGTAGATCTGGCAATGGTCGCCGGTGCATACGTCATACCCCGCAGCGTTATGACGTCCCATTTGAGTCAGCGCATAGGTTCTGGAAATCACCGCCTGCGCCTTGAGAACTTCCATGTCCCACTGCGGGTTCACCTCAAAGCCCAGGACGCCGCGCAGATATTTTTCGATGTCAAGGCGGTTCACCACCGTCAGCCGGCCGCCTCGGGCCGTAAGCACAAGAGCGCCTTCATAGGCGATTTTCCCGAAAGAAATGGGAGACGTTGAACTGAGCGTCACCGGCGAGGGCCAGGCTTTACCGTTGATGATGACGGAGCTTCCGCGCGCCTTCGCCGTAAAGGCCGAAGGAACGCCGATTTTTTTGCCGGAGCCGCTTCGCGCCGTCAAAGCTCTGCCTCTGACCGATGCCGAGGGAACGCCCGACGCCAGTCCCACACGAATGGAATGAGCCTGGGCCGGCAAGGCGAGACAAAAAGCCAGAACGGCGCAGACCGTTCCGAGAGCTTTAAAGCAGGTCCAGCTGGTCGTTTTGCGCCTGTTTCTGAGGAAAGGGTTTGCCAAGATAGCGATATGCATTTTCAGTTGCCTTCCTTCCGCGGGGAGTACGTTCAATCATACCCTTTTGAATCAAATAGGGCTCATAAATGTCCTCAATGGTCTGCTGCTCTTCGTTGAGGGCCGCCGCCAGGGTGGACAGTCCGACGGGGCCGCCACCGAAGAGTTCGACAATGGCGCCGAGAATTTTGCGGTCTCCGTCGTCGAGACCCAAATCGTCGAGCCCGAGAGTGGTCATGGCGCGCTGGGCCAGATCGGCTTTCACTGCCGGCACGCCGGCCACTTCGGCAAAATCGCGAACGCGGCGCAGCAGACGCAGAGCAATACGCGGCGTGCCCCGCGAACGTTCGGCAATGGCCCGGCAGGCGTCGGGCTCAACCTTCATGTTCATCACCGACGCTCCCCGATTGATGATCTCGCTCAACTCCTGAGGGGTGTAGAGCCGCAGCTGTTCCACGATGCCGAAACGCGCGCGCAGCGGCGAGCTCAGCAGTCCCAGGCGGGTCGTCGCCCCCACCAGCGTAAAATGGGGCAAATTCAGGCAAATGCTGCGCGCCAGCGGCCCCTTCCCCACGATGATGTGCAGCGTGTAGTCCTCCATGGCCGAATAGAGCACCTCTTCTATGGAGGTGGACATCCGGTGAATTTCGTCGATAAAAAGGACGTCACGTTCCTGCAGGTTGGACAGAATGGCCGCCAGGTCACCGGGTTTCTCCAGTGCCGGACCGGTGGTGATGCGCAACTCGCTGTTCATCTCATGGGCGATAATGTTGGCAAGTGTCGTTTTTCCCAGCCCCGGAGGGCCGTAGAACAGAATATGATCCAGCGTTTCCTCGCGCTTCTGCGCGGCACGAATATAAACTTCAAGCTTTGCCTTGATTTCAGTCTGTCCGTTAAAGTCCGAGAGGCAAAGGGGACGGAGGCTCTTCTCCTCCTCGCGTTCCCGATTTTCCTCCTGAGGCGGCAGTTCAAAGCCGCGTCGGATTTTCTCGTCATCCATGGCTCTTCACCTCACTTGCCGGGATGAAGCAGACGCAAACAGCTCATAATCGCTTCGTTTTCATCAAGGTCTTCACCGTCGCCGTGCTGAGACTTTACGGTTTTGTACGCGTCAAGGGCGGAAAAGCGGTCAAATCCAAGGGATTCGAGGGCGTCAAGCACGCCTGAAGCTCCCGCAAGATCGGTGTGCGCCCCCGTTGAAGGCATGGATTGCACGAGCACTTTGAGACCTTTTTTATTGATGCGGTCGGCCAATTCAAAGCAAATGCGCTCCGCCGTCCTTTTGCCGACGCCCGGCACGGCAGTGAGCAGTTTGGCGTCGTTCTGCTCCACCGCAGCGACGATCTCCGAGGGCGAAAGATGCTGAAGAAGCGCAACGGCCACTTTCCCGCCGATGCCCTTGATGAGAATCATCTGGCGAAACATTTGACGTTCCAGATCATCGGCAAAGCCGTACAGCGCAAGCCCGGCGTCACTGACCTGCAAGTGGGTGTACAGGGTGACGGGCGCGTTGAGGCGGCACATTGTTCCCGCTTTGCGGGTCAGCAGAAGTTCAACGCCGAAGCCGTTGCAGTCCACCACCGCCGTAAAATCAGATTTTTCGATGACAGTGCCTTTAATACTGGCCAGCATCTTTATCTCCTTCCATACCGGTACTGCGGGCTGTTGAGAATTGACAGTCCCGCGAGGGCGATGCCCAGCGCGTCGGCCGTGTCGTCGGGCCTCGGGATCTCAGGCAAATTGAGAATCTGCTGAATCATGAGCTGTACCTGCCGTTTTTCGGCAGTGCCGCTGCCGCAGACGGTCAGTTTCACTTCCGAGGGCTTCGGCTCCACTATGGGCAGGCCGTACTGCGCGCCAAGAAGTAGAATGGCCCCCCGTGCCTGCCAAACCGCTTCCGCCGTCGTCCTGTTTTGTCCGAAGTAAAGACGCTCTATGGACATAAAATGAGGGGAGCAGCGTTCAATCTGCTCCCTCACTCCGTCGTACAGAACTTTAATTCGAGTTGGCGTATCCTGGTGAGGAGGCGTCTCAAGGCAGCCGTAAGCCAACGCCGTGCAATGTCCGCCGGACTGACAGACCAATCCCCAGCCCAGACGTCCGATGCCCGGGTCAATGCCCAGACACAGCAGACCGTTATTCGTCGTCTTTGGCAAGTGCGTCATTTACCTCGTCGGTAAATTCAAAGTTGGCGAACACGTTCTGAACGTCGTCGTGGCCTTCGAGGAGATCCACCAGTTTCAGCATCTTGCGCGCCTTGTCGATGTTGTCGATGGTCACGGTATTCTTGGGGCTGTAAATCACCTCGGCTTCGCCGATTTTGTACCCTTTGCTCTCCAGCGCCGCCCGCACGTCCATCATGGTGGCGGGGTCGGTAGTAACCACGGCGCCGCCGTCGATCATCTCCACGTCATCGGCTCCGGCGTCGATGCTGTCTTCCATAAGCCGGTCCTCGTCGATTTCGCCTTCCACGTTGACGGTGCCTTTGCGCTCAAAGTTCCAGGCCACACTGCCCGACGTGCCCATAGAGCCGCCGTTGCGCTCAAGAATTGCGCGGATCTCCGGTGTTGTACGGTTCCTGTTGTCGGTCAGGGATTCGCAGATAATGGCCACGCCGTCGACGCCGTAGCCTTCGTAAAGCAGATCTTCGTAGGAAACGCCTTCAAGCTCGCCGGTGCCGCGTTTAATGGCTCTCGTGATGGAATCGTTGGGAACGCTCGCCGCTCTGGCGCGGTCAAGAGCCGCCTTGAGACGTACGTTCATGGCCGGATCTCCGCCGCCTTCCTTGGCGGCGATGATAATCATTTTGATGAGTTTCTGGCGCTCATTCCCCTTTTTGGAATCCTGTGCCGCTTTGCGATGTTTGATATTAGCCCATTTTGAATGTCCCGACATAACACATCACCTCATAAAATGTTAAAGGGGTGCAATCTCCCCCTGTATGACTGAAATAAACTTCAAATGTCGCCGATTATGCAGGCCGGCGGCATGGTTCTCTTGTGTTCGGAAGCCTTTTTCCGGCGTTCGATTTCTCTGCGGCTCTTTTCGTCCAGCGGCTCGCCGGAAACGTAGGCATCCAGTGCGGCATAGGTCAAACCCATTTCTTTCTCGTCGGTCTGTCCTTCCCAAAGTCCCGCCGAAGGCGCCTTGTCGATGAGAACCTGCGGAACGCGAAGTTCCCGGGCGACGGCCCGCACTTCGCCTTTCGTCAGGTCGGCCAGCGGCATGAAATCGCACCCGCCGTCGCCGTATTTGGTAAAGTAGCCTACCGTCAATTCGTCTTTGTTTCCCGTGCCGCAGACAAGATATCCCATCGTCTGCGCGACGGCGTAAAGCGTGATCATTCTAAGGCGCGGTTTGATGTTGGCCGCAGCGATATCGGAGGGCACCACGATGCCCTCGAGAGCGCGGCAATAGCGCCGGTATATTTCCGAAAGGTCGAGGGTGAGCATCTTCACACCCAGAGCATCAGACGCCAGACGAGCGTGTTCCTCGTCAAGAGCGAGACTGCGGCAGGGCATCGAGACGGTAACGACACGCTCCGCCCCCAATGCCAGCTTCAGCAGAGCCGCGCACACGGCTGAATCAATGCCGCCGCTCATGCCGAGAACTGCACCTCCGGCTCCGGAAGATGAAACAACGCGTTCAATCCACGATCTGATAAAATCGATCACTTTTCCGGGGTCTCTCAATTTGGCACTTCCTCTTCGATGTGGGATGACAGTTTATTTTACCACATCATGTCACACTTGAGAGCGTGAAAAATACGCGTTGAACCCCTATTTTTCGGTTTTTCGGACAAGCGGCAAATACTCGCGAAGTACCGAAAGGAGATCTCCCCGCGGGAGGCGCCGCACGATCTCGCCGTTTCTGAAAATCACCATCCCCGACGGCGATCCTGCAACGCCCAAATGTGCGCCCCGGGCTTCGCGCGGCCCGTTGACCTCGCAGCCCATGACTGCCAGAGTAAATCCGTCGGGCAGCTGTGCAAGCAGCGGCTTCAGCTCTTCCACGGCCTCGGCGACTTCAAACTGACGGCGGCCGCATGTGGGACAGGAGATCAGGCAGCCGCCGCGCTGGCGCAGCTTCAAAGCCCGTAAAATGCTGTACGCCGTGGTCACTTCGTCCTCCGGCGATTGAGACAGACTGACTCTCAGCGTTTGTCCGATGCCTAAAGCCAGCAACCGAGAAAGTCCGCAGGCACTTTTCACGATGCCGTCCACACCGCTGCCGGCTTCGGTGATGCCCACATGAAAGGGGAAATCCTCGTAGCGGCGCGTCAACAGGATATTTGCCCGCAACGCCTCGTCAAGGTCGGTGGACTTGGCCGAGAGAATGACGTCTTCGAACTTCAAGGAAAGCAAGGTCTCCATCTGCTCGCAGGCGGCCAGCGCCAGAGCCGCGCCGCGGTCGCCGCGCGCTTTTTTCATCTGAGCGGCGCTGATTGAACCGCTGTTGGCTCCGATGCGGATCACCACTGAACGCTCCCTCGCCAATCCGACGACGCGGGCCAATCGAGACGGATCGCCCATGTTGCCGGGGTTGATTCTGATGGAGGGGCAACCGGCGCCAATTGCGGCTTCCGCCAGCGACGGATCAAAATGAATATCGGCCATGAGCGGCAGAGGGGCCGCGCTGTTGAGGCGCTTCAACGGCTCCGCCAGCTCCATACGCGGAAAGGCGACGCGCACCAGCTCACAGCCTTCGTTCTTCAGGCTGTTCAACTGCGCCAGACAGGCCTCGGTGTCTTCAAGTCGGGTTTTAAGCATGGATTCCACGCGGACGGGCTGTCCGCCGCCGATGCGCAGTGAACCGATTGTGAGCGTTTTTTTCATGAGATTTTCCGCCCGCACCGTTCAGCGCAAAAGCCGCAGGATGTCCTGCCATGTGACGAGGACGATCAGGGCGCCCAGAAGCACAAATCCTATAAAATGGATTTTCCCTTCAAGTTCCTGTGACACGTTGCGCCCCGTGATCATTTCGACGAGAGCAAAGACAATGTGGCCGCCGTCCAACGCCGGAAAGGGCAACAAGTTGATGATGCCCAGATTGAGGCTGATGATGGCGAGGAAGGAAAGCAGCGGGTAAAATCCTCCCTTTGCCGCTTCGCCGGCCATGGCGGCAATCCCCACGGGGCCGGAAACTTCAGCCTGCGAGGGGTGGAGCACCATGGCTTTCAGCCCGCGCAGCATGGCGCCGGAAAGATGAAACGTATAGGACAGCGAGCCTTTCAGCGCATCGAAAAAGCCCAGTTTCTTTATGGACGGTTGAATGCCCACCAGCGCGGGACCGTCGGGACTTTCCCGTTTCGTGCCTACGGACATGTTCAATTTTTCTCCCTCGCGGCTGACGGTTATCTCAAGGCGGTTCGACGAGGCGGACTGCGCGCGAATTTCCCGCGTCATGCTCAGCCAGTCGGTGACTTTCACGCCGCCCACGCTTTCGATGCGGTCGCCGCTGCGAAGTCCCGCTTCCGCCCCCGGAAATCCCGGCATGACGAACCCCACCTCGGCGGAGGTCAAATCCAAAGTGCCGTTGAACATGAGAAGAGCCGTCGCCAGCACCACCACAAGCAAAATGTTGTTCAAGGCGCCGGAGGCGAGAATGATCAGTTTTTTCCACGGAGCCTTGTCCTGAAATCCCTCGCCGGGAGCCGGAGCTTCGCCGTCGTCATCCTCGCCCATTCCGGCGAGGCGCACAAAGCCTCCCACGGGAAAAGCGCGGACTGACCATTTATTTTTTTTCCCCTGCCTTTGATAGAGCAACGGTCCCATGCCGAAAGAAAATTCGTGAACCTTGACGCCCAGCGCCAAAGCGCTGGCGTAGTGTCCCAATTCATGAACGATCACACAAACCAGAATGATGAACAAAAAGGAAATCACACTGAGGAACATCAGTTCCAAACCTTCTTCCCGGCGCCGCCGGCGCCATATTCAAGAGTATGTCGGTAGCACCGCATATACAGAGCCGTGCGGTCGTCGACGCTGCAAGCCGCGCCGCCGCTATAGCCTTCAAGGACTTCAGCGACGATTTTTGCGATGTCCGTGAAGGCGATTTTTCCTTCCAGGAAAAGCTGTACCGCCCCTTCGTCGGCACCGATGAGGATGACGGGATAGGGCTCGCCTGCAAGAGCGGCGTCCATGGCCGCAAACAGTCCGGGAAAACGGTCGCGCCGCGGCCGCTCAAAGTGAAGATCAAGACCGTCCAATTCCAGAGGAGTTATGTGCGCAAGGCGAAGTTTGGGACGTTCAGGCCACGCCAACGCCGTCAGCGATGCCAGGCGCATGTCCGGCGGGCTCAGGAGCATTTTCGTGCAGCCGTCGACAAAAGAGACCATCCCATGAACCTTTGAGCCCGGATGAATGAGTGGAACAATGCGCTGCGGCGGCAGGCCGAAAAGATAATGGGCTTCCAGCAGCTCAATGCCTTTATTGATCATGGTCGCGCTGTCAACGCTGATTTTTCGCCCCATGGACCATACGGGATGAGCTGCGGCCTGCCGGGCGGTCATCGACTGGAGACGCTCCAGCGGAACCCTGAGAAAAGGACCGCCCGAGGCCGTCACAATCAACTGAGAAACTCCGTCATAATTTTCGCCGGCGAGGCACTGCCACAGCGCGTTGTGCTCGCTGTCAAGAGGACGCAGCGCACCGCACCGAAGAGCGGGCGTCAGGCGGTCTCCGAGAATAAGCGCCGACTCTTTGTTGGCCAAACTGACTTCCTTGCCCAAACGCAGAGCCAGCGAAAGCGCTTTGACCGCCGCGATGCCCGACGAGGCGAACACCACGTGATCGGTCTCGTCGCAGTCCACGATGGACAACAGAGCCTCTTCATCGGCAAGAAGTTCCGTGCCCTCCGGCAGGTCGCTGCGGGGACGGCGGAGCGCCACTCGGCGCGGACGGAACTCTCGACACAGCGCCGGCAAAGAAGTGCCGCCCGTCTCTGCCGCCAACGCCGTCACACGGAATTTTTCGGGATAACTGCGGCACACGTCCAGCACCGAGGAACCGACGCTGCCCGTGCAGCCGATCACGGCAATTCTTTTTTTGTCGTCTTTCATCATTGGCCTACAGCAGCGCCGCCCACCAGATCAGCCACGCACAGAGAGCATTGAAAAGGATGCTGTCAAAACGATCAAGAAAGCCTCCGTGTCCGGGGATGATGTGTCCGCTGTCTTTGATGCCCCGCTCGCGTTTCATCAGCGACTCCGCCAAATCTCCCAGCTGTCCCGCGGTGCCGCAGGCAACGCCTGTGAGGATGAAAGCCAGAGGGCTGAATTTCGCGCAGAGGGCACACAGCGCCCCGCACAGCACCGATGCGGCAAAACCGCCGATAAAACCTTCCATGCTCTTGTTCGGGCTGATGTGCGGGCAGACCCTGGCACTCCCCCAGCGGGATCCCACCAGATAGGCCATGACGTCACAGGACCACGTACAAAGAAAGACGCAGAGCACGGCGCTCAATCCCAGAGGAAAAGGGAGCATGCGCAGCTGTATCATGCAGTGCCACGGGATCACGGTATAAACCAATCCCGTCACGATGGGCATGACGTTTTGCGATGAATTGCTTTCGCCTTTGATCTGCCGCCTGAAAAGCTCCGAAATATAGGCAATAAAGCAGCATAGCCCCATCACCGCCGTCATGCCGGCCTGAAGATGGGTCCCCGCCGAGAGCAGAATAAAAATCGCTCCGCCGTAGCCGGCGGCGCTTCCCAGCGGCGAAAAACGGCCATGGACGGCGTAATACTCTCTGAGGGAACCCAGAGCAATGACGGCGGACAGGGCGCGCCACCATACGCCGCCCGCCCACAGCGCCCACAGCAGGACCGCCGCAAGCAGAGCCCCCGAAAAGGCTCGAATTGTCAACGTACGCTTAAAATTATCGGATTGCGCCATATCGACGTTCCCTCCCCGCATAAGATTCTATGGCAAGTTTGAATTCCCTTTCGCCGAAATCCGGCCAGAGGACATCGCTGAAGCAGTATTCGCTGTATGAGCTTTCCCACAGCCAAAAATTGCTCAATCGCAGCTCCCCGCCGGTGCGGATAATGAGGTCGGGATCGGGCACGTCGGGCAAATAGAGAAAACGGCGAAAGTCCTTTTCAGTCTCAAGGGCGACGCCCGCTTTCCGTGCGGCCGCCGCAGCGTCGATAATTTCCTGTCGTCCGCCGTAATTGAAGCAGGGGATGAAGGTGATTTCATCGCAGGAAGCCGTCGCCGCCTCGCAGCGGTCAATGACCTCCAGAACCGATGGGGAGAGCCCCTTCCGAGATCCGCAGAAACGCACGTTTACGCCATTTTCGACCAAATCGGGAAGTTCCTGACGGGCGAATTGACGAAGCAGCTCCATCAGTCCCGCGACTTCCGCGGCGGGACGATTCCAGTTTTCCGTGGAGAAGGCGTAGACCGAAAGGTAGCGTATGCCCATTTGAGCGGCGGCCCGCAGTGTCCGTTTCAGCGCCGCCATGCCGGCCCGATGCCCCAGAAGTCTGGGAAGGCCTCTTTTTTTAGCCCAGCGGCCGTTGCCGTCCATGATCACGGCCACATGTGCCGGGAGGTTTGCCGGAGTTTCCATGGATTTACTGTCCTTTTCTTAAACTCTCATAGCGAGATCGAATTTGTTGAATGTCCTGCCAGGTCAGGTATTTGGGGCTGTTTTTAGTGCGGCTTTCGCTGCGCAGAAGGTAGCTGGGGTGGAACATGGGCATCAGCGCCGCGCCACGCCAGCTGAACCAGCGGCCGCGCATTTTGGTGATGCCCTCGGTGCTGTGGATGAACCACTTGAGGGGCGTATTGCCCAGGCACACGATGATCTGCGGCCGCAGCAAAGCGAGTTGGGCCTCCAGCCAGCCCTGACAGCTGATGACTTCTTCGATTTCAGGAACTCTGTTCTTCGGCGGGCGACATTTGACGATGTTGGTGATATAGACCTGATCCCGCTTGAAACCTGCGGCGTCAAGGATGGCGGTCAACAGTTCGCCCGCAGGTCCGACGAAGGGGCGCCCGGTGCGGTCTTCCACTTCTCCGGGGCCTTCGCCGACAAACATGATCCGCGAGGCGATGTCGCCTTCGCCGATGACCACGTGCTGCCGCGTTTTGCACAACCCGCAGCGCTGACATTCCAGCGCCGCGCCGCAGAGCTCGTCGTAAAGTGCGGCGCGTTCGGCGTCGCTGCGCTGTGCTTTATAGAGCATTTCAGTCATCGAAACTTACCTCCGCTATGGTCACATCGACGCGGCCCACTTCCATGCCCGTCAGCTGTTCCACCGCCACGCGGACGCGAAGAGAAATCTGCCGCGTCAGATCCCTGAAGTTGTGTCGTCCCGTCTTCACCGTCAGACTAAAGGCGATGAGAAGTCTGTCGTTTTCTTCTTTGACTTTCAGGTCCGACAGCGCAACCACCTGCTTCATGGTTTTTACGACGTATTCCGAAATCTGTTCGACCACTTCGGTCTCGATTTTCAGCGAGCCGTAATAGCTGAAGGGCGGTCTCACAATGGTTTTTTCGGTGTCTTCGCGGCTGAAAAAGAGGTTCTTCAGCCGTCCCACAAGGCGACCGGTGTAATTTTTCTGAATTTGTGTCTGCGCCACGGGAATGACGTGCCGCTTTTTCTGTTTCCGCTCGTAAAGCGCCCGCTCAATCTCCTCGTCGGACGCCACCTGATCGATGGTCACGTACTCCGACGGCGGCGGCAGACCGAGAGCGGCGCAGATCTCGTCGCACATTCCCTTTGAAGTGGCAAGGACCAGCACGCGGCTGCCCGAATGACGGGATAAACATTTTCTTACTTCGGCGCGATGCTCGGGAAAATGAAACATGGCGCGCCGAACAGCGCGCACCATGTTGGACTCCGTTTTGGCGCTTTTGCCCGCAATAATGCGGCCGCGGGAAATGACCAGTCCGTCGTCGATAATGACGTCGATTTTTCTCTTCGAGGCCACAAACTGAGCGCGCATGCTTTTTCCCGTCCCCGCCGGCCCATAAAAGGCAAGAACTTCGTACTTCCCCGGCAGAGGTTCCGATAGGTGTTTTTCCCTCATGGTCTCTCTTCACTCTCCGGCAGCGGTTTTAAAGGCTTTCTCCATCCTCTTCGACGAAGACTTCGGCGCCCAGATTGCGCAGAAGTCCGTCAAAATTTTCATAGCCCCGCCTGATGTGGCTGAGGCCGTAAACGAGGGTTTCGCCTTCGGCGGCAAGCCCCGCCAAAGTCAACGCAGCTCCGGCACGCAGGTCGGTGCTCTGCACCGACGTGCCGTTCAACACGGAGACGCCGCTGATCACGGCGGTGTTTCCCTGAATTTCTATGGAGGCTCCCATTTTGCGCAGCTCCGGCACATGCAAAAAACGCGACTCGAAGATGCTCTCCTTGACGATGCTTGTCCCTCTGGCCAGGCAGAGCGCCGCCATAAGCTGAGGCTGCACGTCCGTAGGAAATCCGGGATAGGGCATGGTCTTCACCGAAAGCTCTTTCAGCTTGCTGCGCGAAGGATACACGGTGACCCGGCTCTCGCGGCGCTCGTAGGCCACGTCAGCCTCCTCGAGCTTGGCGAGGAGCGAATCGAAATGCTGCGGAATGACGTCCGTCACCGTGACTTCGCCGTTGGTGATCACGCCGGCAAGCAGATAGGTGCACGCGGCGATGCGGTCGGGAATAATGGTCGTCGCCGCGCTGTGAAGCGCCTCTCCGCCGTTGATCTGAATAATCCCGGCGTTGTCCTTTTTAAAGGCGACATGGGCGCCCATAGTCTGAAGTGCCGAGACAAGATTGGTGATCTCCGGCTCGCGCGCCGCGTTTTCGATGGTCGTCTCCCCTTCCGCCAGCGTGGCGGCCATGACGAGGTTCTCCGTGGCGCCCACCGAGGGAAAATCAAGATAGATGCGACAGCCGCGAAGCTTCCTGGCGCTGGCGTACACTGCTCCGTGACTCAGCTCGATGGAGGCCCCCATTTTGGCCAGCCCCTTGAGGTGCAGGTCTATGGGGCGGGCACCGATGGAACAGCCTCCCGGAAGAGGCATGACAGCCCGCCCTTTCTGAGCCAGCAGAGGTCCCAGCATAATGGAAGAAGCTCTCATCTTCTGTACCAAAGCGGCGGGCATTTCGCAGTTCAAATCCCCGTCGCGCTTCACCGTCGCAGTACCGTCGGAAAACTCCACGTTCATGCCCACGGCGCGAAGCAACTCCACCAGCGTTTCCATGTCTTTAAGCCGCGGGACGTTGCTGCAGGTCAAAGTCTCGCCTTTTCCGAGAAGAAGCCCCGCGGCCACTACGGGCAGCGCCGCGTTTTTCGAGCCCTGAGTGCGCACGCTTCCATGCAGAGGAATGCCGCCGGAAATTTTCAAATGCTGAGAAAGACTCATAAATTCCACTCCTATGAAGCCACAAGATATGCGGGCAATTTAAGTTCATCAAAACAGAACAGACCAGGCACACCCCAGGCTGAGCATCTGAAGCGCGCACAGCACGGCAAGCACCTCAGGCGGCGTAAGCCCTTTGGCGAGAAGCCTGTGATGAATGTGCTTGCGGTCAGGGTAAAAGGGTGATTTTCCGTCGGCCAGGCGCCGAATAATCGCCGAAAGGGTGTCCATAACGGGAACGCCGCCCACAAAGAGCAACGCCGCGGCCGTTTTGAACAGGCCGATTTTCATGGGGATCAGCTGGAGCAAAGCGAGACAGGCCGTAAGATACCCCAGAAGATACACTCCGCCGTCGCCGAGAAAAGTTTTCGCCGACGGAAAATTCCAGAAGAACACGCCGAGAATCATGGCGAGCACGGGCAAAACGGAATTCACCATCCCGGCGAGGGCCAGAAATCCGAGGCTCAAGAACGCCATGGAGAGGGCCAATCCGTTCATGCCGTCGATAAAATTATAGGCGTTGGTCATGCCGGCAACCCAGAACAGATACAAAAACATAAACGGGACGCTCTGGTGCCCCAGCACAAGCAGAGCAAGACTCGCCGCCAAAAAATGGACGCACAGACGCCCGTAGGGCGACAGCGAGAGCATGTCGTCGATGTAACCCGCAAAGAAAACAAGCGTCGCACCGGTCACGATGACGCGCAGTTCAAAGGTGACCTCGGCGAACAGCAGCGCCCAGAGCATCAGTCCGCTCCACAGCACAATGCCCGCTCCTCTGGGGACCGGACCTTTGTGGATTTTGCGTTGATCGGGGTAATCGACCATGCCGTACCGCCGCGACAACAGAATGGCAAGGGGAGTGATCCCCGCGCCCCAGACGAGAAAGATAAGACCGATCCAAAGAGACCGCATGCCTATTTCGTGCCGAAAATACGGTCTCCTGCATCTCCCAGTCCGGGAACAATATAGCCGTGCTCGTTGAGATGACTGTCAAGAGAGGCGATAAAGATGTTCACGTCGGGGTGAGCCTTCTGAACGACCTCGACGCCTTCCGGAGCGGCGATCAAACACACCAGAGAGATCTTTCGTCCGCCGCGTTTTTTGATCATGGAGATGGCCGCAGAGGAAGATCCGCCTGTGGCCAGCATGGGGTCGAGAAGGAAAATGTCGCGCTCGCCGATGTCTCCGGGCAGTTTACAGTAATATTCCACGGGTTCCAGCGTTTCAGGATTGCGGTAAAGGCCGATGTGCCCGACTTTGGCATTGGGAATGAGGTTGAGAACGCCCTCCATCATGCCCAGCCCGGCGCGCAGAATAGGGACAATGGCCAATTTTTTGCCGGCCAGAGCATAGGCCTTGGTTGGCGTGATGGGCGTCTCCACGTCGATCATCTTCAGCGGCAGGTCTCTGGTGATCTCATAGACCATAAGCGAGGCGATTTCCGCCACCGTCTCCCTGAAGGTTTTGACGGGGGTGTTTTTGTCGCGGATAATGCTGAGTTTGTGCTGCACCAGAGGGTGATCGAAAATCACCACCTGGCCGACGCTGCTGTTGAGGAAGGCGCGGCTGGTACTGCGCTCATAGGCACAGATTTTCTGCGTGCGGCGCACATGACGCCCGCCGTCGAATTCCGTGGACAACCAGGTATCAACGATTTCCATGGCCGTCGGCTCGTCAATGGTGCGGGCACCGAGAGTCAGAACGTTGGAATTGTTGTGATGGCGGCTCAAGGCCGCGATCTCTTTATTCCAACAGTCGGCGGCATAGACGCCGGGAACTTTGTTGGCGGCAATTTCCATGCCGATGCCCGTTCCGCATACCAAAATTCCCCGCTCGGCATCGCCGTGAGCCACGGTCCGTCCCACCTGAAGGGCGATGTCGGGATAATCACAGGAAATCTCCGCCGTATCCGTGCCGAAATCCTGAACTTCAAAATCACTCATTCCCTTGAGATGGGCGATGATTTTCTGTTTCAATTCGTACCCCGCATGATCAGAGCCTATGATAATTTTCACCGTAGATTTTCCTCCTCAGAAAAAGCATCGGATGTGAAGTCGCACAAACTCCAGAGACCTTACTATTTTGCCACATATCCAAAAAAAAAGCGAGGCATCCGCATCACGCGAATACCTCGCTTTTTTCAATCAATTTATCCGAGGACGACGAGCACGTCGCCGCTGTTGACCGCAGCTCCTTCGCTGACGCGAATTTCCAGAACCTTGCCGTCGCGGCCGGCGGGAATTTCATTTTCCATCTTCATGGCCTCGAGGATCAGCAGATTGTCGCTGGCTTTCACCGTGTCGCCCACCTTGGCAATGAGGCGAAGCACCTTGCCGGGCATGGGAGCGGTAATTTCAGTGCTGCCCGCGGGAGCCGCAGCAGGAGCGGGAGCCGCAGCAGGTGCGGGGGCCGCAGCGGGTGCCGCCACAGGAGCGGGTGCCGCCACAGGAGCGGGTGCCGCAGGCGCAGGCGCGGCGGCGCTCATGGGTTCGACGTTGACATCGTAAGCCTTGCCATTGACGGTAATTCTATACATCGACATAGCAGAAAATCCTCCTCGAAAATTTAAGCTTCGTCCTCTGCGCCTTGCGCAGCGGAAAACGTCCTAGTTCCAGCCGTCCGTCAGAGACGACTGAAGCGCTTCAACGCGAGCGCAGGCAATCCACCCGTCGGTCCCGGCGCCGATGAGATGCGTCCCGGCGGGAACCACGGATCTGACGGACATGGGAAATCCCGTTTCAGCCGCAATGGCCGCCGCGATCACGGCCGCCAGTTCGTCGTCTTCGACCTTCGAGGCCTGCGAAGCGGCGGATGCGGAAGCGCCGGCCGCCGGCGTGAGCGCGCCGTAAGAGTTTTTCTTCAGTTTGCTCACGTAGCGCATGGCAAAAATCACAAGCGTCAGTCCGGCGAGGACAAGAAAAACGATGGTGAATGCAATTAAGGAAAGAGCCGTGGCACCGCCCATCCCTTCAAAGGACGCTGCGAGTGTGTTTGCAGTTTCGGCAGCAGTCATTGAAATCCCTCCTCAAACTAATTGGGCATAACGCCGTGTTTTTTGCGAGGCAGAGCCTGACGTTTGCTGCGATTGGCTTTCAGCGCCAAAATGACCTCGAAGCGGGTCTCTTCGGGAAGGATCACCTTGTCGACATAGCCGCGGCTTGCAGCCTGGTAAGGCGTCGCGAAGGCATCTTCGTACTGACTGATCAGTTCGGCGCGTTCCGCGGCGGGGTCGGCGGCGGCGGCAATTTCCTTGCGGAAGATAATGTTGGCCGCACCGGCGGCGCCCATGACGGCAATCTGAGCCTGCGGCCAGGCAAGCACGGAATCGGCGCCCAGCGCCTTGCAGCACATGCCGATGTATGAACCGCCGTAGGCCTTGCGGAGCACCACGCTGACCAGCGGCACCGTGGCCTCGCTGTACGCGTAAAGCATTTTCGCGCCGTGGCGAATGATGCCGCCCCATTCCTGAGACTTTCCGGGCAGATAGCCGGGAACGTCCACAAAGGTGACGATGGGAAGGTTGAAGGCGTCGCAATGGCGGATAAAGCGACTGGCCTTATCGGAGCAGTCGATGTCGAGACAGCCGGCCATGATGCTCGCCTGATTGGCGACGATGCCTACGGGCATGCCGTCGAAACTGGCGTAGCCGATGACGATGTTTTTGGCCCACATGGCCTGGACTTCAACGAATTTGCCGTCGTCCACCACGGCCTTGATGACGTCGTGAACGTCGTAACCTTTGTTGGAATCCGTGGGAACAATGGTGCGCAGGCTCATCTCGGCGCGGTTGACGGGGTCGTTGGTGGCAATGCGGGGAGCATCGGTCATGTTGTTGCTGGGGAGGTAGCTCAGAACGTCACGAACCTGGCGGAAGCACTGTTCTTCCGTCTCGGCAAAGAAATGGGCATTGCCCGAGCGGGTATTGTGCGTTCTGGCGCCGCCGAGCTCTTCGCTGGAGATTTCTTCGCCCGTTACGGTCTTAATGACCGCGGGGCCAGTGATGTGCATGATACTGATCTTGTCAACCATAAAGATGTAGTCCGTCAGTGCGGGGCTGTATACGGCGCCGCCCGCGGTGGGGCCGACGATGACGGACATCTGAGGAATCACGCCGCTGGAGATGGTATTGCGATAGAAAATTCCGGCATAACCGTCAAGAGCGTCAACGGCTTCCTGAATGCGGGCTCCGCCGCTGTCGTTGATACCCACCATGGGGCAGCCGTTGCGAAGCGCAAGATCCATGACCTTGCAGATCTTTGCGGCGTGCATCTGTCCCAGTGAGCCGCCGAGTACGGTGAAATCCTGGCTGAAGACATAGACGACGCGACCGCCCACGGTACCGTAGCCCGTCACGACGCCGTCGCCGAGGTATTTCTTCTCCTCCATGCCGAAGTTTGTGCAGCGATGCTCCACAAATTCGTCAAGTTCCACAAAGGACCCCTCGTCAAGAAGAAGGTTAATCCTCTCGCGAGCCGTCAGCCTGCCCTTCGCCTTGTGTTTGGCAACGGCTTTTTCACCGCCGCCCGCCGCGGCCAGGACACGTTTTTCGAGAAGCGTATTGCAAAGCTCATCGATGGTTTTAACCGCCATACTGCTACCTCCTTAATAAAATAATTCCGTTTTGAAAACAACCCGATAAAAGCGCTCTCTGACTCCTTCAGCCCGCTGACGCGGCACCTTCCTCATCGCCGGCCCCGGGCTTTTCGCTCCCCCATGGAGCGGAGAGTCGCGGGATATCAAAGTTAATAATAACAGAGAATAAACAAAAATGCTCTTATTTTCTCATGAATTCATATAAAAAGCCGAAAAAAGGCCACACCGTTTTTTAAATATAACGAAAGCCCAGCACGGCGCCGATAAAAAAGACTCCTCCGCCGATCATGACCACCCAGAGCAGGGTTCGCAGATAAATCAGCATAGCGGGACTGCCGGGATATTTCCCCGTTTGAATTCCTCGGATCAACCTGACAAGCACCACGGTCACGGCGAAAAGAACCATGCCCAGCAGCGCCTGGACGTTGAGCGCCGGAATGCCCAGTATAAACTCGGACTTCAAAAAGATCACCTCTGCACTGACGCCAAGCCGATAATGTCACCATACTAAAATAAAACGTTAATATTTTCAAGCTCTTTTACAAAAAAACAGGCGGAAGAAAATTCCGCCTGCGCCGTTGCTATTTTTTCCCGTGGATCTGCCGCAGAATTTCAATGGCCACCTGAAGCGCACGTTTTCCGTCGGAAATGCCCACCAAGGGCTGACGTCCCTCTCTGATGCAGGTGACGAAATGGAGCAATTCCTGTTTCAGCGGTTCCACCTTTGGAAGAAGGGGATGCTCAATGACTTCTATGGTGCCCCCCGTCGGCGAAGTTTGTGCGGGATGATGGACCGTCACGTCCTGCGTCTCGAAATTTACGGAGTAGTAACGGCTGTCCAAAGTGACATCCATTTGGCGAAGACGGCGCTCCGCCACGCGGCTCGCCATGATGTCGGCGATGGCGCCCGACTGGAATTGGATCTGTGCCACGGCCAGATCTTCGTGATCCGTTTTGACTTTCCGCCCCATGGCCCGTATGGACTGAATTTCCGATTTGACGAGGGACAAAATGATGTCGATGTCATGAATCATCAGATCAAGGACAACGCCCACGTCGCCGATGCGCGGCGAAAAAGGGCCTTGACGGCGAGACTGAATCAACAGCGGTTCGCTCTCCATCTGTCGGGACAGATAGCGAACGGCGCTGTTGAAGCGTTCCACGTGTCCCACCTGCAGGACAATGTTCTTGCCTTCGGCAGCCTCCAACAGCTTCGAAGCCTGATCCACCGTCGTGGTGACCGGCTTTTCGACAATTAAATGAATTCCCGCCTCGGCCAGGCGACAGGCCACGGCAAAATGCTGTGTCGTCGGTACGACGACGCTGATGGCTTCGGGCCGGCGTTCGCCGATGAAACGCTCCAGGTCATCGTAAACAGGCACTTCGTACTGCCGGCCGATTTCACGGGCGGTGTCGAGATTGCTGTCCACGACGCCCACAAGTTTTACGCCCATCAGTTCTTTATAGATGCGGGCGTGCACTCGCCCAAGATGTCCTACTCCAACTACTCCGACTCTAAGATCCTCCACAGCACTCACCCCATCAAAAGTACGCTGTTTTTCTCTTTATTATCACGTCGTCGAGCTCATTTTTCGTTTTTACGGTCAGCAGCATTCGCCGGTCTGTTCCTTCTTTGCGACGAGCCCAGCGCCGGTGCGAATAAAAAAGTTCTTCATTCTCGAAGGTGCACTGCGATTCCAGGTAAACGTGTCCATGGGGCACGCCGAGATCGAGGAGTTGTCCGGCAATCTGCCGCTTCAAATCAAACAGGACAAGATCCCCCCTCGCCGCACAGACTTCCGGCACAAAGCGCCAAAGGGCTTCCGAGGTCGCAGGGTCGTCGCGCCGGCGGCTGTAACACTTTCCGCAAATGCAGGGGCCTACCCAGGCATAAAGTCCCGCAGGATCGGGAGTTCCGCAGAGGCTGCGGGCAAGCTTCATGCCGGCAGCGGCAATATTGTCCAGCGTTCCCCGAAAGCCCGAATGAAGCGCCAAAAGCCAGGGGGCTTCCGAAAGCGAAAGGATGACCACCGGCGCGCAATCGGCAAAGCGAAGGCCGCACGTCACGTCGCCAGGACGAATGAACAGACCGTCGGCTTCGTCTTTCTGCGGATAGCGCGCAGCCTGCGCGGCCGCCAGCACTCGCGTTCCGTGAACCTGAGAGAGAAGCACCAAGGGAGCTTCCGACGCGCTGCGCGTAATTTCACCGTCGGCGCTGACGCCCTCCAGTGTCAAGCGCAGTTGAAAGGGCGAACCGTCAGGCTGCGGGTAATCATAAAATCCGCCCTGCGAAACTGCGGTAAAGGCTTTAAAACACATGATTCATAAGTTGACCGCGAATTCTGCCGATAAAGTACAGGCTGCCGCAGACGATGACCGGACCTCCCGACTTTGCCGCTTCTTCCACGGCCCGCAGGGGATCGTGAATGACCGCAGGCGGAGTTTTCCAACGAAAGGCTTCAGCGGTTCGCGCCAGTTTTTCGGCTCTTTCGCAGCGCGGCGCATCGCTCAGTTCGGTGCAGTAAAGCCTTGACTGAGGCAGAGCCTCGGAATAGAGCTTCAACGACTGTCCGTAGTCTTTGTCGGACATGGAGGTGAATACCAGATTGATGGGCGTTTCCTCGTCGTAGAGGGCTTTCAGCGCTCTGATCAGCGCCGCCGTGCCGTGGGGATTGTGCGCACCGTCCAGGATCACGTCGGGATCGACGTGAAGAACTTCCATGCGTCCGGGCCAGCGAACACCGGCCAGCCCCTTCTGCGTGTCTTCAACGCTTACGGGAAGACGGTCGGCGACAAGTTCGAGGGCGCGCAGAGCCAGCGCCGCATTTTCAGGCTGATAAACGCCCGCCAGGGCAACGGTGTATTCGCAAGTTCCGCGGGGACTTGAAAAGACAAAACGGCTGCCCTGAAGCGACGTTCGAACGTCGGTGACCCGGCAGGTTTCGCTGAGCACTTCACCGCGCGCGCCGATTTCAGCACAGCGCCTTTTAAACTGCGCGTTCAGTTCAGCGGTTCCGCCGCAGTAAAGGGCGGGGCATCCCTTTTTCGCTATGTCGAATTTATTGGCCGCTATTTCCGTCAGCGTATGGCCCAGAAGGTGCATGTGATCCATGCCCAGGGGCGTGATGATTGAAATCAGCGGTCGGGGCAGTATGTTGGTGGTGTCGTGGCGTCCGCCGAGGCCCGTTTCAATCACGGCCGCGTCCACGGCGCTGTCGGCGATCATCTTGAAGCACGCCGCCGTGGTGATCTGAAAGTATCCCAGTCGAAGTTCGGCGTCCGCCTTCAAAATTTCTTCGACGGCGTCGAGGGCGCGCGCCCACTGCTGAGGCGGCAGCGGCTTGCCGTCGATTCTCAGCCGCTCTCCGATATTCACAAGATGGGGGCTGGTGTACAGCGCCGTTCGGTATCCCCGGGCGCGCAGTACGGCGTCAAGATCGGCCGCCACCGAGCCTTTGCCGTTGGTGCCGGCAATATGAAGCGCCGGAAAGTGAATGGGATTTCCCAGCTTCTCCAATACTTTTTTTACGACAGCAAGCCCCGTCAGAGAATCGGGGCTTGTAAGCGCATTGATGCGCTCTTCAATGAGTTTCCACGTGTCGTCCGTATTCATTTCAGTCTTTCGTCAGACTCCTGATGTTCTCAAGGATGCGCTCGCGGCGGCGCCTGGAGTCCGCTGCGCGCGTCCGTTCCGTTTCCACCACTTCTTCGGGCGCCCGCTGAACGAAGTTTTTGCTGGAAAGCTTCTTTTCGCTGCGTGCCAGATTGTCTTCAACCTGTTTGAGCTCTTTTTGAAGGCGCTCCACTTCCGCAACGGGGTCAAGGAGATCGCCCACCGGCAGAAAAACCTGGCCGGCCTGCACGATGGAACTCAACGCCAAATGGGGCTTGTCGGCCTCGGCGGCAATGATTTCGACGGCGTTCACCTTGGCGCACAGCGTGATGAGATCGCGGTTCGCCTCGAGCACGGGCTTGAAGGCTTCATGAGCGCCGCGCAGCACCACGCGCTGCACGTTGCGGCTGGGCGGCAGGCCCGCTTCGGCGCGTAAATTACGGATTGATCGGATAAACTCCTGAAGTTCGTCCATTTGCGTCACGGACTCGGCGTCTTCTGCATAAACCGTCGGGTCGGGCCACTCCGAAAGCTCCATGGGCTTCTCGCCGAAGTCGAAGGCATGCCAAAGTTCCTCGGTTACGAAGGGAATGAAGGGGTGCATCAGCCGCAACGCGTCTTTGAAAACGCACAACAGCGTCTGCATTGTGGCCTTTCGGCGCTCCGGACCTTCGTCGCCGTAGAGCGCGGGCTTGGCCATCTCAATGTACCAGTCGCAGAAGTCCCCCCACATGAAGTCATAGATCTCGCGCGCCGCTTCGCCGAAGAAATAACTGTCGAGGTCGCGCGTCACCGACTCGTCGAGCCGGCGGAGACGCTCAAAAATCCAGCGGTCGTGCAGACGCATGTGAGCCGCATCGGGAAGTCCGGCGATGTCGGCACCTTCGAGGTTCATCAGAGCGAAACGGCTGGCATTCCAAATCTTGTTGATAAAGCGCTTGTAGTTCTCAATTTTCGAAGGTCCCATGAGAATGTCCCGCCCCTGCACCGTCAGGGCGGCCACGGTGAAGCGCAGCGAGTCGGCGCCGTAAAGCTTGATCATGTCCATGGGGTCAATGCCGTTGCCCTTGGACTTGCTCATCTTCTGGCCTTTTTCGTCGCGCACCAGGGCGTGAATGTAGACGTCACGGAAGGGCACGTCGTCCATAAATTCCAGACCCATCATAATCATGCGGGAGACCCAGAAGAAAATGATGTCAAAGCCCGTAATCAGCACCGATGTGGGATAGAAGTATTTCAGCTCTTCCGTCTTGTCGGGCCACCCCAGCGTGGTAAAGGGCCACAGGGCGCTGCTGAACCAAGTGTCCAGAACGTCCTCGTCCTGCTTCAGATTTTTTGAGCCGCACTTGGGGCAGCAGTCGGGATCTTGCTCCGCCACAACGAGATGGCCGCAGTCCGGGCACGTCCACGCGGGAATGCGGTGTCCCCACCAGAGCTGGCGTGAAATGCACCAATCGCGGACCCCGTCCATCCACTGATAGTACGTTGACGCCCACTGCGATGGAACCCATTTGATTTTCCCGGCCTCGGAGGCCTCGACGCCGCGTTTGGCCAACGGGGCGACTTTCACGAACCACTGCTCCGACAGATAGGGTTCAACGGCCGTTCCGCAGCGATAACAATGGCCCACCTGATGAGGCAGCTCCTCCACTCTTTCAAGCACGCCCTCGGCTCTCAGAATTTCTTCGCTTTTCGCGCGGGCGTCGGCGACCGTCATGCCCTCCATGGCTTTTGCCGCCGCAGTCATGTTGATCATATGACCGTCTTCGTCGATGACCTGAATGGGCTCAAGGTGATGGGTGACGCCCACCTGAAAGTCGTTGGGGTCATGGGCCGGCGTAATCTTGACGTAGCCCGTGCCGAAGGCCGGATCGACCATGCGGTCGGCAATGACGGGAACGGCGCGCCCCCCCGTCATTTTGCCATCGATCAATTTCCCGCCGGTCATGGGGACGACCACCTCGCGTCCCGCCTGATCCTTGTGTGCCTCATCTCCGGGATGAACGGCCACGGCCACGTCGGCGATAATGGTCTCGGGACGGGTGGTGGCGATCAGGATGAAGTCGCTGCTGTCTTTAAAATAGTAGCGCACATAGTACATGTGCCCCGGTTCTTCGGCATGCTCGACCTCGATGTCCGACAGCGCCGTGTGGCAATGGGGACACCAGTTGACGATGTACTTTCCTTTGTAAATGAGCCCCTTCTCGTACAGGCGGCAGAATACGGTTCGCACCGCTTTTGACAAGCCTTCGTCCATGGTGAAGCGTTCGCGCTTCCAGTCGCAGGAATCACCCAGGCTCTTCATCTGCGCCACAATGCGGCCGCGATATTCCTCTTTCCATTGCCACGTCCGCTTCACGAAGGCGTCGCGGCCCAGCTCGCGGCGCGTTACGCCTTCTTTGATGAGGCGGCGCTCCACCACGTTCTGAGTGGCAATGCCGGCGTGATCAGTCCCGGGCTGCCAGAGGACGCAGTAGCCGCGCGCTCTCTTGTAGCGGGCGAGAATATCCTGAAAGGTGTGGTCGTAGGCGTGTCCCATGTGAAGGGCGCCGGTGACGTTGGGCGGCGGAAGCACAATGGAAAAGGCTTTCTTTGTCGGGTCAACCTTAGAATCGAAAAGGTCCTGATCGATCCACCACTGATACCACTTGCTCTCAATTGGCGCGGGGTCATAGGCCGCGGGCAGTTGGACGGTGCGTGAGGCCATTTGAAGTTCCTCCTCGGTTAAATGTGCAGATTTGTGTTACTGAAGAGCTGTCGTGAGGTAAAGCTCAACCTGAGCTTTCAGCGCTTCGATGCTGGCCGGCTCGTTGACCGAACAGGCCAGAGGCATGTTCCATGAGTACAGACCTTTTTCAACGTATTGCAAAATCATATCCCGGCGCTTTGTCGGCGCAATTTTATCGGCTTTGGTAAATGCCACCTGAATGGGGACGCCGAGGGATTTCAGCCACTGCTGAAGCTCTCTGTCCTTTTCGAGCAGCCCGCGGCGGATGTCTACAAGATGAATGACCAGCGCCAACTGCTCTCGTCCCGCGATGTAGTTTTCGATCATTTTTGCCCAGCTGTCGCGTTCGTCACGGCTTCGCGCCGCGAAGCCGAAGCCGGGCAGATCCACCAATGTGAAGGGCACGGCGGCCTCAACGTCAAAAAAGTTGATGCTGCGGGTCAGCCCCGGAGCGGAGCTGGTGCGAGCCAGCTTCTGCCCCACCAGTTTGTTGAGCAGCGACGACTTTCCCACGTTGGAACGGCCCGCAAGGGCAATTTCAACTTTGTCACCGCGCGGAAGCTGCCCAATTGTATAGGCCGTGCAGAGGAGCGTTGCGTTCCATGAAATCATTGTGAGTTCTCCGTTAAAACCGTCTCGAAGACGCGCCGGGCCGAAGCGGTAAAATGGAAGCGAACGTTCTCTTTGATCCAGGGCTCCATGTCGTCCACGTCGGGCCTGTTGGCTTCCGGCACAAAAAGATTATAAATCCCGAAGCGCTTTGCCGCCAGAGTTTTTTCGCGCAGACCGCCGATGGGAAGCACGTCGCCGCGCAGTGAAATTTCGCCGGTCATGGCATAGCCTGGACGGTATTTCGCTCCCGACAGCGCCGAGAACAGCGCGATGGCCATGGTAATCCCCGCCGACGGTCCGTCCTTGGGAATGGCGCCTTCGGGCACGTTGAGATGGAGGTCAAAACCGCTCCATTTCGGTTCGGTGCGGGAGGTCAGCTCACTCCAGTGCGATTTGACAAATCCCAGTGCCGTCAGCGCCGATTCCTGCATGACTTTGCCGAGATTTCCCGTGAGATGGAGCTCACCTTTGCCGTGCATTTTCACGGCCTCGATGACGAGCACGTCGCCGCCGGCGGCGGTCCAGGCCAATCCCACGGCAAGTCCGCTCTCGGGAACTTTGGGAAGTCTGACGTCGGGGTGGTGAGGCGAACCGAGATACTGAGCCACTTTTTTCGTCGTGACGATTTCGGCGTGAAAGCTTTGCCCCTTCTCCCGGCTCTGAAGAGCGGCCAACGCCACCTTGCGGAACATGGTCGTCAGTTGCCGATCCAGCTGACGGACTCCCGCTTCGCGGGTATAGTCGGCGATGACGCTTTTCAGCGCCGCAGGCGAAAGTCGCACGTCGCTCTTTGTGAGGCCGCTCTCGCGATAAACGGCGGGCAGCAGATAGTCTCTGGCGATGTGATATTTTTCCTCGGGAAGGTAACCCGACAGTTCAATGACGTCCATGCGGTCGAGAAGCGGCGCGGGAATGGTGTCAGTCACGTTGGCCGTGGTGATGAAAAGCACGTCGCTGAGATCCAGAGGCACTTCGAGATAATGGTCGGTGAAGTGGGAATTCTGGCCGGGATCAAGCACTTCAAGAAGCGCGCTGGCGGGGTCGCCGCGGAAGTCCGATCCGATTTTGTCCACCTCGTCCAGCAGCATGACGGGATTGCGGCAGCCTGATTCTTTGAGCTTCTGTACAATACGTCCCGGCATGGCGCCGAT
>CABTYW010000008.1 GCA_902489135.1 uncultured Synergistaceae bacterium
CCGGCTGGCCAAAAAATTCGGCGAGCCGCCGCTCTTCCCGCCGGAAAAGCTCATCGCCATGAAGTCGGAATTCATATCGCGTTTCTGGTGGGAAAGCCGAAGCTTTCTGGCCGACGTCTGGCGCCCCGACGGAGCGGACCGGAGCTTCCGTCCCAACCAGATCTTTGCCGCCTCGCTGCCCGAGCCTCTGCTGGACAGAGAGCGATCGGGCGCCATGGTTGAACAGGTTCGCCGAAGGCTGCTGACTCCCTTCGGTCTGCGCACGCTGGCGCCTTCCGAAGCGGGCTATTGTTCACTCTATGAAGGCGGCCCGGCACAGCGCGATTTTGCCTACCACCAGGGAACGGTGTGGCCCTGGCTTTTGGGCGCCTACTGCGATGCGCTCATCGCTTCGACGCTGGAGCACCAGCGAGTGCTTCAGGACTTTTTGACGGAGATCACGCCGCTTTTCGTCCGCCATCTGCGCCGATACGGCGTCGGTTCCATCGCCGAAATCTTCGATGCGGCACCGCCCTATCGCCCCAACGGCTGCATCGCCCAGGCCTGGAGCGTCGCCGAAGTCTATCGCGCGCTCAAAACCGTCGAGAGAAAGGTTCCTTCCGTCTTCGCCCAATGGGAAGCCCGGCTGGCAAAGGAGGCCATCTGACATGAAAGTGCTCATGCTGGGCTGGGAATTTCCACCCGCCAAAAGCGGCGGCCTGGGCACAGCCTGTTACGGAATCACTGACGCACTGGTAAAAAAAGGCATTGACGTGCTGTTTGTCATGCCTCAGACCGACCTTGCGGAACATCCCGTCTCCCGCGTGAAACTGCGCTCCGCCTCGGGAACGCCCATCCCCGCGGGCATCTCGTCGGGCAAAGTGATCCGCCGCTCCCTGACGCGCGGTTTCTCTTCAAAGGCTTGCGAGCACCCGTCGGAGCGCGCATCGACAGGAGACCTGAGCCTGTTTTGCGAGCATTTGATTTTGCGGGGAATTCGCTCGTCTCTCAGAGCCTACGACAGCCCGTCAAGCTACGAGGAACGCCGCCTTCAGCAAAAATGCGTCTCTTCAAAGAAACCGGATCTCCCGAAAGGGCGCGGCGGCTCACAGACAGAGGGAGAGGAGAAACTTTTCAGCCTGCTGGGCGGCGCGACCCGCCGGGCGCCCGAAGAACTTCTCAGTCCCGCCGTCATTCACGGCGGCTACGGCCCCGATCTGATGTCCGAGGTGTACCGTTACAGCCTGGCCGCCGCCGAAATCGCCCTGAAAGAGGACTTCGATATCATTCACGTCCACGATTGGATGACCTATCCCGCAGGCATTCTCATCAAACAGCTGACGGGAAAACCGCTGATTGCCCATGTCCACGCCCTTGAGCACGACCGCAGCGGCCGAGACGTCAACGAAGAGATCGCCCATATCGAATGGGCGGGGCTGACGGGCGCCGATCGCGTCGTCGCCGTCAGCAACTACACTAAAGCCGCAATCATGGAGCTTTGCAGGATTCCCGGCGAAAAAATCGAAGTGGTCCACAACGCCGTCAACCGCGATGAAATGCGCCGAACCTATCACATCCCCCTTCAGCCGCGCCGGGAAAAGCGCGTCCTCTTCATGGGACGAATTACCTACCAGAAAGGGCCCGACTACTTCGTCGAGGCCGCCCGACTTGTCCACGGGGCCATGCCCGACGTCCACTTCGTCATGGCCGGCAGCGGCGACATGTTTTACCGCATGGTGCGCCGCGTCGCCGAGCTCCGCATGGGAACGTCCTTTCACTTTCCGGGGTTTCAGTCCGGCGTCAACGTGGAGCGCATGTACGCCAACTGCGATCTGTACGTGATGCCCAGCGTTTCCGAACCCTTCGGTATCGCCCCTCTGGAGGCCATGATCTGCGACATTCCCGTGATCATCTCCCGTCAGTCCGGCGTTGCCGAAGTGGTTCACAACGCCCTGAAGGTGGACTTTTGGGACGTCCGGGGCATGGCCGAAAAAATCTGCGCCGTGCTGGCCTACCCGCGCCTCGCCGCTGAAATGGTGAAAAACAGCCGCGCCGATCTGCGCCGCATCAAATGGTCCACCGCCGCCGACCGGCTCTGTGAAATCTACCGCAGCTGCCTTGACAGGAGATGACGAACAATGCCTTCGCTCTGCTTTTACTTTCAGGTTCACCAGCCCTACCGACTGAGACACTACAGCTTCTTTGACATCGGAAAGGATCATTTCTACGAAGACGCCGAAGCCAACCGTTCCATTATGGAAAAAGTGGCCGGCAAATGCTATCTGCCCATGAACGAGCTGCTTCTGAAGCTGATCCGGCGGGAGAACGGCCGTTTTAAAGTGGCGTTTTCCATCTCCGGCGTGGCGCTGGAACAGTTCGCCCAGTATAAGCCCGAGGTGATTGACAGTTTTCGCCGCCTTGTGAACACGGGCTGCGTGGAACTGCTCTCGGAAACCTATGCCCATTCGCTGGCGTCGCTTTACGATTTGGAAGAGTTCGCCGAACAGGTGAAACTGCACGACCGCATGATCGGGGATTGCTTCGGCGTCACGCCCGAAGTTTTCCGCAACACTGAACTGATCTATCGCAACGACATTGCCGCCGTCGTCGAAAAAATGGGATACAAAGCCATGCTCACCGAAGGCGCCGATCACATTCTGGGCTGGAGAAGCCCCAATTTCATGTATCAGCCGTCAAATTGCACGCGCCTCCGCCTTCTGCTGAAAAACTACCGCCTGTCCGACGACATCGCCTTTCGCTTTTCCAACAGGGATTGGAAGGAGTGGCCGCTGACCGTCGAAAAGTTTGTCCGATGGATCCACGCCGTCAACGGATCGGGCGAGCTCATCAACCTGTTCATGGACTACGAGACCTTCGGCGAGCACCAGTGGGCCGAGACGGGCATTTTCGATTTCATGGAATCTCTGCCCGACGCACTGCTGGCCAATCCCGACTTCGATTTCGTCACACCGTCGGAAGCAGCGGCGCGCTTTCAGCCCATCGCGAAAATCGACGTCCCCGACGCCATCTCATGGGCCGACGCCGAGCGCGACCTCACGGCATGGATCGGCAACGACATGGAACGCGATGCCATTGAATCGGTCTACGCGCTCCATGACAAGGTCAAAGCCTCCGGCGATGAAGGCCTGATGCGCACCTGGCGCCGTCTTCAGACGTCCGATCATTTTTACTACATGTGCACCAAATGGTTTTCCGACGGCGACGTGCATAAGTACTTCAATCCCTACGGCACGCCCTATGACGCCTACATCAATTATATGAACGTTCTGTCGGATTTCATCATGACCCTTGAAAAAAAAGAAGGGGACTCCGGCGAACTTCGCGACCGGCGTTCGCATCGTTGAAGGAGGACGGCATGAGTTCAAAACTTCGGCGCGCGCCTGCCGCGCTCTTTGAAGTATCCTGGGAAGTCTGCAACAAAGTGGGCGGCATTTATACGGTGGTCAGCACGAAAGCCGAGGAAGCGGTGAGGCATTTCGGCGAAAACCACTTTCTGCTGGGACCGTTGAGAAAGAAAAATCCGGGGTTTGAGGAATGCCTTCCCGGATCGCAGGACGATTTGACGTGGCAGAATTTCCGCCGCGCCGCGTCGGTTCATCGCCTGAAATGCCGCTTCGGCCGATGGCTCATTCCTGGAAGGCCCAAGGTCATCCTCATTGATTGGGAAGGTCGCTACAATCAAAATCAGCTGCTCTACGACCTGTGGCAGGACTACGGGGTCGACTCGCTGACGGGCGGTTGGGATTACGTGGAACCCGTCATGTTCAGCTCGGCCTGCGGCGAAGCCGTCGCGGCCTTCTCAAAGGTGCTGGCCGGCGACAGCGACGGACAGCTGTGCACGGCAGCGCACTTTCATGAATGGATGTGCGGAGCGGGGCTTCTCACGCTGAAACGAATTGATCCCTCCGCCGCTACAGTCTTCACCACCCACGCTACAGTGCTGGGACGCGCCATGGCCGGCGGCGGACGGGACATTTACGCCGAGATGGATCAGATCAATCCCGCCGACGAAGCGCGCCGCTACAGCGTCACGGCAAAATGCTCCATGGAGAGCGCCGCGGCCCGGGAGGCCGACTGCTTCACCACGGTGAGCAGCATCACCGCCGACGAAGCGGCGGCCTTTTTGGGACGCCGTCCCGATCTGGTGACCCTCAACGGCCTCTCTCTTTCCGCCATTCCCGATTACAGCGCCGACCGCAGCGAACCTCAGAAGGACAAGAAAAAAATTCTCCAGGCCGTCGAGCGGCTGTTGCATCGCGCTCTTCCCGACAACACCCGAATTCTCCTCATTTCGGGAAGATACGAATTTCACAACAAGGGCATTGACCTGTTTCTCGACGCTCTGGCGCAGCTGAACCGCCGCCGCGGCGCCGACAGGCCGCCCGTATTGGCGCTGCTAGCGGTGATGAACGGTCACAGAGGCATGGACGCCCATGCGCTGAGCGGCGGTTTCGAGGCCGCGGAGGAGAACGAAGGCGGACCGCTGACAGCTCATCGGATATACGACGCCGCCAACGACGCCATCCTTTCGTCCTGCAAACGCCTCGGCCTGGACAACCGCAGCGGCAACCCCGTACAGGTCATTCTCAACCCCGCTGAGCTGGACGGCAGCGACGGTTTTTTCAACATGGACTACATCAGCACGCTGTGTGCGTGCGACGGCGGCATTTTCCCATCATGGTACGAACCCTGGGGATACACCCCCCAGGAAGCGGCCGCCTGCGCCGTTCCCACCGTTACCAGCGACCTCGCCGGCTTCGGCCGCTGGGTCACCGGCTGCGGAGCCGATCTGAAAGGCATCAACGTTCTCGCCCGCAGCCATCAGCCCTACGGTGACATCGTCAATAAACTGACGGAAATTCTCGACAGCCTCACGGGCCTGTCCGACGAAGCTTTGCTTCCGCTGCGCAAAGCCGCTCGCGAGGTGGCGAGCAAAACCGACTGGAAGAGCTTTTACGAACTCTATGAAAATGCCTATGAGACGGCCGCCGAAAACGCCGCCGTCCGCACCGCCACTCGGCCTGCGGCCGCCATGAACGACGTCAGTCTCACCCGCGTGTTTTCCGGGCGCGCCTCGGTCACGCCGCTGCTTCACGGCTTTACCAGCACCGTCAAACTGCCCGAAAAGATCGCGCGACTTCAGGAGCTGGCTCACAACCTCTGGTGGACCTGGCATCCCCAGTACGTGCCTCTGTTTCAGGACATTGACGCCGGTCTCTGGGAACGCTTCGGACACAACGCCGTCGCCGTCATTGAAAACGCCGATCAGAAGCGCCTTCAGGAGCTGGGCGATGATCCTGCGTACGTGGCGCTTTACCGGAGCGCCGTCGAGGCCCTGGACGCCGAAATGAATGCGCCCTGTGACGCTGCCGCCGCCGACCTGACGCCCAAAAGCCCCGTCGCCTACTTCTCCACGGAGTACGGCATTCACGAAAGCCTTCCCATTTATTCCGGCGGTCTGGGAATTCTATCGGGCGATCATCTCAAATCCGCCAGCGATCTGCGACTGCCTCTCGTGGCCGTCGGGCTGCTTTACAAGTGCGGCTACTTCAAACAGGAAATCTCAGCCGACGGGCGGCAGACGGCACTGTACCCCGAAAGTCAATTCCGCACGCTGCCCATCAGGCGCGTTAGAGATCAAAAAACCGGCGAGCACCTGCACATTTCCCTCAGCCTGCCAGGTCGCACTCTGTACGCCCGCGTATGGCGCGCGCAGGTGGGCAGAATTCCGCTCTATCTGCTGGACACCGACACGCCGAAAAACACCGAAGAGGACCGTCGCATCACTGAACGGCTTTATGTGGCCGATCGCGACGCCCGCATCCGTCAGGAAATTCTTCTCGGCATGGGCGGGCCGAAAATGCTGGCCGCCCTTGATATTCACCCTCACGCCTATCACATGAACGAGGGCCATTCGGCTTTTATGATTCTTGAAAGGATCCGGCATCTGTGTCTCACCCGCGGCCTCAGCTTTGCAGCCGCCCGCGAGGCCGTGCGCGGCGACAGCATTTTTACCACTCACACGCCCGTTGACGCCGGCAACGAGCGTTTCTCCGCCGACCTCATGCACCGCTATTTCGACGATTGGTGCCAACAGCTGGGAGTCGACTGGAACGACCTCATGAAACTGGGCAGCCGCGGCGGCAAGAGCGCCGATTTTGAAATGACCCTTCTGGCGCTGAACCACGCCATGCGCCGCAACGGCGTCAGCAAACTTCACGGCGGCGTCTCGCGCGCCATGTGGCAGTTCAACTGGAAAGGTCTT
The DNA here is from genome assembly GCA_902489135.1 of uncultured Synergistaceae bacterium. Taxonomy (GTDB): domain Bacteria; phylum Synergistota; class Synergistia; order Synergistales; family Dethiosulfovibrionaceae; genus Pyramidobacter. The sequence continues at coordinate 6,266 of CABTYW010000008.1, forward strand.
TCCGCCGAAGAAGTTCCCATCGACGCCATCACCAACGGCGTGCATCCCGCGACCTTCACCGGCACGCCCGTGGCGCGCGTGCTGACACAAACTGTGGGCAGCGATTGGATGTTTCTCCCCGCCGACGCGCCGCAGTGGGAAAAAGTCACCGAAATTCCCGACAGTCTCCTGTGGCAGGCCCATGAGCAGCAAAAAGAAGCGCTTCTGGCGCTGCTGAGAAAGACGTCGCCCCGCAGCTTTCAGAAAGCCGCCGAAAACTGGAGCGTGCCGCCGCTGGTCATCGGCTTCGCCCGCCGTTTCGCTCCCTACAAGAGAGCCGATCTGCTTCTGGCCGACACCAAGCGACTGACGCGGATTCTCTCGGAACCCCATCGTCCCGCCATCATCATCTTCTCCGGCAAGGCTCATCCCGCCGACGGACAGGGCGGCGAACTCATCCACCGCGTCATCGAAGCCAGTCAGTCGCCGGAATTGGCCGGGCGCATTTTCTTCATCCCCAACTACAATCTCGATATCGCCCGGTGCATGGTACAGGGCTGCGACGTCTGGCTCAATACCCCGCGCCGCCCCTACGAAGCCAGCGGAACCAGCGGACAGAAAGCCGCGCCCAACGGCACACTGAACCTCAGCGTTTCCGACGGCTGGTGGTGCGAAGGCGATAACGGCGAAAACGGTTGGACCATCGGACCGCAAGTGACCTCGCTGCACGACATGCCCAAATGCCAGAGCGATTATGCCGATGCCGACAGCCTCTACACCCTGTTGGAAAACGAAATTCTGCCCCTCTATTTCAGCCGCAGCAGCAACGGACTGCCTCACGGCTGGATTGCCCGCATGAAAAACAGCATCGCCGCTTTGACGCCCAGGTTCAACAGCGCGCGCATGGTTCGCCAGTACATCGACGAGTGCTATCGTCCGGCCGCGGAACGCCACATGAAAATGCGTGCCGAAAATCGACTTCTTCCCAGGCGCCTCAGCCAATGGAAAGCCAGCGTCGGAGCGCGCTTTTCAGGCGTCGGCATTGCACAGATCGAAGTTCAGGGACTCAGACAGAACAGCGTCCCCTGCACCGAGCCGCTGGCCATAACCGCCTGGGTGAGTCCCGGCGCCATGAAGCCCGAAGAACTTCAAATTCAGTTCGTCGTCGGCCGCAGCGAAGGACGGGATTTCACGGAAAAGCCCGACGTCATGGTGCTGAATCATCAAGGCGCCGATGAAGAGGGCAGGCTGATCTACAAAGGCACCTACACTCCAAAATACAACGGCCACTACCTTTACGGAATCCGCGCTCTGCCCTACTGCCCCGACCTCGACAACCTGCTGGACACGCGTCTCATTCAGTGGGGTTAATCGCCGCAGCCTGACGGCCTGTCGATTTTCGGCATCGCCGCAATGTCGCCCCCCCCCCTCCGCCTTAAAATCAGTGCACAAATAAAAGCGCCTGCCGCTCTTCCCGGAACATCGGGAGACCGACAGGCGCTTTTCAAAATTTCAAACCGTCATCGCGTTAAATAAAACACCGCCCGACGTCAAATCGTCTCAACGTCCTTCTTCCCACCCCGGCGCGACAGTGCCTCGGTGAGCACATAGGCCACGACACACGTTCCCACCTTGTCGATTAAGTTGGACGCCACATTGCGCAGAAACGACGCCTGGAAAATAGTCTGACCGCCCTTGACCAACGCCATGACCAAAACATCGGAAAAGGAACCGTTGAGACCGCCGTAGATAAAAATACCGATGGGCGTGCCGATGGCCGGACAGATAAAGCTCAACGCCAGGCCGAGCAACACCGCCGTCAGCAGCGTAAAGCGGAATTTGCGGCAGACCAGCCCCGTAACCAACCCCACAGCCATGTTCACCAGGGCGAAGGGAATATCCTTCACGTCGTAAATCAACCCCGTAACGACATTGGTCAGAGCCCCCACGATGACCCCCGGAAGGGGGCCGAACAGAACGGCAGCCAGCACCGTTCCCAACGTGTCCAGATACAGAGGAATTTTCAGTGCCGACGTGACAATGCCCAGCACAATGTTGACCGCGATTGCCACACTGCAGAACATCATCACATAGGTATTACTGCGCTTTTCCATAAAAATCCCCTCCGGAACGGACGCCCCGGGCGCCCGAAATCGAAATATCTACCGTTTATCCAGATTTTTCGCGTCACTGACAAAAAACAGTCACTGCAACAGCGCAAGAGCCCGCTCCGGCTCCGGCGCAAAAAGACCCTCGAACGGGAGATGCAGCCCCCGCTCCGCCAACAGCCTCTCCAATTCCTCCATAAAAACGCCGCGCCCCGCTTCCAGCCTCACCGAGGACAAAGCGGGCCGGAGATCGCGGCCGCAGAGCTCGCCGCCCCAGGCGCCGCGGCAAGTATATTTGACGCCGCAGGACGGACTGCCGTCAACGCCGAGGACACCCAAAAGCTCAACCTCCTCGTCGCGACCGTAGCAGCACAGTTCATCACAAACCTGTGCCAGCATTTCACGACAGCGTGATCGGAAAAAAGGGGTGTCGAACTGCTCGTACACGTGCCCCCAGCGGCGCCCGCCGTACATCAAAAATTCAGGACAGGGCAGCTGAAGCAGCTGTACGCCACAGCGCAGAGCCAGGCGAACCGTTTTCAGTCGCAGCCGCTCCTCGGCGCGGCTTTCCGTCCTGTCGAAGCGCCTCACCTGAGCTGCCCTGTTGAGCAGACAGTGACTGACCGCCAGAATACGCTGCCTCATGGCATTCCCTCATTCCATACTTTTTCGCAACTTTTCGCCCATCATTATATCAAAAAATAGAGAATAGATACAAGAACTAAAAATTATTAATATTCTTTCTCCATTGACCCTCAAGCCCTACGAAAACATAAAAAGCGGCGGCTTCATTCCAGCCGCCGCGTCAAGTTCTCCAAACAAACAGGGAGCGCCTTCCTGCGCAAGAGTCAGGCGAAACACATTTTGCCGTTTTGTGGTGAATTTCCCTCAGCAACCTATGCGACAGGTAACGCCAGCGTCGGCTTTTGCTTCGCCGCTGGCGATTTCAATCCTCGCACCCCATGAGGGGTGCGACAAGCCCGTTTTTCGAACTGTGTTGCACGCTCCAGTTTCAATCCCCGCACCCCATGAGGGGTGCGACAGGCTCGACCTCGCTAAGTGATTCGGAATAGCGCGTTTCAATCCTCGCACCCCATGAGGGGTGCGACGGGCATTGCTCCGGAAGTGACGCCAGAGATGTCCGTTTCAATCCTCGCACCCCATGAGGGGTGCGACGGTTCCGGCACGCGCTCAAGGCGCGACGTGTCATGTTTCAATCCTCGCACCCCATGAGGGGTGCGACAGGCGGCGTTCAAGACGATTTTGGCCAACATCGGGTTTCAATCCTCGCACCCCATGAGGGGTGCGACAGTATTTCTCTAGAGAAAGATTTTATCTGTACTTTTCGATAAAAATGCGCGAACCTCTTGGAAATGCTCTAAAAAACGTGTATTTTACGTATAAAAAAACTCTGTTCACTTCCCCTTCGCTCTACAAAAGCAGAGTATCGTCAGGTGCAAAACTCTCTTTGATTCCCATATGTTCTGTTTTTCCTCTGTAGTTACTTCCCAGGTTATAAATTCTTACGCTATCATGTTCTTTATCAATAATATTAGACAATTTTGCTTTCAGCTGTATAAGCTGAGCAGTATCAAGGAAACACTCAAAAACCGAGTTTTGAACTCTCTGTCCAAAGCCGACACAGGCTTTAGCAACATTTCTCAGCCGTTTCCGGCCCTTCGCATCTTCTGTGTTAACATCATAAGCAACAACGATCATCATGACTATTTCCAAATAAATGCAGGGTAGCCGTCAAGATCTTTTCTGACATACTTGGCCAGTAAAAGAGCCTGTATGTAGGGGACTATACCCCACACTATTTTTTCTTTGAGAAATGGATGGGTAATTTTATCTCGCTTTTTCTCCTGCCATTGGGTAAGAAGTATTTTCTTTCCATCACTGTTCAGCAGAACTGCTCCATTTTCCAAAGTCCTGAAGTGCTTTGCCGTAATGCTGCGGTTATTGACGATGGCAAGTGCGAGGCGGTCAGCAAAAGGGCTGCGCAACTCTTCCATCAGATCAAGGGCAAGAGAATTTCGTCCAGGTCGATCTCGATGCAAGAATCCTACATAAGAATCAAGTCCTACAGATTCCAAAGCTGAAGCGCAATCATGAGCCAAAAGGGTATAGAGGAATGAAAGTAATGCGTTCATAGGATCTCTAGGCGGCCGCTTAGTCCTCCCAATCATTTGAAAGCTTATTTTATTGGCTAATATCATGTCTTCAAAGACTGAAAAGTATGCACGGGCTGCATTTCCTTCCACTCCTCTCAGTTCATCCATTGTAGCAGCGTGTTGCGCGTCTCCTATGGAGGCTTTAAGTGTGGCTACCGCCTCGGCAAACTCCTTCTCCCTTTGTATGGAGTGGGGATGCTCACGCTGAGCGCGCATCAATGTCAGGCGAGCATTGCAGATTTTGCCAATGATCATGCACTGTGAAATTCGACAACTTGCATCTTCATCGTCGGACAAGCGATATTGTTCTTTTCTCAACAAAACATTGCCTCTGCTTTCTCCGCAGACACGAGCAAGAAATTTTCCCAAAGGATTGAGGAAGCAAAAGCCAATGTCGCGTTCTGCACAGTATCCAAGGAGTGCAGGAGACGCGCCTTTCCACCCGAAATATAAGATGTTCTCAATGTTGAGAAGGGGACATCTTGATTTGCTGCCATCTTCTCGATGAACGACGATATTGTTGTCTTCAAGAGACAGCCAAGTATCTTCGGAGACTACAAACAGCGTGTTCAGAAGTTGTTTCATCTCCCCGCCTCCCGAATCTGTTCGGCGTAATACTCTTTGACGCTGTATGTTTTCTGAAGATACGGCAAACAATGATCTTTCAATGAGCAGGAAGAACATTTTTTTGAGGGCTTTACGTGGGGGATGTACTTACGCTCAGCATAATGATGCATTTCCAAAAGCACATCGTTGACATGCTGGCGGAGTTCTTCAGTAAAAGAAACGCGGCTTCGGCGTCGTACTTCATGATAGTAAATAAACCCATAAGGAATTACACTTGCAAGCATTTCTTCGAGGCATAGTGCCTGACAGCAGAGTTGAAGTTCGTCACACTCGTCATATTTCTCTCTTCCGCGCTTATACTCTATGGGAATCACATTCCAGCGACCACGGTGCCCTCTTAAAATGGCTCCGTCCTGCCCTTCTTCGACCTTCAAAAATTCAACTACATCGCACTGCCCTATAACACCCAAGGCTTCAGACGCCACGCGAAGCCCACGAACGGTAATAAGTCCGGAGCGCGACTCAGAAAAATTTTCATCGTGTGCATTTTTATGTATTACCTCTCCTTCGGCTGTCAGACGGTTTTCACTCCATTGTTGTTCCAAATGAATGAGAGCCCACTGGCGTCGGCAGAACGCAAAATGCTGAAGCTCTGAAATCATTCGGAAGTCGTCTTCTGCAAAATTCATGACTGCCTTTTGCAGCTTACTCCGTCAGGAAGGTTTTTGTCATCTACCCAAACGCTATAATCCGAATAAGACCGTGGAATTTTTATATTGTCCTTCTTTTCAACGTGAACACGATCGAAGAGTTTGTACGCTGGAGAGCAGCCCAATTCATTATCGTGTTTGAAGATAATAAGTTCTCGAACAGCCATGCTTCCTCGAGCCGCAGAATGGTCATTTTCAAACATATTCAGAATGGCCTTCCACAGAAGAGCAAGGTCATCTTCGTTAAAACCGGTGCTCTTTCTGGCAAGACTTGCAGAGATGTAGCCTTCTACTTTGTACAGTCCATAAGGCACAATATATTTCCGTCCCATTTCGGTTTTTTTGTCCTTAGCATCTTTTTCTGTGGTAATAGCTATACGAGTGATCGTAACTTCCTGCGGTGCAATGAGGTCAATGCTGCGAGCAAAACTGAACTGCACAGGCCCCCTTACTTGTCCACAGTTGAGTTTTGCTGCAACAAAAGTGGTCATCACTGCACCAAATGTACGAATATCGTAAAAATTTTTGCACATAAAGTCACGAATTTTTACGTCAGCATCTGGATCTGTATTTTTAATGTTTTTAATATCAGAACAGCCTAAATATGTTATGGCTTTTTTATCGTTGGTCTCCAAAGGAATCCCTTCTTTTACGTAGATTCCATAACCAGGCACGCCATCTTTTGCCACCTCTACGTAGTTGCGAATTTTGCGTTTGAGACACACATCAGTCACAAGCCCCAAACCAGTTTCGGGATCAACGCGGGGCATATTGCCGGCATCGGGATCTCCATTCGGATTACCGTTTTCTACGTCAAAAAGGACTACAAAATCATAACGATTTTTAATGACTTCAGCCATAGCTACTTGTCCTCCTTCTTAGTAAAACGAGTCTGTGTTTCCTGATAATATCCCAGAACAAACATTCCCTGTTCATCTAAAGACAGCCGTGCAGGTATTGCTCGCCCACTGTCAGGGACATCGATTTTTTCAAGAAGAGCCGTAATTTTTTTGCTGTAATAGATCCGCAACGCCGTTTCAAGTTTGCTCAGGTGAGCGTTGGACAGCTTTATCAGCACAGGAAACACTGTTGACGGCGTAGCGCATGCTGAGTTGAAATAACGGTCTTTGATGGTTGCGTTAATTTCAGGATTGGCTGACTGCTGCAGTCCTTCCAGCACAGCAAACAGCCTTCCCAGCACATATGGAATTTCACTGCATTTTTCATTTACTGCCATAGTGATCTTTCCTCCCCATGTGTTTCCACAATTTTTCAACAGATAAGCTTTAATAAAAGCTGCCTTCACGTAAGTAACTTTGCGATACTGTTTTTTTCCATCGATGGTCTCATCCTGATCTGAAAAGACGCGCAGAATGATGTTCTGATATGCTGACTCAGGATACCTGTACCCGCTGACGATTGATCTCATTAAACTGCCTGCCATCAAGGGAGAAGCTGCACTATCTTTGGAATGGGGATTAACCGTGGATTTCAGCAGGCGATCTATAAAGATAAACGAATCTTTCTCCCAGGCTGGACGGACTATTCGCATCCGCTCGTAATGACTGTTGATGTTTTCAACGACCTTGCCGAAAGTGTTGCGATAGAAAAAGCGTACTGAAAGGCGTGCCCCGTTGGGAGAAAGTCCCAGTAAATAAAAGGGTTCATTTGGTGAAAGCCGAATGCCTTCCAGTTCGGCAGGCTGCCCTCTGAGGATTTTATTGATGACGTTTTTTACTTCCGCTTCTGTAAGCCCGTCGGCTCCCTTGCCATTGACAAGGTAGCTGAAAGTGCTTTGGTACCCACCGGCTCCGCTTTCTGACCAGTAGACTACAGCGCTATCGCCCCAATAGATGCTTCGCCCGCTCCGGATTAAATAATTCAGTGCGGCTCCATAAGCAAACGCAGCGCGTTTACTGACAGGTGCGTTATATCCCTGACCACCTTCATGTCCGAAGGATTCGTAAGCTTGAGCGTTGAAGGAAACCAATGCAGCACCGCTGGTCTGAGCACCGCGTATCCCCTTGATATTGGGATGAAGTTGCGCAATGGGAATGTTTTTTTCACCGGTAACAAGGCATTGACCTCGCTTTCCTTTCTGAGCTGACGCCGACCACGAGCGGTTCCAGGCCTCACGAACTTCAGGATCTTCATGGACGTCAGAATGTTCCACCTGGAAGATCAGTTTCGATGCCTTCTCAAGATCGGCCATATTTTCGGTGATAATCGGATTTTCAAAAGCTCGCTCTAGGTTCCAGGTATCGAAAAATCGAAGTACAGCCTTTGCAGCTGGAGAAGCGCAGCCATCAAGAATCCGATGATGCAACGCGCGAGAGGCAGCAAAGCATTCTTTTGCACGCTCTGTCTCTTTCTTCGTTTTTTTTTCTTCCGTATCATCTTGTTGCGATGTTTTTTTTGCGTTAATTCCAAAGAGATAGGGTACGGAATCACACAAAAAATAGGCTTTTATTCCACTGCTTTTCGTAGGTTGCTCCGGCACTGACATAGAAGCGCTGACTTCAATAGTACGCTTGCCACGCATCTCAGTAACTTTAGTTGAAACGAGCCCCTTCAGTTTTCCGTCAACATCGAGAACAATCCGTGCGGAAACTTGCACGTTATTCCACCCTGAGGTCTCCACTTTTCCCTGTGTCGCAAGCTTTTCATAATATCTTACCAAAGATTGGAGGATCATTGGCAAACCTCACAATTTCTCAGGTCAAGCACTCCATTTACTAGGATGGCATGGAAGAAACCCGGCGTCATATTTTGAGGGTCGCGGTAATCCATATCATAAAGCATATAGCCTAGATCGCGTGTCTCTGGATAAGTCACAATTTGCTCATCATCTTCGACAAGAGCGAATCCCGCAGCAAATTCGCGAGTTCCGAGATAAGGCCGATAATAGCATTGACCTTTGCGCGCACGACGGCGCAACATTTCACAGAATTTTCCGGGATTATCGCCGGCATTGACCATCGAAGTCATTTCAAAATGGACAGAGATACAATAATGAACGTCCCTGAGAATTAATCCGGCTCGCTGCTGGATATCATTCTGCCTATATAGGGAAAGATCCCCTCCGTTTCTCGCAATAGACCTTACGCGAGATGGTGATATTTTTGACTTCAACTCGTTGCGCCTTACGTTGGTATATCGAATTGGACTCAGCAGATCAATCTCATCAACTACATATTTCATCCCCGGATGCCAGAAAATCGCTTCGACCAGCCCACGCGCCGCCGATGGTGTCATTATGTCATAAGAAACTCTTTCAGCTTTCATCTCGGGTCTGGTAAAACAGGCAAAGGGGCCCCAGCATTCAATGCGCGTACCATACTTCATGGAATTCACCTCTGGCCATAGATATTTTCCTGAAATGCCTTCGCTCTCGCCACCCTACACAAAAAATCCCATCCCTTCTTCACGAACATAATTGAGTCCCATTTTTTTGTCATAAATTTTCAGATCAGTCAACACAGCCAGTTGCTCATCAAGAGACTCCGCCACTCCATCAGCAAGCATCTGTTCGTACAGCCCAGGCATTTTCCGAGACGAATTTGATCGGACATTGACACAAAACTTTCCCGCAGCGCGCATCAGTTCTCGCGTGCGAATTCCCAGACGAAGTTTTTTCTCAATTTCTTTCGCGGTATCGTTCAAGGGAATAAAAAGAGTCTTCGTCGTGTCTTCGATAATTTTCATAACTTCTCCAATCCGCCTGAATTCAAAATTTTGCGACAGATTTTCTATCTTCCGACCATCGAGCACAGAATCTTTGGCTTCATAGAGCCGGTCAAAATACTCTTTAATGGCCTCAACTCCAGAAATATCGCTGAAATTCTGACTGACAACCTCCGTACACTGCCTCTCTTGTCTCATAAAGCGGCTTCTCGATGATTTCTCCGTCGTAAAGATGTGAATGATGCTTGAAGCTGCCGAACGTCTTCCTTCTCGGTTACAGCGCCCACCGCCTTGGATTAAGGAATCAAGTCCGTTTTCCTCAAGGAAAACCTCAGGGAAATCAATATCCACGCCAACTGAAATAATGCTGGTTGAGACAACTCGGCAGGGCTTTCCTTCACGAAGGAGCTGTCTGATTTCATGAATAACCTGTTCACGGTGCACAGAACACAGATTGGTAGACAGATAGATACATTCTTCACTCAACTCTTTTAGCCTTCCAAAGATTTCACACGTTTCACTCTTTGTCAGACAAATACAAAGGGCCTGTTTTCTCTGAGCTATTTCGGCAGCGATCTCACTGTATTCTTTTTGCCCTTCGTTTTTGAAAGTAGCGCGTCTGAAAAAAGCATAAAGCTCCGGAATGTCCTTCATAAGCTCCCGAGGCCTCACCGACAGGAAACGATCAAGATGAGGCTGCGTGGCGCTGCAGAGAATGATGGAACACCCAAAAGTCTTAACAAGCGCTTTAAGGCTTGCAAGGACAGGTTTCAAATAAATGACTGGCAGCATTTGTGCCTCGTCCATAATGACCACACTGTCGATAATGTTATGAAGCTTGCGACATCGTGAAGTTTTACATGCAAAAAGGGACTCCAGAAATTGCACGTTTGTCGTCACAATCACGGGAGCATCCCAATTTTCCGTGGCAAGACGGTGAAGATTCATCTCTTCAGATTCATCGTCATATTCCACGTGGCTATGGTGCGCAACAATATTTTTACTTCCAATAAAATTTTGAAGAACTTCTACCGTCTGTTCTATGATTGACGTGTAGGGGATAACGTAGATAATCCTTTTCTTCCCCTGCCTTACGGCATGTTCCAGAGCAAAAGCAAAAGACGAAAGAGTCTTGCCGCCACCTGTGGGAACTGTCAGAGAAAAAAAGCCAGGAAGATTCTCACCGCTTTGAATACATTGCCGTAGAATTTCTGTCCGTTTCCGATTTATCGGATTTTTCGGCAAAAAGAATCCTTTATCTTCAAGTTGAGCAAAGAATCGGTTGCGAAGTTCCTCAATAGAACTGAATCCTTCCCGCTTTACCAAACTAGTTTTCATAAACTCTTCGGTGTCAAGAAAATCAGCATCCACCAAACAAGAAAATAGCATACGCACCGTCAATGCGTCATCGACAGGTTGGCCTGACAGTTTTACTGTATCAACAGGCACCGGCGCCTCCAAGTCTTTTTGATAAGACTGATAGTCAGGAATTTTCCGTTTAAGGCGTCCCATAAAATCAGCGCTTTCCGACAAAGACGTTCGATCCCCCATATTAGGCAGGCCAGTGTGGTGCCCTGCAACACAAAGCGACTCAAGAATAGAAGCGACAGTCCCACAGGTACACAAAAGCTTCGCCCCTGCCGTTGAGTGATCTACTCGATTGATAAAGGCACCACGGATGTATTGCTGAAATTCACGAGAATATTTCCCTGTGTCATGGTAAAGGCCGCACTGGTATGTAGCTTCTTTTAATTGTGCCGGTGCAAAACTTTCAGCCAAAACCGCTACATTCTCACAATGTTCTTTTATAGTCTGAATTCTGCCATATTGATCTTTATGTACAATAAATGGGTTCTTTGATTGCTCTTTTACGTGACCTGAACAGTCCATTCGGTTAACACCACCCACACTATCCTTATTTATCTAAATTATATATTAGCTTTATAATTTTATCAAATAACATAAAGAAGCCAGCTTACACTACATATTTATTGCACGATATTGCGGATTCCGTTACATGTCAAACACTAAAGCAAAAAAATGATCGGCGATATGGCTACATGGGATGAATTTAAGACGCTACCTAAGACTATTCTACGAAGTAGGTCATATTCCTCACAGGTAACCGCACAACACAAAGCTTTACAAAAACTTGGCACGGGGCTGTCTCTTCTTAACAAAGAGAGACAGCCCCGTGCCAAGTTTTCGTTTTTAATCACTTTTTTAAACAGAAAATATTCTACACCCTACGCCAACTCAATGACCTGTGCAATGGAAACGAGCACACACCCCAGGGCCACCCACCACAAAAACACGCGCCAGCTGTAGCGCATCCAACGTTCGAAGGGAATATTGACGATGCCCAGAACGGCCATAAGCGCCGAGCTGGTGGGAATGACCCAGTTGCAAAATCCGTCGCCGAAGTTGAAGGCCAGGATGGCAGTCTGGCGAGTCATGCCGACGATGTCCGCCAGAGGCAGCATAATGGGCATCACGGCCGCAGCCTGCCCCGATCCCGAAGGGATCACCGTGTTGATCAGCAGGTTGGCGATAAACATGGCGGGAGCCTGAAGGATTGAAGGCACCAGCTTCAGCACTTCGCCGAGGCCGTACACGATGGTGTCGAGCGCCTTGCCGTCGGCAAGAATGGACGAAATGGCGCGCGCGGCCGCCACGAGGAAGAACACGGTCATCATGGTCTTGGCGCCGTCCACAAAAGTCTTTGCGATGGTCGTGGGCGTCATGCGGGCGCACAGGCCGGCCACAATGGCCAGACCGATGAAGACGGCCGACAACTGCTGATATTTCCATTTCCACATAATGCTACCGTAGACCATCAGCACCATGGCCGCCACCATGGCCAGCGTCACCATCCATTTTTTGCCGTCCATGGGACCGTAGGCTTTAATGGCATCGGAATCGCTGAGATTTTCGGCCTTGTCCAGATCGTAGGTGGGCGAAGCTTCAGGATTTCTGCTGATTTTCACGGTATAGCGCCAGATCAGAAAGCCCGTCAAAATCATGTAGAGGACAAAGCAAATGGCGCGGTACCACAAACCCGAGAAGGGCGGCAGTCCCGCCAGCTCCTGGGCGATGAGAGTGGTGCTGGGCTGGAGCATTCCCGTTGCAAAGCCGCAGGCCGTTCCGCCCGTCATGATGGCGATGGCCGTAATGGAATCGAGCCCCAGAGCGAGGCAGATCATGACAAGCACCGGCGCGAAGGCCACAAATTCGATGAGGCCTCGAGTCAGCATGAGAAAGCAGAACAGCACGAACATGGACAGCACGAACATGGACTTGCGGTTGCGGTATTTCAGCGCCAAAGTCCCGATGGAGGAATGCATGGCGCCCGATTTGATGACCACGGCGAAGGCCGCTCCGGAACACAGCAACATAAACAGCAGATCGACGGCGCTTTTGGCGCCTTTGGCGATGTGCAGAGGAATCAGCAGAGGATTGACGGGACTTTTCTCCACCCAGTGAAAAGATGCCGCGTCAACAACCTTTTTCCCCGTCACGGCGTCTTTGACGCGGTTGAACTCGCCAGCGGGAATAATCCACGTCATCAGGCAGGCAAGCAGAATAATGGAAAAAATAATGACCAGCGTGTTCACGGCTTTTTTCTGTTTTGCCGGCTTCCCGGGTGTTTCCATAGCTTTGACTTCTTCAGACATCATAGAGCCCTCCCCCACATTTTTTTCCAACATAAACTTAGTTTTCGGCGCGACGCGCGGCAACTAACCGCGCGACTCCGCTTCAAGCTGAGTTTTGCGCGTTTTGAACTCTTCTTTGATCCCGTCGAGCAGACCGGGAGTGACAATCAGGTCTGCCGCCGTACCGGCCAGCACTTGAGCGCCGGTCACGATGGCGCTGTGAGCCGACTCGGTCTTGCCGGCGTCCAGATAGGCCTGCGAATGGGAGGCCGATCCTTCGGGCACGAAGGCGACACGGATGCACGAACCGGGCATGAGCTGCATAACATTGCCCAGATCGGTGGAGCCGGTTTTCAGGCGCGGCGGGCGGATGACCGGCGCGCCCACGGCGCGGGCGTTTTCCATAATCAGGTCGTTCAGTTTCAACGCAGGGATCTTGTTGTCCACGTCCTTGCGCCGCTCCACTTCCAGCTCCGTTTCCGTCATCATGGCCGCGCCCTTGAGCACTTTGAGAAATCGCTCAATGACGCTTTCGAGATAGGCGCGGTTATAGGATCTGACGTAAAATTCCGCCCGGGTCAAGCTCGGCACCGTGTTGGCCCCGGTGCCGCCGCCGTCGGTGATGTTGTAATGAATGCGCGTATCGTCTTTGACGTGTTCGCGCAGACATTCCACGCCGTGAAAGGCCAGAGACATGGCGTCAAGTGAACTGCGCCCTAGCTCCGGCTTGATGGCCGCGTGGGAGGCCCTGCCCCGGTAGGTCACACTGAACTTCGTAAGCGCCATGGACTTCACGTCGGTCGTGGTCTCGCCGCTGCCGTGCATCATCAGCGCCACGTCGATGTCTTTGAAACAGTCACCGTGGCGGATCATCAGGATCTTGCCGCCTTCGGTCTCTTCGGCGGGCGTGCCGTACACCACCACGGAAAAGGGCGCGTCGATCCCCGAATTTTTCAGCGCCGCCGCCGCCGCAAGGATGCACGGCCCCTGCATCTGATGTCCGCAGGCGTGTCCCAGATGGGGCAGCGCATCGTATTCGCACAGCAGTCCGATGCGCGCTCCGCCGCAGCCGTTGTGCCACACGGCCCGAAATGCCGTTTCCAGGCCGCCGACGCCTCGCTCAACGGCAAAACCCCGTTTCTCAAGCCAGTCGGTCAGCAGCGCCGAAGCGTGCTTCTCCGTCAGTCCCACTTCGGGATGGTCAAAAATGTCGTCGGACATGGCCGAAAGCTCTGGCTTCAGCGAGTCGATAAAACCGTTCATTCTTCTCTTTGCGTCAGTGATCACCCTGTGCACTCCTCTTCGCTCCCGCCTCTTTACGCGGAGGCGGCGGATTTTTCATGCCCCCGCGCGGGCCGCGCGCTCGCCCTTTCGTTGCGGCAGGGACATGCCGCCGCAATTTTTCCGCACTTCGGCATGCCGTCGCGCCGGAGCTCCATAAAAGTTCTATTTTTGACACTTGAATTTCTATTTCTACTTGATATGATTTTAGCAACCCGCCGTAAGTTGTCAAGACAATTGAAGCGATCCGATGCCTCGCCGCTTTCGGATCAATCCGGCTCAGAGTCCTTGGAAAGGAAATATCATGCAGGCACGCCAACACATCAAAGAATCTCAACGGCTCAACGCTTCGGTGATGTGCAGTCTGGAAATACTCGATCACCTTGAAAGCGAAAACTCCGCGTCGCTGACGGAGCTCAGCGACGCGCTCCACATCAATAAATCACGTATTTTGCGACTGTGCGGCACCATGGAAAAAATGGGCTACCTGCGCCGCCGCCGGGAGGACGCGCGGTACGTTCTGGGGGCGCGCCTTCTTTCCATGGGGCGGGCCTTTGAACGGCAAAATCCCCTCCTGCAAATTCTGCGCCCGAAGATGGAAGAAATTTCGGCGCAGCTCAACGAAAACGTCACCTTTCAGATTGTCCGCGACCAACGGCGGCTGTGTCTGTGCTCAGTAAGCCGTCCCAACCGACAGCGCTATCTCACCCCTGAAGGGTCGGAGGCGCCTCTGCGCTACGGCGCCTCGTCGAAGGTGTTTCTTGCCTGGGGTGCGCCGGAACTGCGAGCAAAAATTCTTTCCGAGGCGCCCTACCCGCGCTACACTCCCGCCACCATCGTCACCGCCGACGAAATGCTGGCAAGCATTGAGCAAACTCTGAAGCTCGGCTATGCGCTGTCGCGTGAGGAACGCACCTACGGCACCGCCGCTCTGGCCGTCCCCGTTTTCGGCGCCGAAACCGAACTCATCGGCTCCATAAGTCTGCCGGGAACCACGGAGCGCCTCAGTCCTGACTTCATTAAAAAAGCTTTGCCCGTACTCAAAGAGGCCGCTCAGTACTTTCGTATCATGACCGCCGGAGCCGAGAAAACGCCGCTCCCGAAAATCCGCCGAGACTGAGAAATGCGGGGACACGTCGTGCGTCATTTACAATACGACGCCCCTGCTGACTTGGGAAAAGTGCGCCGCTGTTTCCGCGCCATCTCGAACAAATTTAAAAAAGGCGGGAGCGGAAAAAAGATGTCCAACACTGACATCTTTTTTCCGCTCCCGCCTTTTTGGCCTTTGCGCTGTAAATGCAATACCTTATAGAGGTACGCCGCGGCTTTATCGCTGAGACTGAAGGCGTCGCGTGATCTCGTCAAACTCTTTGCGGACGCTGTCGCTATGGAAGGTCCGAATTTCCGGCAACTGCATGGACGACAGGACGTCGAACAGCCGAAGGCCCGAGCGCATAACGGTGCTCATGTCGCTGATGTGCCGCACGGTGGCGTAGGTATTGGCGGCCACTTCGCGGTCACGCCTGAGATTGTCCACACAGTTGCGGACGTTCTTCTTTTGGAGTTCCAGAAGACGGCAATATTTGGAGGCCGCCGCCGCTGTCAGCTCGTTCGAGGCCACGTTGCTTTTGAAAATGCTCTTTTGCGCTTCAGTGAAGTCGCTGCGATTCAAGGCAGCCCGCGCCTCAAGCAGACTCTTTGACGCGCTGTCGGCGATGACGTCCACCCGGGGAATCCAGGTGCTGTCGATTTGATCGATAAAACGGTTCTGACAGTCCAGAAGGAGGTCAATGAGTGTGAGGTACATGCCGTAATACTTCCGCGCCAAAGACAGATCGTCTCCGCTCTGGTTCAAAAGCGACGAAAGCTGCTCCGTCACGTCCTTCACGTTTTCGAAGATCACGGCGTTTTTCAGCAGGTCGTCGCCCATGACCGTCGAAAAAATCACATCAGCCTGCGCGTCGGTGATCTTCAGCCCCCAACCGCGCATCTCGGCAAGGATTTTGCCGCGGATTTCCCGAAGCTCGCTGTCCAGCCGCGCAATATCCTTTTCGGCTTCGGCAATTTTCTTGTCGCAGTCGGCCACTGTGTCACTCAGAGGATTGTAGGACTTAACGGGGGCGCCGATGCGTTTCTCTCTGTACTTCTCCAAGGTGCTCCGGAGCTTGGGCAGCTTCTCCTTGATCTGCTCGGAACGCTCGACCAGTTTCATGGTGTCCGACGAAAGAAGAATCGCCTGGGCTTCATGCAAAAGTCCGGTGATCTTCCTGTCGGTGCTCTTCTTGTCGGCGCCGAAATAGGCGCTGTCAGGCAGCTCGGGCAGCTTCTCTCTCAATTCCAAAATCTGACCGAGCTTATCGGAAAGTTTATTCCATTGAGACGACAGCTCCTCTGAAAGAGGCGCTGCCCACAGGAGCACGGCACTGCACGAAACGAACAGAACTGCGCCAAGCAGCGCGCACAAAAAACGTCTGAATTTTTTCATGGCATCCACTACCTTCCTCGCTGGTCGTTCTTGGGCTCGGGACAGTTGAGCGATTGCGTCCCTTAGAAAGGTTTCGTCAAAAATCATCTCGAAAGGACGTCAATCGCTATGGACAGTATAGCACATTCACAACGGCAGTTGTCCCATGCTCCTGAAACACGGCTTTACGCGGTCAAACTCTATCGAAGCGGCCATGCGGAGTTCCCGTGATTTAAAGATTTTTCGACAAGAGTATGAACTCCACGGCTTTGAAGAGCCTTTTCGCGCCTTTTCCGGCTCCGGAAAAAATCGAAGGCGACTGCCCCTTCTCCGCCTCGCGGGAAAAGGACAGGCGCCTTCCATGTGCCACAAAGGAACTTCGGATTTTGTCGGCAGGTTGCCGACCTTACAGATATTTTTTGATGTCGGCGCCGCTTTTGAGAAACGCCGCGTAGGCACGGGCCGTTTCGTACACATCGGCCTTGCTGGACAGCTCATAGAGGGCGTGCATGCTCAGCAGGGCCACGCCGCAATCCAAAACGTGCATGCCGTAGCGCGCCGCGAAAGGCGCGATGGTTCCGCCGCCTCCCAGGTCGATGCGCCCGTATCCGCCGGTCTGCCATTGCACTTGAGCGTCATCGAAAACGTCGCGCATCAGGGCGAGGAACTCGGCGTTGGCATCGTTGCAGCCCCTTTTGCCCTTCGAACCGGCGTACTTGGTGAACACGGGGCCGCTGCCGAGACGGGCGGTGTTGTTCACCTCAAAACAATCGGGATACTGGGGATCGTAGCCCAAAGTGACGTCAGCCGAAAGAAGCATGGAATTCTCGAGAGCGAGACGCAGCGCTCTTTCATCGCCGCCCGTCAGCGCTGTCAGCCGCGCCGTCAAATTTTCCATGTAGTGCGAGTTCATGCCCGAGTTGCCCTGACTGCCCACCTCTTCTTTATCGACGAAGAACGCGCCGGCCGTGAACTCGGGCTCTTCGGTTTGGAGCACTGCGTTCAGCGCGGTGTAGACGCAAATCCGATCGTCCTGAGCGTAGGAAGCGATGAGACTGCCGTCCAGTCCGGCGTCGCGGGCCTTGCCGGCGGGAACGACTTCAAATTCCGCGCTGACGAAATCTTTTTCTTCAAGGTCGTATTTGTCCTTCAGAAGCTTCAGGATGAACTTCTTCACGGGAACGTCGGACGCGTCCTGGAGAGGCACGGAGCCCACAATAAGGTTGAGATCCTCGCCGGCGATCCCCTCCTCCATGCTCTTTTCGCGCTGTTTGGCCGACAGATGAACCGGCAAGTCGCTGATGTAGACCACGGGATCGTTTTCGTCCTCGCCGATGACCACGTCAATGTGTCTGCCGCCCTTTTTCACCACCGTGCCGTGAAGTGCCAAAGGCTGCGCCACCCACTGATATTTTTTAATTCCGCCGTAATAATGGGTTTTCATGGCGGCAAAGCCGTCTTTCTCGTAAAGCGGATTGGGACGCAGATCCAGTCGGGGAGCATCCCCATGGGCGGCAAGAAGGTGCATCCCCTCGGTCAGGTCTTTTTTCCCGATGACGAACAGCGCCGCGGCTTTATTCTGCCGCAGGGCGTACACTTTATCGCCCGGAACGAGCTTGGTGCCTGCGGCGTAGAGGTCGTCGAGGTTCCTGAAGCCGGCGCCCCGGGCCCGTCTCACGATCTCCGCGGCCGTTTCGCGTTCGGTCTTGCAGGTGTTGAGAAAATCTTTGTATCCTTCGGCAAATTTCATAATTTGCTCGTTTTGGTTCTGGGTGCCCCAAAGGGACGGATAGAGTTTTGAAAAATAATTCTGGCTCATGAAGAAGGCCTCCATTCAATGATCACTGAGACGGGACCGAGCTTTCCGAACTGGCGGAAACCGGGCAGCTGAGCTTTGCGAGCCCGAAGAAATTTCGGCAAAAAACGCCGACGATCCTTTCAGAAAAACGGCTGTACGGCAAAGTCCTGAAAGAGAAACCCCGCTAGGAAAAATCCGACGGCACGTAAATCATGGTGCGGTTAATTTCCGCCACGGAAGCCGCGCCGGTCATGAGCATGGTGGCGGCGAGTTCCGACTTGATTTTTTTCAGATACAGCTCAACGCCCTCGGCTCCGCCTCCGAAGGCCGCCGCCGTCACGGGACGGCCGATCAGCACGGCATCGGCGCCCAGAGCCAGCATCTTGAACACGTCGAGGCCGCTGCGAATGCCGCCGTCCACAAAAATTTTCATGCTCTTGCCCACAGCCCGCGCGATGGCCGGCAGAACTTCGGCGGTGGACTGGGCGTGATCCAGGACGCGACCTCCGTGGTTGGATACCACGATGCCGGCACAACCGGCCGATGCGGCGCTCAGGGCGCCTTTCACCGACATGACGCCCTTCACGAAAAAGGGCGTTTTTCCCGCAGCTTCAACGAGAGCGCGCAGATCGGCGACGCTTTTGGGATAAACCGACTCGCCGCGAAGTTTCACGTTGACCAATCCGGCGGCGTCCACGTCCATGCAAACCGCCGGAACGCCGGCTGCCAGAGCGTCTTTCAGTCGCGAAAAAGCCTGAGGCATCGCCCAGGGTTTGATGGTGGGAATGCCCAGGCCGCCGAGCTTTTTTATGGTTTCCAGGGGGCCGTAAAAAGCTTCTTCGGGAGAGTCTCCCGTAAATGCGGCCGAACCGGCGTTTATCGCGCCCGTGACCACGCGTTGGCCGTTTTCAGCCTCGGTCACGTCGCTGGCGTAATTGAGCTTCATGCCGCCGATGGGCGCGGCAAACACGGGCAGTTCAAAGGGATGGCCGAAAAACCGGCAGGACGTATCCTGCCCGCGATCTTCATAGAGCGTGTCCAGCACGATTTTCACCTGAGCGAGCTTTTCAACGTTGCGGACGAAGGTGGAGCCGCTGCCCTTCCCTCCCACGCCGGGAACTTCTCCGCGGCAGGCTTTCCCGTCGCACACGGGGCAAACGCGGCAGACTTTCGAGAGAACGCGGCGCTCATTTTCAACAAGTTCTTTGTAATCCATGGTTCCTCAATTCCCCCCTAAGGTGATAAATCTCCTTATCCTATTATACTATGACCTTTTCCCATGCTTTTCAACCGACCGGGACGACCCATCGAAATACTGCGCTTTGAATAAAAAATTTTCACGCTCCGCCTCCGGAAGCTTTGAGCCCCGCCTCTTTGCCTCATTTTGACCGCCGCCGCCTTCGGCAACTTCTTTAGGGGGCGGCACGGTCCGCATGGGGCGCAGCGGCGACCGCGAAAGCTTGAGATAATATCTTTACTTCATAATGATGCAGCTCATAAATAACATAATGAAAATAAATCTTGCAAAATGCTCCGATTTTTTAGATAATGAAGACATATTTGCAGAGCAGGACTTTCTTCTGTCCGGCAAAAATCTGGAAAGCGAGGCGTTTTACTTCATGAAGTCCGACATTGAAATTGCACAGGCCACATCCATGCTCCCCATTACTGAAGTAGCGAAAGCCGCCGGAATTGACGAAAAATATCTTGAACTGTACGGCAGCAGCAAAGCCAAAATCGATTATGTCAACCTGCTGAAAAACACCAAACGTCCCGACGGCAAGCTGATCCTGGTCACGGCCATCACGCCGACGCCGGCGGGCGAGGGCAAGACCACCACCACCGTGGGATTGGCCGACGGCATGCGCAAAATCGGCAAGAACGTCATCGTGGCGCTGCGCGAGCCTTCCCTCGGCCCCGTTTTCGGCGTCAAGGGCGGCGCCGCCGGCGGCGGATACGCTCAGGTCGTGCCCATGGAAGAGATCAATCTCCACTTCACCGGAGACTTTCACGCCATCGGCGCCGCCAACAATCTTCTGGCGGCCATGCTGGACAACCACATTCAGCAGGGCAACGCCCTTGACATCGACACCCGTCGCATCATCTGGCGCCGCTGCGTCGACATGAACGACCGACAGCTGCGCAACATTGTCTGCGGCTTGGGCGGCAAGGCCAACGGCGTACCGCGCGAGGACGGATACGACATCACCGTGGCTTCCGAAGTCATGGCCGTGTTCTGCCTCGCCTCGGGCATTGACGATCTCAAAGCCCGTCTGGGGCGCATCATCGTCGCTTACAGCCGCAGCGGCAAGCCCGTCACCGCAAGCGACCTGCACGCTCAGGGCGCCATGACGGCGCTGCTGGTGGACGCCATTAAGCCCAATCTGGTCCAGACGCTGGAGCACACGCCCGCTTTCATTCACGGCGGTCCCTTCGCCAACATCGCCCATGGCTGCAACTCCATCATGGCGACCCGCATGGCTCTCAAACTCGGCGATTACGCCGTCACGGAGGCCGGCTTCGGCGCCGATCTGGGCGCCGAGAAGTTCCTCGACATCAAGTGCCGCTTCGCGGGACTGAAGCCCTCGGCGGTGGTCATCGTCGCTACGGTACGCGCCCTGAAGCACCACGGCGGCGTGGCCAAAGCCGACCTCAACACCGAAAATCTCGCGGCGCTGGAGAAGGGCCTTCCCAACCTGCTTCAGCACGTGGAGAACATCACCAAGGTCTACAAACTGCCCGCCGTGGTGGCCATCAACCGCTTCCCTGCCGACACCGAGGCGGAGCTGAAGCTCATTGCCGACAAATGTCATGAGCTGGGCGTCAACGTGGCGCTGTCCGAAGTTTGGGGCAAGGGCGGCGACGGCGGCGTCGAACTGGCCAAGGAGGTTGTCCGCCTCTGCGAGCAACCCAACGACTTCACCTACGCCTATGACACCGACATGTCCATCGAAGAAAAACTGAACGCCATCGTGAAAAAGATCTATCGCGGCGACGGCGTGGTCCTGACGGCGGGTGCGCGCAAGCAGATGAAAGAGCTTCAGGAGCTGGGCTTCGACAAGCTGCCCATTTGTATGGCCAAGACGCAGTACAGTTTCTCCGACGATCCGAAGCTTCTCGGCGCTCCGCGCGGATTCGAAGTTACCGTGCGCAATCTCAAGGTCAGCGCCGGGGCGGGATTTATCGTGGCGCTGACGGGCGACATCATGACCATGCCCGGTCTGCCCAAGGTTCCCGCCGCAGAAAAAATCGACGTGGACTCCGAAGGAAAAATTTCCGGCCTGTTTTAAATCTTCATGAGCGCGGCGCGGTCATTGGCGGCCGCCCGCGCTCTTTTCGCATTTCCATTTTTTCACGAGACGAGGTGCACGCCATGGAAATTCTCGACGGAAAAGACTACCTGCCCCAGATTGACGCTCTCATCATCCAATACGCCAAAGAGCTGGAAAGAAATCTGGACTTTCAGGGAATTGACAAAGAACAGGGACATCTCGACCAAATCTATCTGCCGCCTCACGGCCGAATTTTTGCGGCTGTCAGCGAAGCCGGCGAGGTCAAGGGCTGCGCCGCATGGAAACGTCTCAGCGACAAACGCTGCGAGATGAAACGGCTTTACGTTCGTCCCCAATGCCGCGGATGCCGTCTCGGGCGCGCTCTGGCCGAAAAAGTCATTGAGACCGCCGCGGACGAAGGGTACCGCGAGATGGTTCTGGACATGCTGGGCTTTCACATGCGCCCCGCCATGGGGCTTTTCCGATCGCTGGGATTTGAGGAAATTCCGCCCTACTACGACAATCCCCTGCCCGACGCCATTTATCTCAGTCTCAAGCTCAAATGACGCCCCTGCGGGCGGCCGCGCGCAGTTCATCGTCCGACGGCTCCGCCCCTTGAGGAAGGGACTCCCCGCTTCACCCCCAGGGAGGCGCCGCAAAAAGCGCGACCGGTCCGGCGTCGCAGACCGCGCACGGTCTGACGAGCGCTCCGCTTTCCATTGCGAGAACACACGCGGCCTTTTCAGCGGCACCGGGACTTTAGGAAACAGCGGTCATTTCGCCAACTATTGAACAAGGAGAACGACATGAAAATCACATCACAATCCTGCGCCGATTTTGTCGCCGTACTGGCCACCAAAGCACCGGTCCCCGGCGGCGGCGGAGCCTCGGCGCTGTGCGGCGCCATCGGCACGGCTCTGGGCAACATGGTCGGCAGTTTGACGGTGGGCAAGAAAAAATATGCCGCCGTCGAGGAAGAAATTAAAAATTATCAGACTCGCTGCGACGCGCTTCAGAAGGACTTCCTCGACCTGGTCGAGAAAGACGCCGAAGTCTTTGCCCCTCTGGCCGCCGCCTACGGCATGCCCAGGGACACGGAAGAACAGCGCGCCGAAAAGGACCGCGTCATGGAAGCGGCGCTGAAGGCCGCCAGCGACGCGCCTCTACAGATCATGAGAAAATGCGGCGAAGCTTTGGAGCTGCTCGAACAGTTTGCCGCCAAGGGCTCGAAAATCGCCGTCAGCGACGCCGGCGTCGGCGCCGCCCTCTGCAAAGCCGCCCTTTCGGGCGCCGCGCTGAACGTGTACATCAACACGCGAATGATGAAAAACAAAGAGTACGCCGCCCAGGCCAACTCTCAGGTTGACGCCTTGCTGAAAAAATACGGCGCCCTCGCCGACAAGATCTACGGTTCCGTCGCCGGGCAGCTTCACTCCGTCGCCGACGCATAACCCCCGAAAGGAATGATTTCCATGGCCCAGATCCTCAGCGGCAAAGAAGTCGCCGCGGCTTTGACCCTCCAACTGAAAGAAGAAACCCAAAAATTGAAAACTTCGGGCGTGACGCCCTGCCTCGCCATCGTCCGCGTGGGCGAACGGGGCGACGATCTCGCTTACGAGCGCGGCGCCGTCAAGCGCTGCCAGTCCGTGGGCATCGACGTGAGACATTTTGTGCTGCCCGCCGACGCCTCGCAGGACGACCTGATGAAGACGGTGGAACAGGTCAATGCCGACCGCACCATCCACGGCTGCCTGATTTTCATGCCGCTGCCCGCTCAGATGGACGAGGCGGCCGTTCGCGCCGCCCTTCTGCCCGAAAAGGACGCCGACGGCATCACGCCGGGCTCCCAGGTCGGCGTCTACACAGGACGCGACATCGGCTATCCTCCCTGCACTCCCGCCGCCTGTATGGAAATTCTGAAGTATTACAAGGTGGCGCTGAAGGGCGCGTCGGCCGTCGTCCTCGGGAGAAGCCTCGTGGTCGGACGCCCCCTCGCCATGATGCTGCTGCGCGAAAACGCCACCGTCACCCTGTGCCACAGCAAAACCCGAGACATCGCTTCCGTGGCGCGCAAAGCCGACATTCTGGCCGCGGCCATGGGACGCGCCGGCGCAGTGTCCGCCGAATTCACAAACCCCGACCAGGTGATAATCGACGTGGGAATCAACGTCACCGCCGAGGGCAAACTCGCCGGCGACGTGACCGCCGAAGCCGCTCAAGCGGCAAAAGCCTGCACTCCCGTGCCCGGCGGCGTCGGCGCCGTGACCACCACCGTGCTGGCCAAACACGTCATCGAGGCCGCAAAGCTGTCGGCGAAGCGCTGAATTCCTTGTTCGCGGCGCTCGCTGAATCAGGCTGTTCATTGACCGCACCGGCGACTTTAACAAATCCTCGAAAGGAGCAATCGCCATGAAAAGAAAACTCATCGGCATCGTTTTGATTTTTCTGGGAGTCATCATGGCGGCCGGAGCATGGCTTACGTATAGCGAAGCGCCGAAAGCGCAGGAAGAACTCAAATCCGCCGTCTTTCTCGAAAAACCGGTTGTTCTGCAGGAAAACGAAGGCAAGCTGGTGGTGTGCAGCGGCACCATGGAGATGACCGCGCCGGCGCGCGACAAAGATCTGGGGTTGTCCTTCCCCTCGCCGCGCGTCCGCCGTCGGACAGAGCAACGCAAAGTGGATGGCGACAAAAAGGAATGGGTTATCGTTCATGTGGACGGTTCCGACAGCGACAACCTCTACGGCCAAGCGAAGATCGGAGAGTTCGATCTGTCACCGAAACTGCTGAGGGTGCTGTCCACGCCGAAAAATTGCACGGAGTTCGACGGCGAAGAGCTTGAGCGTGCAGGACTTATGGCACGCAACCGTCTTGCCGAGAGGACCTATTTGTACGTTTTGGACAGCGACCCCCCGTCAAAATTCCAGCGTGGAATGCGCTGCTCCTATGACATGTACGATTTAAAAAAGGCAGGTACAGTCACCGTAGTGGGCTTTCAAAAGGGGAGAGCGCTGTACCCCTCCAAACATTTCAGCTTCATGAAAGGCGCCCTCAACCGTGAAGAGTTTCTCAAGAAGCAAAAGAGAATGAGCCTCCTGGGCAACCTCATGCTGGGCATGATCGGCATATCTCTTCTCCTGGGAGGAATTTTGACCATCCGAAAAAGCTGAATGAATTCCGAAGGCCCGGGAAGAAATCTCATCTCGCCCCCCCGGTGAGTTGCCAACCGAAATGAGGGCAGCAGCGGAATTTCTCCATTGGCGTTTGTGACGATCCGCCTCTTCTCCACAGAACAGGAGCACCAGCTCAACCGATCCTCCGCAATGCCTTTTGTCGGCAGCTTTCATGCGCTCTGAAAAAACGACTGCATGACTTTTATCAGCCATATTCCCGCGGCAGAAAACTGAAAAAAGCGGACCTATCAACAGCCTGAATTTTCATCTTCACCAAAGCGTCCCGCCGAAAGAGAAAAAATTCCCTTTCGGCGGGACGCTTTCGTCTTGAAAAACTGCAATTGTCGGCTTAAACAGCATTTCCCGCTCGGGAAGCGGAAGTCCATTTCCCCCGGGTCGCTGAAAAGGTCGGAAAAACTTTCGCACGGGGCTTATTTTTTCGCCGGTCCCTTTTCTCTTCCTTCCGTCAAGCCTGCCCCGTGGGCGGACACATCAGGCGACAGCACCTTGTGGAGCTTTGCATCGAGCCGTTCCAGCGACTGCACCGCGCGATCACAGCCGGCATCGGCGGCCGTCTGATAGCATTCCCTCGCCCGCGCCACATCCTTGGCGACGCCGCGGCCTGCTTCGTAAGCACAGCCCAAATACCACGCCGCCAACGCATGGCCCTGCGCCGCGGCCTGCTCAAAACAGGATGCCGCGGCGGAAAGGTCGCTTTGGTCGCTATAACTGTACAGAAGCCCCAAGTTGAACTGCGCCGGAGCATAGCCGCTCTCGGCGGCCTTTTGAAGCCACCGGCATGCCGTGTCGTAACTGTATTTCACCTCTCTGCCTTCGGCGTAAAGAACTCCCAGCTCATTCTGTGCGGCGGCATAGCCTTCCGCCGCCGCTTTCTCCAGCCACCCCAACCCCTGATCCTTTTGCCGTTCAATCCCCACGCCGCGAAGTTTCATCAGTCCCAGATTGTACTGCGCCTGCACGCTGCCATGTTCAGCAGCCGCCTGATACCACGCCGCCGCCTGCTTTGGATCTTTTTCAGTTCCCCGTCCCTCGGCGTACATGGCGGCGGCGTTGCACTGCGCCGCGGCGTTTCCCTGCCGAGCGGCTTCAAGATACCATTTCAGCGCTTCACCGAAATTTACGGGCACGTTGAATTCGCCGTGAGCCGCAATGGACGCCATGCGCAGCTGCGAATCGGCGTTTCCTCCGCGGGCGGCGGCGCGATAGTGTTCAAGAGCTTGGGGGATGGCGTTTTTGCCCAGGCGCCCTTCCTCGCATATTTGACCCAAAGCATAGCGCGCGGGCATATAGCCCGATTTCGCCGCTTTTTCCACCAAACCGACAGCCTCTTTCACGTCACCGTCGTTCTTGGCGCTGTCAAGACGAAGGAGCCCCACGGCGCAGAGGGCCGCAGGATGGCCCTGATGAGCGGCCTCCATGTACCATTTGACGGCGCCTTCCATGTCGGGACTGCCGCGGCGGCCGTCGGCATAGCACTGTCCCAGGGCGTATTGGGCGTCCGCACAGCCCTGATCGGCGGCGAGACGATAAAATTTCATGGCTTCCTCAAAGCTTTCGTCGGTATCCTCCCGGCGCAGCATCTCGCCCAATCGATATTGAGCCTCCCGGTCGCCCTGAGCCGCGGCCAGTCGATAGAGCCGCTCGGCTTCGTCAAGGTCTTTGTCGAGAAAAATTCCCTGGACGTACAGGGAAGCCAGCGCCGTTTTGGCACCGCTCTCTCCCCGCCCGGCCGCCCGGCGAAGTTTTTCCACGCCCGAGGCCGGATTTTTCTCCGTTCCTCTGCCGAGAATTTCCATTCTTCCCTGATTGTACAGCGCTTCCGAACTGCCGGCCTCGGCACCGGCGGAGTACAGTCGATAGGCCTCTTCGAAGGATTGGGGCACGCCCAGTCCGATTTCCGTCAGCCGCGCCAGCTCGTTGTATCCGCTGCCGTCGTCGGCGTCGGCAGCCATTTTGTAGTACTGCGCCGCCCGAAGCGGATCTTTTTCTTCTTTCTGGCCGGTCTCGCAGGCCTTGCCCAACAGGACGAAGGCCTCGGGAGAACCGTGTTCGCCGGCCTTTTTCATCAGATCTTTTCCTTTTTTCAATTCTCCGCGCTGCAGTTCCATGCGCCCCAGTTCAAGGAGCGCCGGACCGTACATCTGTTTTGCCGCCGAGCGGAAGAGCAGTTCCGCCGAACCTTTTCTGCCGCGGCGCAGCTCAACGCATCCCGCGCAGTAGGAGGCCGTGACGTCGCCGTTTTGGGCGGCTTTTTTCAACAGCTTCAATCCCTCTTCGACGTCCAGATGGTTTCCCGGCCCGTCACACAGAGCGATGCCGAGAGTGGTCATGGCCCAGTTCTGCCCTTCTTTGGCGTTTTCCTTTAAATAGGTTTGGGCTTCGTCGTTTTTTCCCTGACTGCGGAGAAATTCGTAATAATCGCGGCAGGCCGCCGGAAGTTTTTTCTCCAGCGCCGCAGTTTTCAGCATGGTCAGGCCTTCGCCGGGTTCCTTCTCGCAGGAAGGATTGGATCTCAAATATTCGGCAAGCCCGTACATGGCGTAGGGTTCGCCGGCGGCGGCGGCCATGCGGTACATGCTCAGTCCCTTCTCCACGTCGGCTTCGCAGCCCGTGCCCGACAGATAGAGAAATCCCAGCGCCGTCATGCCCTGCGGCGAACCTTCTTCGGCAATTTTTTTGAAGCTTTCCGCCGCCGCCTCGTATTTTCGCTCGGCCCACGCCTGATAGCCCCGGGTGAGCTTTTCTTTGTCGACGGGCGCCCCCTCTTTTTCGGCGCATGGGGACGCTTGAGCGCCCTCCTGCGGCGCGGGGCGGTCAGAGTGCACGTCGCCGCTGACGACACTGGTGAGCGGAGCGCTGCCCGCCTCTTTGCCGTCAAAGAGATAAAATCCGGCGGCGCACAAAACTGCGGCAGCCCCCAGCACAGCCAGCGGAGTCATTTTTTTCATGGGCAATCCCTCTTTCTGTACAGGTTTCAGGACACGGAAGATCCGGACGCCTCGGGCGCCTTCATCATATTTTTTTATTTTACAACGTCCGCTTTTTCTTTTCATCCGTATTTTCGCCGAATAACCGCCTTCGTTTGACGCGTCACAACGGCACATAAAAAAAGAGACCGCTTTCGCGGTCTCCCGGTATGTTTCAGTTCTTCTTCGGTTCAGCGCCCCATGGCGTCGTATTCCACTTTTCCGTCGATCATGGTCATGACGGGGTGGGAGCGCGTATCCAGAGGATCGCCGTTCCACAGAACCAGATCGGCGTCCTTGCCGGCGTCGATGGAGCCCACGCGCGACTCGATGCCCAGATGTTCGGCGGCGGAGAGGGTGACGCAGCGCAGGGCTTCGGCGTCGGTGAGTCCCGCGCGCGACGCCAGCGATGCCGACACGATCAGGCCGTAGAGAGGAATGACGGGATGGTCGGTGATGATGCAGGTATGTACGCCGCCGTGAGTCAGCTTGACGAGAGTCTCCCATCCCTGATTGCGCAGTTCGGGCTTCACGGCCACGCCGAAGGTGGGCCCCACGGCGGCCTTCACATGATGTTCGGCAAGCCACGGCACGATGAACTGCCCTTCGGTGCAGTGTTCAATGGTGAAATCCAAGCCGAACTCCTCGGCGATGCGGATGGCGGTGCAGATATCGTCGGCGCGGTGGCTGTGGACGCTCAGCTTGATCTTGCGCTCAAGCACCAGGGCGATGGCCTCCAGGTCGAGATTGGTCTCGAAGGCCTCGTTGGCCTTGCGGTATTTTTTCTTCTCGAGGTAGTTTCGCGCGTCGGTCAGAGCCTTGCGCAGGATATAGGCGTTGCCCATGCGGGTGGTGGGCGTCTTGTAGCCGCGCTCTTTGTACACGCGGATGGGATTTTCGCCCAGGGCGGCTTTCATGCAGCTGGGTGACTTGACCAGCATGTCGTCCAGCACGCAGGCTTTTTTGAGCTTGATGATGGCACCCTGGCCGCCCATGACGTTGGCGCTGCCCGGGAGCGTCTGCACGGTGGTCACGCCGCCCTTTTCACGGGATTCGGCGACGTTTTTGTCGCGGGTGTAGATGGAATCCTGTATTCTCATGGCTGCCGTCACCGGCATGGTCATGTCGTTGATGTCTTCCATGCCGTAAAGTTCCATCTCTTCGCTGGTGGTGATGTGAGTGTGAGCGTCCACAAGGCCGGGCGTCAGCGTCAAGCCGCGGGCGTCGATGACCTGGGCGTCGGCGGGAGAGCCGAGATGCCGGCCTACGCCGACGATCTTGGAGCCGTCCACGAGAACGGCGGCATCCTCCATGGGATCGCCCGAAACGGGCAGCACGCGCGCGTTAACAATGAGCTTCATCTTTCAATCAACCTCCGAAAAGTTGGGGAAATAGGTGAGAACGCTTTAAATGGAACCGAAGGGCACGGCCGTGACCAACAGCTGGATATCCTCTTCCGCGGAACTGTAGGATGCCGGCTCGTCTTCGTAGCTTTCAAAATAGAAGGCGCTTTCTTCCCATCTCGGAAGAATGGACCAGTCCCGGGTGCGCAAAGCGATGGAATCCCGGTTCAGGCTGCGCAGCGCCGGAAGAAGTTTGCCCATCAGCGAAGATTGCTGTCTGCAAAACTCATCCCAGCTGATTTCAACAGTTTTAATCACGGAAAATTCCTCCAGTGGGGAAATGACCTTTCCAGAATAGCAGTTTTATACATCTTTGCAAGGGATTTTTTTAGGCTATAATAGGAGCCGCAAGAAAAAACGCTCTGAAAGACCATTTCCTTAAGGAGGACCTTTGATGAAAAAAATTGCTGCACTGACATTGACTCTGACGATTTTTGCCGCAGGCGCCGCGTTGGCGGCGGACAAAAAAACCGATTCCGTCCTTGCCGTCGTCAACGGACAGGAAATTCGCGGCTCCGACGTGGACGAAGCGCTGAACGGCCTCAATCCCCAGATGCGCGCCGCCTATTCTTCGCCGGAAGGTCGTCAGTCCATTCTTGAAAACCTCGTGGACTTCAAGACGTTCGCTCAGTCGGGACGGGATCAGAAGCTCCAGGACACCAAGGAATACAAAGAGGCCATGAACGCCATGAGCGAGCGCCTTCTGTTCTCTCTGGCCACTCAGAAGGTCATCGACAAAGCCGACAAGACGCCCGTTTCCGATGCCGACGCCCGAAAATTCTATGACGAGCACAAGGAAAGCTTCAATGTCCCCGCAGCGGTTCGCGCTTCCCACATTTTGATCCGCTCCGACAAGAACATGCCCCAGAAGGATCAGGAAGCCGCTCAGAAAAAGGCGGCTGAAATTCTTCGCGACATCGAGACGAAAAAGATCACCTTCGAGAAGGCCGCCGAACAGTTCTCCGGCGACGGCACCCGCAGTCGCGGCGGTGATTTGGGCTACTTCAGCGCGGGGCAGATGGTGCCGCCTTTCGAGAAGGCCGCTTTTGCCCTGAAAAAAGGCGAAATGACCAAGGCTCCCGTCAAAACCGATTTCGGATGGCACATCATCAAAGTCACCGACACCCGCGACGCCTCGGTGCGTCCCTTCACCGAAGTCAATGATGACATCAAAAAGGACCTCCGCCGCCAGAACCAAATGAAGGCCATTGAGGACGAGCGCCAGGCGCTGCGCAAAAAGTACGGCGTGACGGTCACGGCTCCCGCTCCCGCAGCCGATGCGAAATCCGGCGACATGAAAACCACAAAGTAGCCCGCTTCGCTGAATTGCCGACGTTCCCGCTCCGCGGGAACGTTTTTTGTGCGGCGCCCTTGAAGCCGTTGTGAAAGGTCACTTTTAAAGGCGGAACGTTTTTCGGGAAGGAGGCTCCCCGCGGCCGTTTTTGAGCCGCCGGGGACCTCGCCTTCCCCGTCCGCGCGTGGGTTTTCGTGAAGGAGCAGAAAAAATGACCGACGTCGCCCGTGAATTTCTGGCCATGGCTCTGGCCTTCGGCTTTCTGATCTTCGTCCCGCAGGGAAAAATATGGAAGGGCTTCACCCTTTTTTTCACCGGCCTGATCATGGGCGGTGCCGCAGGGCTCGCTCCCACAAAACTCTGGAGCAATTTCCAGGCGGTGGTTCTGACGCCGTCCACCGTCAAAACCATGGCGGTGATCGTACAAATCGGCATCTTCAGCGCCTTGATGAAGCATTATGGGCTGCTCTCGTCGATCTACCGCGGCCTGAAACATATCTTCCCTTCGTCACGCGCCGTCATGATGCTGCTTCCCGCAGCCATCGGCATGGTTTCGGTGCCGGGAGGAGCGGCCATTTCCAGTCCCTTCGTGGACGAAATCGGCGCGTCGCTCCGTCTGCCGCCGGGGAAACGCGCCGCCGTCAACCTGACGTTCCGCCATATCGCCTATTTTCTGCTGCCCACCAGCAGTTCCATGATTCTGCTGTCCGACCTGGCGTCGGGAATGAACCTCTACCGTCTCATCGCGCTCAATGTGCCCTTCATTTTTCTGATGGAGCTTTCGTCCTACGGCCTCTATCTCAGCGGCGTTGCGACGCCCCGCGACGAAGCCCGGCGCGACGTGCGGCTCGGCGTCCTCCACATGCTGAAATATTTCTCTCCCGTCTACGCCGTCGTGGCGCTCAACGCTTTTTTCGGCGTCGAAATGTATCTCAGCGTCTTTCTGTCGCTCATGCTGATTCTGGCCTGCTGGGGACGCCGTGACCCCCAGACGTACTGGAAGGTCTTTTGGAAGGGACTCAAGGTCGAAACCTTTGTGCTCATGGCGGGCATCTACTACCTTCAGAACACGGTGAACAGCCTCCCCGCCGTCATGAGAGCCTTTCAGACGCTGTTTCACGGCGCGTCGGGCTTCAGTGTCCTGCTGGTCATCGCCGCTTCGGCGCTCTTTTTCGGTCTCACGTCGGGACTGAGTTTCGTCTCCCTGGGCGTTCTCGTTCCGCTGCTTACGGGCCTGGGACTGCCTCAGGAACAGGAAATGCTCTACGGCGTTTTCATCTACACCTGGAGCTTTATCGGCTACTTCTTCTCGCCGCTTCATCTGTGCCTGGTGCTCACGCTGCGGCAGATGGGCTGTTCCATGAGGTCGCTGTACCGCAGCTATATGCCGCTGATGGCCGAAATGGCGGTCTCGTCGTTTCTCATCTTTTATCTCTATCGGGCTTTTTTGCTCTGATTTCCACGGCTGAACGCGGGCACGGCGGGGGAAAAAACCGTAAATTTTCCTTTCTTTCCGTTTTTCCGTAAGGAGTTTTTCGCCTGAAAATTTTTCTCCATGTTATAATGAGCTATGAGATTTTTGGAGCAATCACCGTTGTTTTCATTTTTTGAGGAGGCTGCAAAATGGAAGAAGGTCTGTTGGAAAGGGTGTTCCATCTCCGCGAAAGCGGAACCACCGTCAAGACTGAGCTGACCGCCGGATTGACCACGTTCATGACCATGGCCTACATTCTGGCCGTCAATCCGTCAATTCTGAGCGTCACGGGCATGGACAAGGGCGCGCTTCTCACCGTCACGGCGCTGGCGTCGGGGATTTCCACGCTGTTCATGGCGTTCTTCGCCAACTATCCCTTTGCGCTTTCGGCCGGCATGGGGCTCAACGCCTATTTCGCCTTCGCCGTCGTCAAGGGCATGGGATACACCTGGGAAATGGCGCTGGCCGCCGTGTTCATTGAAGGTCTGATTTTCATCGTCATGTCGCTGACCAACGTTCGTCAGGCGATTTTCGACGTCATTCCCATGAGCATGAAACAGGCGGTTTCCGTGGGCATCGGCCTGTTCATCGCTCTCATCGGCCTGAGCAACGCGCGGGTCATCGTCGCCAATCCCGCCACGAAGGTGGCGCTCTATTCCTTTAAACAGTCGCTTCTGACGGGCACGTTCCGCAGCGAGGGCATCACGGTGGTGCTGGCGCTGCTGGGAATTGTCATCACGGGCATTTTGATGGCCAAAAACGTCAAGGGCAATATTCTGTGGGGCATTATCATCACGTGGCTGATGGGAGTGGTCTGCGAGAAAACCGGCCTGTACGTTCCCAACCCGGAAATGGGCACCTTCAGCGTTCTGCCCAACCTGTCGGCGGGCGCCGCATCCTTCCTTCCCGCCGATCCTTCGCCCATCTTCATGAAGCTTGACTTCTCAAAAATTTTCACTGCCGATTTCGTGGTGGTGGTCTTCGCCTTCCTGTTCGTGGACGTGTTCGATACGCTGGGCACGTTGATGGGTGTGGCTTCCAAAGCGGATATGCTCCGTCCCGACGGGACGCTGCCCCGCATCAAGGGCGCGCTCATGGCCGACGCCTGCGGCACGCTCCTCGGCGCGGCCATGGGCACCAGCACGGTCACCACTTACGTTGAAAGCGCTTCCGGCGTCAGCGAAGGCGGACGCACGGGGCTCACCGCCGTCACTGTGGCGGTTTTGTTCTTCCTGTCGCTGTTTTTGTCGCCCATTTTCATGGCCATTCCTTCCTTCGCCACGGCGCCGGCTTTGGTTATCGTGGGCTTTTTGATGTTCTCCTCGGTGAGCAAAATCGACATTTCCGACCTGACCGAAGCGGTTCCGGCCTACATCTGCCTCATCACCATGCCCTTCGCCTACAGCATTTCCGAGGGAATTTCGCTGGGCATCATCTCCTACACGCTGATCAACACGCTGACGGGCAAAGCGAAAAAAGTCAGCGCTCTGATGTACGTTTTGACGCTGATCTTCCTATGCAAGTACGTGCTGCTCTAAGCTGATCGGCCTCTGCTCGCCACGGGACTTTCGCGCGCTTCGCGAAGGTCCCGTTTTTTTGTGCACCCCTTGCATTGCATTGTGCCGATAGTGTATAAATGACAGTGAGCGCAGATCGCAAGGAAAAAAGGATGGTGGGTATGGTTCACGATTTCGGCAAAATGCTGATGGTTATCGGCGTCCTTCTGGTGATCGTCGGTGCGTTTTTTCACTTCGGTTCGCGTCTGCTTCCCCTAGGACGCCTGCCCGGCGACTTTTCCTGGCAGGGCAAAAACTGGTCCGTCCATTTTCCCTTGGCAAGCTGTCTTATCGTGAGCGCCGTCATCACCCTCATCGCCAAAATTTTTTTCAGAAAATAAGCGGCGTCTTCCATGGCTCCGCTCCAACGCCGCCAAACAGCCGCCGCGCCGCAGGATCCGTAAAAAACAGGTGCGTCCCGACGGCTCATTCAAAAAAACAAATGATTGATAAGGGGCGTTTTCCATGAGTCTTACACAACGATTGACCCAGCTTTCTCACAGCAGCGGGTGAGCGGCGAAAATAGGTCCGGAGGACCTCGCCAAAGTGCTTGCCGATCTGCCTCGTCCCCGTGACAGCCGAATTCTCACCGACTGGGAGGGCGGCGAGGACGCGGCGCTCTGGAAAATTACGGAAGATCGCATCGGAATTCTCACCGTGGACTTTATTACGCCCGTGGTGGACGATCCCTACGTCTGGGGACAGATCGCCGCGGCCAATTCCATCAGCGATGTGTTCGCCATGGGCGGATTGCCGCTGGTGGCGCTCAACGTGGTGGCTTTTCCGCTGAATTGTCTGCCCCTGGACATGCTCAAACGCCTCATGGAAGGCGGCGCTTCCAAAGTCAGTGAAAGCGGCGCTTTCCTCATGGGCGGGCACAGCGTGGAGGACCAGGAACCCAAATACGGCCTGTGCGTTTTCGGCGAGGTGGAGTGCGACGCCATGTGGCGCACTGTAGGCGCCCATCCCGGCGACGCGCTGGTGCTCACCAAACCGCTGGGATCGGGCATTTTGGCCACGGCCATCAAGGCGGAAATGGCGGAAGCCGCGCAGGCTGCCGACGCCGTACGATGGATGACCGCTCTCAACGATCTGCCTCGCCGGATGTCCCCGGAACTTCGCCGACGGGTTCACGCCGCCACCGACGTCACGGGCTTCGGCCTGGCGGGGCACACGCTGGATATGCTTTCCGACCGTCGCGTCAATCTCGAAATGGACGTGAACGCTCTGCCCATTATGGACGGCGCCGCCGAGCTGGCTCAGATGGGACTTTTGCCCGCAGGAGCCTACCGCAACGAAAAGCTTTACGCTCCCCAAATGGACCGTCTTGATTCAGTCCCCGAAAACCGTCGGGATTTCCTGTTCGACACGCAAACTTCGGGCGGACTGATGATGGCCTGCTCCGACGATGACGCCGCGCGAATTGTCGCTCTGGCTCGGGAGTGCGGCTTTGACCATGCCGCCGTCATCGGTCATTTCACCGAGGGCACGGGAAGGATTGTGTGCCGATAATTTTTTGAAAGCGCGAGGCCGCAATGCAAAATTCAAAACCGCCGAAAGCTCTGAGTGATGGGGCTTTCGGCGGTTTTTCGCGTACAGTCTTATTTTTTTTGCTGTTCCAGTCGGCCGGCCACGGCAAGGACGACGTGATGGATGAAAAAGAGAAAATCCTCCTCCCGGTCGGGCACAAAAACCACGGCTCCGGCGAAGTTTTCCAACGCCCATCGTTTTTTTGCCGAAAGTCGCCCGTCGGTGACTACCACTCGCCCCTTTCGCAGTTGATCGGCCAGCGCGGCGGCGGTTTTCTCCGTGTCCGACGACGCCAGGGCGTCAATGAGCTTGAGCTCATCGTCGTCGGGAGAATTGATGCGGCATCCCCAGGCCCTGAAAAACGGCACATACCAGCTTCCAAGACAGAGCACTGTGACGCCGCGGAGCCGGCCGCGCCCTGAGATCAGCACCGAACGGAGACGGGCGTTGAATTCGCCGAGACGCCGCTGGTAAAAACGATAATTGTTCCCGTCCAGCCGCGACAGAACGTCCATGACGCGCTGTGCCGTAAAGGGCAGATTGGCGGGGTCGCCGTAAAAGTTTTGCCAGTCGCCGGAGAACGCCCGCCCGTCCAAAAGGCAGCAGAGCCCGGGGCGCAGTTCAGTCGGCGGAGGCGACAAAGCGCGGCGTTTCCTGCCCGATCCCGCCGACGCGGCAAAATCGTCATACTGCTGCCGCGTCAGCGCTATAAGAGGCAGAGAGGCTTTGTCGTCTTTCAAAAAGCTGCGGTCCGGCCTCAGAGTTCCGTCATCGCTCAGGCGCCATCCCGACGCCGTGTTCACGTAGGGGCCGCCGATAAATCGGACCATCAGTTCCATCAGAGGATCGACGGTAAGAACTTTCAGTTTCTGCGGCTCGGCGCTCCTGACCGCCTGCGGCGTGCCCACGGCCAAAGTCAGCAGAGCGGCGAGGAGCGCCAGAGGCCCCGTGAGGGTCTTTCTCATTCTGCGGCGCAAATGACGGCCTCGTCGCAGCCGTCAAGCTCTTTCACGCGGACTTCCACGCTTTCCTGAAGCGACGTGGGGACGGCCTTTCCCAGGTAATTGGGCTGTATGGGCAGCTCGCGATGGCCCCGGTCAATGAGAATGAGAAGCTGCACGCAGGCCGGACGTCCGATGTCGCCCAGCGCCTCCAGGGCGGCGCGAATTGTGCGTCCCGTAAACAGCACGTCATCGACGAGAATGACCTTTTTGCCGTTCAGCCCGAAGGGTACGGAGGTGCTGTGCACCACGGGCTGATCCACAAGCAGCGTGATGTCGTCGCGGTACAGCGTGATATCCAGCTCGCCCAGGGGGAGTCTGACGCCTTCGCTCTCGCGAATCAGCTCGCGAAGCCGCCCCGCCAGATAAACTCCACGGCGCTGAATGCCGATGATGACAAGGTCGTCGATGCCGTGATTTTTCTCGGAAATTTCGCTGCTCATGCGCCTCATGGCGCGTTCCATGTCGTCGGCCGTCATGACGACAGCTTTCTCTTTCAGTTGCAACGCCGCACCACCTCGCTCAATGGAAGAATTCACCCCTTGACGCTATTTTCCGTCGGGGCGGCTGCCGGGCTTCACCGGCGGCGTTCCCAGCTCTCTGCACAACGGGCAGTTTTCGGGATCGTAGGTTTCGAAGGTGACTTTGAAAAGCGACACCAAATCGGGACCGAGCTTCTGGCTGCCGCCGGAGCGGTCGACGATGCAAGCCGACCCCACCCAACGGCATCCGCCCTGCACCATGTAATCGGCCGTCTCTCTGACGGAACCGCCGGTGGTCACCACGTCCTCTACGGCCACAAAGCTCTTGCCCACGGGCATGGGAAAACGGCGAAGCCTCATCTTCCCGTCCTCGCGCTCGCAGAAAAGGAAAGGCACGTCAAGGGCGCGCGCCACCTCGTGTCCCACAATCAGTCCGCCCAGAGCCGGCGACACGATGAAGTCGGGCTTCAAAGGGGCGATGCGCCGGGCGATCTCTCCGCCCACAAAGGCCGCGTTTTTCGGAAAGCGCAGCAGCATGGCGCACTGCATATAGTTGGCGCTGTGACGTCCCGATGTGAGCTTGAAATGGCCGGAGAGCCACGCCCGGCTCTCCAGAAGCCTCTTTTTCAGCTCTTCCTGAACCTGAATGTCCGTTAATTCTTCGCGCACGACAATCCCTCCTCAATGGATGCCGCAATCTCCCTGACGGCTTTGCGCACGTCGGGAGCCTGATAGATGGGACGCCCCATCACGATATAGTCGGCGCCGTTGCGGAATGCATCGGCGGGCGTGGCGACGCGGCTCTGGTC
>CABTYW010000009.1 GCA_902489135.1 uncultured Synergistaceae bacterium
CAAGTTTCGCTTGGCGATAAACGGGCCCCTCTTCCTTTGGCGCAACATACTCGCCTCCCGACAGAGACGTCGGGAGGCCGGCACATAGGAAAAAACGGGGAAGTATGGCCTGGTGCCCGCCGTGAAGGACCGCCGCTTCGTCGACCTTTAAAACCATAACCGCCGGTCGTTATTCTTTTTGGTAAAAAATCCCGTTCTGATAAAACGCACATTGTCGGGCGTCGGCAAACAAGTTATGAAAACGTGCCGTCCCGGAAAATTCCGGAGATGGCGTTGGTCGCGAAGCGAGACCAATAATGCGGGCGATATGTTAGTGGGAGTATGATAAAATATGTGTAAAATAAGAGGAGGCTTGGGTACGAAGACAAGCGCCAGGACTGAACCGCAAAAGGTGCGGCAACAGTTGACGAGGTCGAAAGCGATCGAAAAACTCGGCGGAAGCTTTCGTGGTTTGAAGGGGAAGCCATAAAACTCTGCGACAAAAAGGTCGAGCGATCGGCGTGACAAAGAGCGGAGCACCCCTGAAGCTGTGGAGGTCTGTAAAATTGTGTGGAATTGTCGGTTATATCGGAAATAAAAATGCCTGTTCTGCCATCCTGACGGGACTGAAACGTCTTGAATACCGCGGGTATGATTCAGCGGGCATTGCCGTGCACCATCACGGAGATTTTAAAATCGTCAAAGCTGTAGGAAAAGTGGCTGACCTTGAACGGGCCATCGGCCCCGGGGGCATCGAAGGCAGCGTGGGCATCGGCCATACCCGCTGGGCGACGCACGGCGGCGTAACCGCGGCCAACGCCCATCCTCAGACCGACGATCGCGGCACTTTGGCGCTGGTGCACAACGGCATAGTGGAGAATTATCTGTCGCTTCGCGCCGAGCTGCAGAAGCAGGGCGTCGTCTTTGCTTCGGAGACCGATACGGAGGTGGCGGCGCAGCTTCTGGGGCGGCTCTACGAAGGCGATCCCGTGAAGGCTCTGTGCCGCCTGTTTAAAAAATGCACGGGGGCCTTTGCCTTTGTGATTATTTTCAGAGACCGTCCCGATGAAATTTACTGCGTCAGAAAGGGCGCGCCGCTGGTGGTGGCCTTCGGCGACGGAGAGTCTTTTTGCGCTTCCGACGTGCCAGCCGTGGTGGAGCATGCCGATCACGTGGTGTTCCTCGAAGAAGGTGAAATCTGCCGACTGACCCGCCAAGGCGCCTCCTACTGGAGTCTTGACTGCGTCCCTCACCAGCGCCGCCCCCTGTCGGTAGATGTCAATGCGGCCATGATCGACAAGGCCGGTTATTCTCATTTTATGCTCAAGGAGATCAACGAGCAGGGCGCCGTGCTGCGCCGCGCCCTTTACGGCCGCGTCGCCAGCGATTGTATCGACCTGAGCGGCGAGTGGGGAATTTCGCCGGAAAAGGCTCAATCCATACAGCGCCTTGACTTTGTGGCCTGCGGTACTTCCTATTATGCGGCCTGCGTCGCCCAGCGCGTCCTGGAAAAATACCTTGACGCGGACATTTTCGTGGATATCGCTTCGGAGTATCGTTACCGGCCCCTTCGCGTGAACGCCCGGACCATGGCGGTTTTCGTATCGCAGTCGGGAGAGACGCTGGACACCCTCGAGGCCCTTCGTCATGCGAAGAAACGCGGAGTTTGCACGGTGGCGGCCACCAACGCTCCCAATTCTTCCATTGCCCGTGAGGTGGACCATGTGATCCGCCTCAACGCCGGGGTGGAAATCGGCGTCGCCGCGACGAAGACCTTTACGGCCCAGATTGCGGCGCTTATCCTTATGGGACTTTACTTCGCCAAGCTTCGAGGCGAGCTGCCTCCCGAAGATGAACGACGTCTGGCTCACGCGCTGGCGGACCTTCCCTATAAGATCGAGGAGATCCTTCTCATGCGCGGGGACATTCAGGAATTGGCGAAAAAGTTTAAAGGCGCGCGGGATTTCCTGTTCCTCGGCCGAGGCCTTTCCTACCCCGTTGCCATGGAAGGCGCTTTGAAGCTCAAGGAAATTTCCTATATTCATGCCGAGGCCTACGCCGCCGGGGAGATGAAACACGGTCCCATCGCGCTGCTCGATGAAAAGGTGCCCGTGGTGGTAGTCGCCCCTCACGACGAACTCTATGACAAAACCCTTTCCAACGTGCAGGAGACTCGGGCGCGAAAAGCTCCGGTGATCTTTGAGACTACGGGGACTTCCCCCGTTGAGGCCGACGTTGAAGGGCTTATTCGCGTTCCTCAAACCGAACCGGAGCTTACGCCCTTCCTGACGGTGATCCCTCTGCAGATGTTCGCCTTCGAATCGGCGCTTCTTCGCGGATGCGACATTGATCAGCCGCGAAACCTCGCCAAAAGCGTTACCGTAGAGTAGGCCGCCTCAGACAGCGGCGCTGCGAAGCAAAAGCCCTCTTCGACGAAAAATGAAGAGGGCTTTTGCTGTGACGGCTCGTTTTTTCATGGAAATTATTTCGGGGAGTTTCCGTCAGCGGAATCGTGATTGTCCCGAGAGGCCCCCGAGGCGTGTGACTTCCCTCCGGAACTGCCGCGGGTCGCCAGAAAGAGCCTGACGAAAATAAACAACGGCACAAGAGGGGCCGCGCCCAAAATCGGCGAGAAATACAGCGCCAAATAAAGCGACAGCAGCGCAAGAAACAAGCCCAGGGCACACCAGAAAGCCGCGATGTCTCGCTGCGTCCCGCGGGGGCCCATGGCTTTGAACCCCAGCAGTGAGAACAGCACCAGCAAAACAAGCAGGATCGCCGGAAAAAAAGGCTGAGGGAAAGAAAGATGAGTCATTAAAATTCCTCCGGTATTTCAGGTATTATCGCCTTGACAGCAATAAAGTCCATGATAGTATAAAAATGTTTTTCTGTTGTCTCCATGATCATAGCACGAAATTCATGAAGGCGAAATGCGCATCGAAGTGACGGCGCACCGTCAGAAATTGTGAAAGGATGATCGCTCAATGGCTCAATCCGTTGCCTGCAGCGCGCTGATTTTGGCGGCCGGCAGGGGAACCCGGATGAAAAGCTCCGCACCCAAGGTGATGCAGCCTCTTTTGGAAGAGCCCATGCTCTACTATGTCCTGAAGAGCCTTGAAGAATCGGGGATTACCGACATTGCGGCGGTGGTGGGATATGGAGGAGAGCAGGTAACGGCATGGCTTGCCGAGAACGCCCCCCGCGTTCAGACGATCTGGCAAAGGGAGCAGCTCGGCACAGGTCATGCCGTGATGTGCGCCAAAGAGTGGATCGAAAAGCGGGAAAACCTTTTGATCGTCAACGGCGACATGCCCATGCTGACTCACAGCGAAGTGGAGGCTTTGCTCCAAGGGGCCGGCGGCGCCGACCTTGCCTTCGCGACCTGTGACATGGACGATCCCGCAGGATACGGGCGGGTGGTCAGAAAGGGAAATTCCGTGGCCGTGGTGGAAGCCAAAGATGCATCCCCCGAAGAACGGCTCATCAAAGAGATCAACGTGGGCGTTTACTATTTTCACGCGCGTCAGCTCCTCGAAGGCCTCTCTGAACTCAATTGCAGCAACAGCCAAAAGGAGTACTACATTGTCGATCTCATCGCCCAGGCGCAGAGCCGCGGCCTTTGCGCCGCGCCCGTAAAACTTCCCGCCGAAAATCTTGCGGGCGTCAATACGCCGCAAGAACTGGCACGGCTCTCCAAAAAACTGCGCGACCGCGTGCTGCTCCGGTGGCTTTCAGCGGGAGTGAAGTGCATTGATCCCGACACGGTCTGGATCTCGCCCCGTGCGGTTTTTCGCGGCGAGGCTCTGCTCTATCCCAACGTGCAGATCTGGGGAGCCAGCGACATCGGCGAAGGCTGCGTCATCCATTCGGGAACCGTGTTGCGCCGCGCCGTTCTCAAAGAAAACGTCCAATGTCTCGGATCGGTGATCGCCCAGGACATCATCGCTGAAAAAGGTGTTAAAATGGGTCCGTTTTGTTACCTTCGGGACGGAACCCGCCTGATGGAAAATTCCTTTGCCGGCAAATTTGTGGAGATTAAGAACAGCCAAATCGGCCGGGACAGTAAAGTTCCTCATCTCAGCTACATGGGTGACGCCGTGATCGGCGACGGCACCAACATCGGCGCCGCATCGGTAACCTGCAACTACGACGGATCCCGTAAAAATCCCACGCGCATCGGCGATCACTGTTTTATCGGCAGCGACACAATGCTGGTTGCACCGGTGGAAGTGGGCAGCGGAGCCATCGTCGGCGCGGGATCGGTGATCACCGAGAATGTTCCCGACGGAGCTCTTGCCGTCGCGCGGGCGCGTCAGGTTGTTATCCAAGGTTGGGTTCAGAAGAAAAAATCCGAGAAAGATCAATAATGGAGGCTGTGAAGATGGCGGCAGGCGAGAACCCCATAGTTCTGATTGCAGGCACGGCTCATCCTGCGTTTGCGCAGAAGGTGAGCGATGCGCTGGGCGTAAAGCTCCTCGATGTCAAGCATTACAATTTTGCCGACGGCGAAGTCGGTTTCCGTCTTGAAGAGAGCGTGCGCGGCGCCGATGTTTACGTTATTCAGCCGACGTGCAAGCCCGTGAACGACAATTTAATGGAACTTCTCATTATGGTTGATGCGCTCAAGCGCTCTTCCGCAGGACATATCAACCTTGTGATGCCCTACTTCGGATATGCCCGCCAGGATCGCCAGGCCAAGGGGCGCGAGCCTATTTCGGCCAAGCTGGTGGCCAACATAATTGAACGTGCCGGAGTGGACCGCGTGGTCACCGCCGATCTCCATGCCCGCCAAATTCAGGGATTTTTCGACATTCCCGTGGACCATTTGCTGGGTGTACCTCTTTTGGCCCACTGGTTCAAAGAGAATGCGATGAAAGGCCGCGCTCCAGGAGAGTTCGTGGTGGTCTCGCCCGATGCAGGCGGAGTGGTGCGCGCGCGCAAAATGGCCACGCTGTTGGGAACGGAAATTTCCATCGTCGACAAACGCCGTCATCACGACATGGCCAACCTCTGCGAAGTCATGGAAATCATAGGCACCGACGTCGCCGGAAAATCCTGCATTATCATTGATGACATGATCGACACCGCCGGCACCATCGTCAATGCCGCAAAAGCTTTGAAGAGCCTGGGCGCCGCGTCCGTTTACTGCTCGGCGACTCACGGTCTGCTTTCCGGCCCTGCCATTGACAGACTCAGCGATGACGCCGTTACAAAAGTGGTGGTAACCGATACGATCCCATTGCCAGCGGAGCGAAAATTGGATAAAATAATCCATGTTTCCATGGCTCCCGTTTTTGCGGAAGCCATCCGTCGGATTCACACTGGCGCGTCCGTCAGCAACCTCTTTGAGTAGACGGATCAGCCATTGTAAATAAATTTTTCAAGGAGAGTGTTTTATATGTCGGAAGCAATTCAGATTGTACTTGAAAATCGCGAGGAAAGGGGTAGCGCTTCCTGCGGCCGCCTTCGCAAGGAAGGTTATCTTCCCGCCGTGGTGTACGGTCCCGCCCTCAAGGAGACCCTTCATGTCAAAGTGGAGACGAAAGTCATGCAGCCCTATCTGATGTCCGATGACGTCAAAACCTTCGTGTTTGCGGCGAAACTTCCCGGCGGCGAAGTGAAAAATTGCGTGATCAAATCCGCGACGAAGAATTACGCCACCGATCAGCTGCTCCACATCGACTTCTACTGCGCGGAATAAACTTTGCGCATCATTGCGGGACTGGGCAATCCCGGTCCGGAGTACGCTCTGACGCGGCATAACGTGGGATGGAACGTGATCGATCGCCTGGTTGACAGGCTCGATGCCGGAAAGCCGCAGAATAAATTCGGCGGAGCGTTCTGGGGCCCCCTGTCCCGGGAAGGCGACCGCATCGCCCTCCTGAAGCCCTATACGTATATGAACGACAGCGGTGTCGCCGTCGGCGAACTTGCCCGTTTTTTTCGGGTTCTTCCTTCGGAGATCCT
Organism: uncultured Synergistaceae bacterium; assembly: GCA_902489135.1. Taxonomy (GTDB): domain Bacteria; phylum Synergistota; class Synergistia; order Synergistales; family Dethiosulfovibrionaceae; genus Pyramidobacter. The sequence goes on from CABTYW010000009.1 coordinate 5,947, forward strand.
CGTGGTCGTTGACGACATCAACTTGCCGCTGGGGCGGATGAGACTGCGCACCAAAGGTTCGGCGGGCGGTCACAACGGCCTGAAATCCGTTATCGCCCATCTGGGGTCGCAGGAGTTCTGCCGCCTTCGCATCGGCGTGGGGGCCTGTCCCGCTGACCGGGAACTGGCCGCATGGGTTTTGGGCGGATTTTCCGAAAGCCAGAGAAATATCGTCGATGCCTCCATTGACAGTGCTTCGGAGTTTTGCCTCCAGTGGTGTTCCGTCACCACCGAGAAACTGATGAACAACGTCAACAGTTATGACGGCAGGCCTCTGAACCAACCCGAAGACTGACCCTGCGGAAGGGCCCTTCAAAAGTGAATTTTTGCCGCGCGAAACCGCTGCGTGTGCAGGGCGATGCATGGCACGCGTGCGCGGGGACGGAGCGTCAATTTCTCTCAAGCTCTTGAATTGAAGGACTGCAGCAGAGCGGCGAAGCGTCATGCTTTCGCCGTTTTTTTATATGGCCGCCCCGAAAGGAGGAATTTCATCTGCTCACGGATTTGGCAAACATCCATCAAACGCTGTGGTCGCGCGGAGCGACCGTCGGCATTCCCCTTGACGGGGCCGCTTTGGCCTGCTCACTGCGGTCAGGCGGAAAAACTCTGGTGTTGCTTCCCACGCATCAGGACGGCCTGACTTTGGTCTCCGACGGACAAATTCTCGGCCGCGATGATTATTTTTTTCTTGAAGAGCCGCCTTTGGACGCGCAGAAACTCCTTCAGGGGGAATATGCGCTGAGGCGCGGCTCGGTGTTCTCGCAATGGAGCGCCTCCCCAAAAGGCATACTGGCGGCCACTCCCGGGGCCATGCTCACGCCCCTGCGCTTCGGAAAAAAAGGGCTGGCCCTTGCGGTGGGAAAAACCGTGGGCCGCGACGCGCTGACGGAGTGGCTGGCCCGCAACGGCTACCGGAGAACGGAACTGGTCTGGCAGCCCGGTGAATTTGCCTCCAGGGGAGGCATCGTGGACTTTTTCGATCCTTCGGAGCGTGCGCCCCTTCGCGCGGAGTTTTTCGACGAAGAGGTGGAATCGCTGCGCTTCTTTCAGCCCCGTACCCAGAGGAGCTTTTCCTCCCTTTCAAATTTTGTCCTTCGAAGCGTCAATCAGGCCTCGCCCCGGGAGGAAAATTTAGCCCGCGGCGATTTTCGGATGGTGCTCGTTCAGCCCGAAAAACTTGACGAAAGCTTTACTTCCTTTGCAGATCTCTATAACGGTCTGGTTTCCGAGAAGCAGCGTCTTGCGCCCGAAGCTTACGAGAAGTTTTTACTCGACACGGGACGACATCCGCGTCTGCGAATTGCGGCTCCCGGCAACGTCCCCAAGGACATGACGCTGGATTACGGATATGTGCCGTTTTTCAAAGGTGAACTGCGGGCGGCTCGAGCCTACGTCGACGCGAGACTGAAGGCGGGATACGGCGTTCACGTGACCAGTCGAAGCCTCACGGGGCAATCTTTCCCCAAAGGCGTGGAATTCCATCACGGCGTCAGCCTGTCGGGCGGCACTGTGGACAACGAAAACCGGCAGATTTGGATTTCCGACGTGGAACTTTACGGTATCAGCGAGACCGTCACCGACGACATCGATCATGGAATGCCTTTGGATCTGCAGTCAGGCCTGAAAAAAAATCAATGGGTCATTCACGAAAAATACGGAGTGTGCCGTCTTGCAGGCACGTCCACAGAACGCTTCGCCGGACAGGACTATGAGACCGTCGTCCTTGAGTTCGCCCACAGTGAAAAGCTGATTATTCCTTCTTCCGAACTGTTTCGCCTTACACCCTGGAACGGTGAGGGCGAACCTGAAGCCGACAGCCTCAAATCAAAGCGATGGCGCGCCGCGTGGAAAAAAGCGGAAGCTCAAATTGAGGCGGAAGCCCAGGGACTGCTTACGCTCTACGCCCAGCGAGAACTGGCTGAAGGGCGCAGTTTCGGCGCTGACGGCGTTCTGACGAAAAAATTCGAAGAGAGTTTTCCCTATCAGGAGACCGTTGACCAGCTTCGCGCCATCAGCGACATCAAAAAGGACCTGGAGCGTTCATGGCCCATGGATCGTCTCATAGTGGGCGACGTGGGCTACGGAAAAACGGAAGTGGTGCTGCGCGCTGCCGTCAAGGCCGTGGAAAACGGAACCCAGGTGGCTTTCATCGCGCCCACCACCGTCCTGGCGCTGCAGCACTACCGAACCTGCATTTCGCGCATCGGCGACCTGCCCATTCATGTCCAACTTCTGTCGCGCATGGTTCCCCCCAAAAAACAAAAAGAAATTCTTGAGAGCACCGAACAGGGAAAGACCGACATTCTCATCGGCACGCACCGCCTCTTTCAGAATGACGTGAAATTCAAAGATTTGGGGTTGCTGATCATCGACGAAGAGCAGCGTTTCGGCGTCAAAAACAAAGAACATTACAAATTGACCCACCCGGGGTTGGATGTACTTTCGCTTTCAGCCACGCCCATTCCTCGCAGCCTCTCAATGGCCATGCGGGGCATTCGCGACATTTCTGTCATTGCCACGCCGCCCAAAAGCCGCGGCACCGTTTTTACAGTGACCTCGCGGTGGAATTCCGCGCTAGCCTATGACGCCATGCGGCGTGAGCTCGCCCGGGGCGGGCAGGTCTACTATCTCCACAACCGCATTGACGATATTCAGGAAGTGGCTGCCCGCCTTGCCGAAAATTTCTTCGGACACCGCATTGCCGTGGCTCACGGCCAAATGGGGGAGCGTCCCCTGGAAAAGGTCATGAACGCCTTTTACGACGGCAAATTTCAAATTCTGGTGTGTACCACCATCATTGAGAGCGGACTTGACGTTCCGAGAGCCAATACGTTGGTCGTCGACGACGTCAGGCGGCTGGGCCTCGCTCAGATGCACCAAATTCGCGGGCGCATCGGCCGAAGGAGTGAAAACGGCTACGCCCTGTTTTTTTACGAAGACGACTCGGGAGGACGAACTCGCGAACGATTGGAGGCGTTGGGCGCCGTAGGCTCTCAGAACGCGGGATATCGACTGGCGCAACACGATCTTGAAATTCGCGGCGCAGGTCAGATTTTGGGCACGGAACAGCACGGGTTCAAAGAGCGTATCGGTTACACCCTGTATCTGAAAAAACTCCGGGAACGCGTCGATGAGCTTCGCGGCACGGGCGGCAGCATCGTTTCGACGGAGATCGACATTCCTCTGGCCATTCCCGTGGAGTACGTTCCGCAGATGGAGCTGAGAATCGGACTGTACCGCCGCCTGCTGTCATCTTTGGACTTCCGTGAGTATGCCGAGATGAAGGCCGAGCTGATCGACCGTTACGGCCCCATCCCCGAGCAGGTGCAGGGACTTCTTGACGCCGCCCTGATCCGCGGTGCCGGCGGAGCCGTCGGATTGGAACGCTTCAAAGCGGTCAAAGGGTTCGTCTCCGCTGAAGGGAAGTTTGCCGCCGATGTCTTTGCGCCCCCGCAGTGGATTTCCCGCGGCGAAGCCCGCATTTCCTGCGGCGGCGTAAAGGGGTTGGCGAATGCGGCCGCCGAAATTTTGAAGTGCCGTGACACGGAAGGGCGAAAAGCCCCTCAAAAAATTTCCGAGACCCGATGACGAGGTGAGCTCAGTGGAAAAGAAAAAATCAGAATTCGACAGGCTGATTTCCATTATGAAAAAACTTCGCGCTCCCGACGGCTGCCCCTGGGACAGAAAGCAGACGTGGAAGTCCCTGTGTCCCCATATTGTCGAAGAAGCCTATGAGCTCATCGACGCTATCCAAAACGGCTCGGAGAGCCAGGACGGGCAGCACGTCCTCGAAGAATGCGGAGATCTGCTTTTGCAGGTCATATTCGTCGGAACCATTGCAGAGGAGCAGGGGAAATTTGCTATCGACGACATTCCCCGGGCTATCGGCGACAAGCTGGTGCGCCGTCACCCCCATATTTTCGGCGAAACCCCTTGCGCCGTGGACGCCGATCAGGCCTACCGCGGCTGGGAAGAGATCAAGCGCCGCGAACGGGCATCCCATCACGAGGACACTTCCGTTCTTGCGGGCGTTCCCCGCAGCCTTCCTGCAGCGATCAAGGCGTACAGAATTCAGCAGAAAGTTGCAAGCGTGGGTTTTGACTGGCAAAAGGACACTCAGCAGCCCGTGATGGATAAAATCGGAGAAGAGCTTGAAGAGGTGCGAGAGGCACTGGAAGATCCCGCGCTGCAGAACGAGCTGGCCGGCGAGATCGGCGACCTGCTTTTTGCAGTAATCAATCTTGCACGTCGATGCCGAATTGACCCCGAATCCGCCCTTGCTTTGACCAACGAAAAATTTTCCCGAAGATTTCGCTTTGTTGAAGATCAGGTTGAAAAAAGCGGAAAGGATTGGAAGGGACATTCCCTCGATGAATTAGAATTGTTTTGGAAGCAGGCAAAGAGCGCCGGTCTGTGATATAGTATAGAAGAGTATTCAGAAAAAAATGCGAGCGGTTTCTACATTTCAAGAGGAGGAAGAGATGCTTATGGCTCATAAGAAAATTGAACCCGAAGCGGTGCGGAATTCGGCGAAGAAGGCCCCTCAGGAGGCGCCTCAAATGCCCGAATCGGACAAGACAACTTCCGCTTGTGCAGAGGTCATGGAACAGCCGGTGCCCGAGAAGAATTCGTCCGATGAAACAGAGGGACGCCGAATCGGCATTACCGAGACCATCCTTCGCGACGCCCACCAGTCCCTTATGGCGACCCGCATGGCCATGGAGGATATGCTTCCGGTGCTCGACCTCATGGACGACATCGGCTATCACTCCGTGGAAGTTTGGGGCGGAGCCACTTTCGACGCCTGCATGCGTTTCCTCAATGAAGACCCCTGGGAGCGCCTGCGCATCCTGAAAAAGCATTTTAAAAAGACGAAACTGCAAATGCTGCTTCGCGGCCAGAACCTCGTGGGATACCGTCATTACGCCGACGACACCGCCCGCGAGTTTGTCAAGCGCGCCGTTGGCAACGGCATCGATATCATCCGCGTTTTCGACGCCCTCAACGACCTGAGAAACGTCGAAGTCACCGCCGAACAGACGAAACGCGAGGGAGCCCATCTTCAACTGTGCATCTCCTACACCACGTCGCCGGTGCATACCGTCGAAGCCTTCGTCCGGCTTGCCTCGCGCATGAAGGACATGGGGGCCGACTCCATCTGCGTCAAAGACATGGCGGGACTCCTGACGCCCACCGTTGCCAAAAGGCTGGTGAAAGGCATCAAAGACGCCACCCGTCTTCCCGTACAGGTGCATTCGCACTATACCTGCGGGCTCGCCGGTCCGTCCTATTTCGCAGCTATTGAAGCCGGGGCCGACGTCGTCGATTGTGCACTGTCGCCCTTCTCCATGGGAACCAGCCAGCCCTGCACCGAGACCTTTATTGCCGCTCTGGCGGGAAGCGAGTGGGATACGGGACTTGACATCCGCGCGCTGACCCCTGTGGCGGCTCACTTCAAAAAAGTCCGCACCAAGTACGACAAGATCTTCGTCAAAGTTCAGGGCGCCAACACCGACATCCTTCTTGCGCAAATTCCCGGAGGAATGTATTCCAACCTGGTCAATCAGCTGAAAGAAGCGGGAAAACTGGACAAGCTGCCAGACGTGCTTAAGGAAGTTCCCTATGTGCGCGAGGCCATGGGCTTCCCCCCGCTGGTCACCCCCAGCAGCCAGATTGTGGGCACGCAGTCCACGCTCAACGTGCTTTCCGGCGAGCGCTGGAAGATGGTTCCGAAGGAAGTTTACAATTTCTTCAAGGGCATGTACGGACAGACTCCCGCTCCCATGAACGCCGAAATCCAGAAAAAAATTCTCGGCAACGACACACCCATCACCTGCCGTCCCGCCGATCTCATCGAGCCGGAACTCGAGAAGGCCCGCAAAGAAGTGGGCGTTTGGGCCATTCAGCCCGAAGACGTTCTCACCTACGTGCTTTTCCCCGCCGTCGCCAAGGACTTTTTGCAGAACAAATACGCCCGCGTCAACAAGTGTGACATCGGCGTCGGCGAACTCGTTGACGGCTCGGCCTATCCGGTGTAGTTTTTTGCGTCTCCGTTTCACAGATGGAGGAATACCGAAGAGGAGGGGCGGAACACCGTCCCTCCATCCTGCGTTTTCGCGAGAATTTCTAAGGAGGCTTGTACCATAGAAGAACTGTATAAGCAGGACCTTCAATGTGCCGATACCGCGGCGATGCTGAGAATTTGCGGTCCCGGCGACGAAAACCTCTCTTTTATCGAAGCCCGTCAGCAGGTGAAAATTTTTCATCGCGGTGAACTCATCACCGTCAGCGGCTCCGACGAAAAGGCTGTCAGCGGGGCCTTCTCGCTGCTTTTACAGATGCGTGACATCGCCTTGTCGGGGCATCGCCTCAATTCCGCGGAGCTCCGCTATGCCTTGGAGACCTTCCAGAAGCACGGGAGCGTGAATATGCGGCAGCTCTATTCCGAAGTGGTCTGCTTTACCTGCCGCGGTAAGCCGGTGAGGCCGCGGACGCAGCGCCAGCGCGATTACATCAAAGCTATGGGAGACAACACCATCATTTTCGGCATCGGACCGGCTGGCACGGGCAAAACGTACCTAGCCGTCTGCGAGGCGGTGAATCAGCTTAAAAAGGGAAGCGTGAGCCGCATCATCCTGGTGAGACCCGCCGTTGAGGCGGGGGAAAGTTTGGGTTTTCTGCCCGGCGATCTCCGGGAGAAAGTCGAACCCTATCTTCGTCCGCTGTACGACGCTTTTTTTGAAATCCTTTCGCCCGAACGGTTTACCCGCTACGCCGAAAAAAATGTCATCGAAATTGCGCCGCTTGCCTATATGCGGGGCCGCACGCTCAACGACAGCTTTATCATTCTCGACGAAGCGCAAAACACCACCCCCGAACAAATGAAGATGTTTCTTACGCGACTGGGGTTCGGTTCAAAAGCCGTCGTCACCGGCGACTTGACGCAGGTCGATCTGCCCACCGGGAAAAAATCGGGGCTGAAAATCGTTCAGGAGATCCTGAAAGACATTGACGGCATTTCTTTCGTGCACCTTCAAAATGAAGACGTCGTGCGCCATGAAATTGTACAGAAAGTGGTCTCGGCCTATGACCGCTACGAAAAAATAAATGGTTAACAGCGAGGAAAGTCCATGACAGACATTGAGCCCGACAAATCGGCATGGAGCGCCATGGTGCGGGGACTCCGCGTGGAGAGCGGGAAAATCCTGCCTTACGTGACGGCCATGGTACTGGCGGTGCTTGTGGTGAGTCTCCGGTGGCTTTCGGTGGACGCCGACACCTATTTTATCGTGGGGACGCCGGCAAGCCGGAATTATTATGCACTTCGCGATATGAGCTACGATGACAACGAGACGGCGGAAAAGCTTCGCAGTGAAGTGGCCAACGGCATTGCCGGTGTCCTTGTCAAAGGACACATGAAAAGCGAAGTGGGCTTTGACGATGAGTGCGAGCTGCTTCTCAACAGGCCGCTGGAGGACACGCTGCTGCCTCAGGAGCTTCGCGGGCTCATCCACGCCATGCCTCTTGACAGAAGAGAACAGATCATCGCCACGGTGCGTTCCATTCACGACGACCTTCGGCAGGATCCGGGACTTACGGGCGACGAACGGGTGAGTTTTATCTGGCAGCGCATCACTCTCATGGAGTCCGATCCGCCGTCGGCCAACGTCATCTTTCAGATCATCGCGGCGCTGACCGAAGGCGATCGAAGGATAGACGCCAATCTGACCAAGCGCGTGAAAGCCATGGTGGCTTCCGATATTGAGGTGACCAAACACCTTTTCTACGTGGGCGACGCGATCGTCAGCAAAGGCGAGATCATCACGCCGCAAATTGCCGGAGTTTTGAAGCTTCAGGGCTATCCCGAAGGAGCTTACCCGTGGGCTTTCGCACTTTTCTCCATGGCCGTCGCCGGCGTGTCGGTCCTTTGGGTCCGCAAGTCCACCACCCATGATCGGGCTGAAAATCCCTATCTGGGCAGTCGAAACTATCCCTATTTTCTGCTGATTCTGGGATGGTTCTTCCAATTGGGCGTCATCTACTGGCGCGTTAGCGGTCTCGGACTTTTTCCCGTCATCGCCGTTATTTATTTGACTTTGCCGGGGTTCAGCGCGCTGAACTGCGTCAGCGCCACCGTGCTGAGCGCATCGCTCATCACGGCGGGCTATGACGTGGCGGCCTTTACCGTCGGCGTCATTTCGGGCTTTACAGGCGTTATCCTCGGGCAGGTGCTGTTTAAGAAAATTTATTCCCGTTCGGCGGTGTGGCTGCGCGTTTTCATTCTCGGTGCGGCAATGACGGCTGTCGCCTTGCTTGTTGAAGCCGAACTGAAGGGGCGCCTGCCGCTGGCTCATCTCGGGATCATCGGCGCATCCTGCCTGGCGCTCAGCTTTATGGTCATTGTCCTGCTGCCTCTCATGGAGGTTCTTTTCGACATTCTCTCGCCGCTGCAGCTGGTGGAGCTGACGCAGCCTTCTCATCCGCTGCTGAAGCAGATGCAGGTCGAAGCTCCGGGAACCTATCATCACTGTCAGATGGTGGGCAATCTGGCGGAAGCCGCCGCGGAAAAGATCGGTCTCAACCCCTTGCTGATGTGTGCCGGCGCTTATTTCCACGACATCGGCAAACTGAAGCGCCCTCAATTTTTTATTGAAAATCAGACCTCCGGCGTCAACTCCCATGATAAGCTGTCGCCGGCCATGTCGGCCATGGTGATTTTGTCTCATGTGAAAGACGGCCTTGAATTGGCCGATGAATACCGACTTCCTTCGCAAATTAAAGCCTTTATTCCGGAACATCACGGGACGACCTGCCTCACGTACTTCTACAAAAAAGCGCAGCAGTCGGGACTTACGGTTCAGGAAAGCCAATTCAGCTATCCCGGCCCCAAACCCCGAAGCAAGGAAACGGGACTTCTGATGCTGGCGGACTCCACCGAGGCGGCGGCCCGCGCGTCCAGCCGGCAGCTCAAGGGCGTTCAGGATCTCAGCAGGCTCGTCAACGATGTCGTCAGGGCAAAATTGAACTCGGGACAACTGGACAACGTGCCTTTCACCCTCCGCGACATCGCCAATATCAAATCGGCCATGGTGTCCACGTTGCGTTCAATGTATCACACCCGCGACATCAAGCCGCTCAATTCACTTCCTCAGAAGGAAAACGGAAAGGATGCTTCGGACAGTCATGGGAAAACAACCACTGACGCGTTACCGGCTCAAAAAACTGAGAAAGAAGAAGCCTGATATTGAGATCTTAATTTCCGGCAACGGTGACGACGGTTTCCGCCTGCTGTTAAATGAGCATCGGGAGACGCTCAAAGCCACCTGTGAAGAGCTCTATGATTTCGTCTGGCCTGACTGGAGGCGCCATGTTCTCGAAATTTCACTGCAATTTCTTGACGAAGGGGAAATGGCGGCCGTTAACGGCGAGTATCGTCAGGCCGACGGCCCTACCGACGTGCTGACGTTTCCTCTTTTTGAACGCGACGGCAATTTTCTTCCCGAACCTTTTTTCGGCCCTCTGGCGCTTGGCGACATTCTTCTGTGTGCTCCCGTCATCGGCAGAAACGCCGAAGAACATGGCGTCTCGCCAACGTCGGAGCTGGCGTTGGTTATTTTTCACGGCATGCTGCACCTCCTGGCGTGGGATCATGATACGCCGGAGAAGGAGGCCAGGATGTGGGCCGTCCAGGAGCGCTTCAGAGACCTGTTCCTGCAGCGAATCGGCGGTCAAGCGTCCCTTGAGGTCCGGCGATGACTCATCCGCTGACACTCATCGTCTCCATTGCCCTGTCGGTTTTTCTTTGCAGCTATTTCAGCGTAGGGGAGGCTTCGGTCTCATCGGTGAGCACGGCCAGAGCGCGTGCATGGGCTCTTGACAATCCTTCCTTTGACTCGCTGGTTCAATGGCAGCTGAACAATCGGCAGCACGTCATCATCGCCATCCTTGTGGCACACAATCTCTTCGCTGTGGCCGCAAGTTCCCTTTTAACTTTTTTCATCTCCCGGCGGTGGGGAGAGAACAGCGTCCTGTGGTCCACGGCGGTCATGACGGTGCTTATGGTGCTCTTCGCCGATTTTCTGCCTAAATGCGTGGGCATGGCTCTGGGCGAAAGAACTTTTACGGCGGTGCTGCCGGGGCTCAAAACCGCAGCGACGCTTTTCAAGCCGGCCATTGTCTGTCTTGAAAAAATTGTGCTTTCGGCAAGTCGAATTTTTCGCGTGGACATGTCTCTTGAAAGCCCTATGGTGACCCGCGACGAAATTGAACAGCTTGTGAAAAACGGCGAAAAGTCCGGTACCATCGAACCTTCCGAGCGTCGCATGATCGACGGCGTCATCGCGCTTGACGAAACGCGCGTGTCGGAAATCATGGTGCCCCGCACTTCCGTGGACGCCCTGGAAGTCTCGCGGAAACTGGGCAGCGTGCTGTCTTGCATGAGAAACTGGGAACATTCCAGAATACCCGTTTACGACGGCACCCTTGACGATATTGCCGGAGTGGTTTACCTGAAAGACATGATCCCCTATCTTCGCGCCGGAGCTCTCGACACCCCGCTGCGAAGCTTTATGCGCCCCGCCTTCTTCGTCCCCGAAACCATGAGGGTTGACGATCTCTTTACCAGCATGAGAAATCAGCGCGTCCACTTTGCCGTGGTGGTGGACGAGTACGGCGGTACGGCCGGCATTGTCACTCTGGAGGATCTTCTGGAAGAGATTGTGGGTGACATTCGCGACGAATATGACGACGACTCGTCGCCCATCGTACAGCTCAGCAACACTTCTTACCGCGTAAAATGCGCAGAATCTCTTGAGGATTTTGGGAACGCCGTGGGGTATAATTTCAACTGTGACGCCGTGGACTCCGTAGGCGGGTATGTTCTTGACCGATTTAACGGTTTTCCCAAACGAGGAGACCAAGTGGCCGCCGGCGAATGGACTATAAAAGTCACCGACGTGGGGGAACATCGCGTGAACGAAGTGGTTTTTACGCGCATGCCGCAGCCGACACAAGACGGACGGCCCCACGAAACGGGCAAACTGGAGGAGTGACATTTTGGAAACTCTGCCTCGATTGTGCACCGCAATCTTGTGTCTGCTGTTCCTCTCCGCCTTTTTCAGCGGCGCTGAAATGGCGCTTACCGAGACAAGCGCCGTGCGACTGAAGTCACTGGCCGAAAAATACGCTTTCCTGAAAAAAACGGTCGAGTGGGTCAACGTTGACCGCTCCAAAGTGCTTTCGGCCATTTTAATAGGCAACAATCTGGTCAACGTGGCCGCCAGCACTGTGGCGACGGCCATCGCCGTGACGCTGTGGCATGCCCGGGGCGTGGCCTATGCCGTCGTGGTGATGACAGTCATGATCATCATTTTCGGCGAAGTTCTGCCCAAGTGCCTTGCACTGGCGCGGGGGGAAACCGTTCTCATTTTCTCTCTTCTTCCCATCAGGTTTTTCGCCTGGACGGCGACGCCCCTGATCTGGACGATGCAGTTTATCGCTTCGGCGACGGGAAAACTGACGGGGTTGGATCTCTCATTGAAGGACACTTTCGTGACTAAAGAGGAGATCGGCCAGGTGGTTAAAATCGGCGAAGCTTCCGGAGCCATTGAAAAAGCCGAGCGTCAGATGATTGACGGCGTCATTTCCCTGGACGAAATCCGAGTGTCCGAGATCATGGTTCCGCGGACGGAGATGCACCTTATCGAGTCATGCCGAACGGTGGACGAAGCGCTTCATTTTATTCAGGAAATGGGCGACTCCCGGGTGCCCGTCTACACCGACACGCCCGACCACATCGACGGCGTCGTTCTGGTGAAAGACCTTCTGTCGGCCTTCAGTCAGGGGAAAAAAAGCGAAGCGGTGACAAAGGTTATGCGCAAGCCCCTTTTTGTGCCTGAAACCATGTTTGTCCCCAAACTCTTCAAGATCATGCAGAACATGCGCATGCACATGGCCCTTGTCGTCGACGAATACGGAGGAACCGCCGGACTTGTGACCATGGAAGATTTGCTGGAGGAGATCGTGGGGGAAATCCAGGATGAATACGACCGCGACGAGCCCATGATCCAAAGCCTCCCCGACGGAACCTGGAAAGTGCTGTCGGGCATCTCTCTGGAGGATTTGAACGAAGCGCTCCATTCCGATTTTGAGTGTGAAGACGTGGACACGCTTGGCGGATTTCTTCTCGACCGTTTCGGGAATTTTCCCCGTCAGGGCGATTGCATCACCCTCAACGGATGGATTTTTACCGTGACATCCATGGCGGAGCATCATATTGTCGAAGTGACCGTGAAAAAGGCTGATAAAAATGCTCAATGAGAACACAACGAACAGCGACTTCCATTCCGGCTGCGTGGCGGTCATCGGCCGCCCCAATGTGGGCAAATCGTCGCTTCTCAATTCCATTTTGCGCTACAGACTGTCTATCGTCTCGCCCAAACCGCAGACAACGCGCGATGCCATTCTGGGGCTGTACAACGGCGAAAAAAGCCAGATCGTCTTTGTGGACACGCCGGGCATTCATCGGCCGCGGAACAAACTGGGCGAAAAGCTGGTGGAGCGCGCCGTCTCAAAACTTGATGAAGCCGACGTTATCCTTTACGTGGTCACTATTGACGATTCGACGGAACAGCGGGAAAATGCCCATATTATAGAGACTCTGGCGGAATACGGAGGCATTCCCGTTGTCCTGGCCGTCAACAAAGTGGACCTGCCCGGATCAAAATCGAAAATTCTTCCTCTGATCCGCGCTTTTTCCGAGAAACTTGCCCTTGCCGACGCAGTTCCCGTTTCGGCGCGGTCCGACATCAACATCCACACCCTCATCGACCTTCTCGAAAGGCATTTGCCCGCGGGAGCCCCCCTTTATCCCGACGACATGCTCACCGACCGCTCCGAACGGTTTATTGCGCAGGAGCTCATTCGGGAGAGCATCATTCGGGGAACCGAAGAGGAAATTCCTCACAGCGTCGCCGTCGAGATCGACGAGTATAAATCTCCCGACGAGTATCCCCAACGAAAAGATCTGCTGATTCGCGCCACGGTCTACGTGGAACGGGAAGGCCAAAAAGCCATCGTGCTCGGCAGAAAAGGAGAAAAGATCAAGTCAATGGGCATCGAGGCCAGAAAAGCCCTTGAGGCGCTCACGGGGCACAAGGTCTATCTGGAGCTTTGGGTGAAGGTGAACCGCGGATGGAGAGATTCGGAGGCGGAACTGAAAAAACTGGGGTACGAGTAGACCTTCCGGAAGAGCCGTCTCAACGTTTTATGGAGCGTACGGGAGTTGTGTTGAGACGCGGAAATTACATGGAAGGCAACATGGCGGCGTTGCTCTTTCTCAAAGACAGCGGAACGACGTGGGTCTACATTCCCGGAGCGTCCCGAGGCTCGGTGCGGTTCGGCGGGGCGCTGGAGCCGCTGGTTTGGGGGCGCTATCAGCTCTACCAGTCAAAACGCCGCACGTACATCAAAGAAGTTGAAGTTGCCGAGGATTTTTGGCCTCTGAGGCGCCGTCCCGCGGCCGTCATTCAGGCCGTACGATGGGCGAAACTGCTTGAACGCTGTCTCATCGCCGGTTATCCCTACAACGACCTGCTGGCGCTTTTTTACTGGGCGCAGAAAGCTCTTCTGGAAGGGGTTTCCCCTGAAACGGTAAACGCTCGCTTCCTTTGGCGTTGGCTGCACAGCTGGGGAATTGCGCCCGATCTGTATCACTGCAGTTCCTGCGGTTGTCTTCTCGACGGAAAAGCCGGCTGGTTTCACAACGCCTTTGTATGCTCGGCCTGTAATCCTGCGGCGAGTATGCATAAAATCGACCTTTTTGCAGAGTACGCCCTGTCAAAGAGCTTTATTCCCCGGGGGGACGCCGCCGCGCTGCTGGAGCAGGCACGGCCGCTTCAGGAGCTTTTCGTTAAAAATCTTGATGAGAACAGGTAATGGAGGTCGCAAAGATGAATTTTCAGGACATCATATTGAGACTTGAACGCTATTGGGCGGATCAGGGATGTATTGTGCAGCAGCCCTACGATATTGAGGTCGGCGCCGGAACCATGCATCCCGATACGTCGCTGCGCGTAATCGGCCCCGAGCCGTGGAATGTGGCTTACGTCCAGCCTTCACGTCGCCCCGCCGACGGCCGCTACGGTGAAAACCCCAATCGGCTTCAGCATTATTACCAGTTTCAGGTGATCATGAAGCCGGCGCCTGAAAACATTCAAAACCTCTACATCAACAGTCTGGCCGTGCTGGGCATCGATCCCCATGAGCACGATATTCGTTTTGTGGAGGACGATTGGGAATCGGCGGCCGTCGGCGCCTGGGGGCTCGGCTGGGAAGTTTGGCTCGACGGCATGGAAGTCACACAGTTCACCTACTTCCAGCAGGTGGGCGGCGTGGACATGGTCGCAGTGCCCGCCGAGATCACCTATGGCCTCGAGCGCATCGCCATGTTCGTGCAAAAAGTGGACTGCGTCTACGATTTGAGATGGAACGACAAAATCACCTACGGCGACGTGCATCACCAGGGAGAAGTGGAAAATTCCGTCTACAATTTTGAAGTTGCCGACGTGGAGATGCTCTCTCAGGTCTTCTCTTCCTACGAAAAGGAGAGTTCCCGCTTGGCGGAGAAGGAACTTGTGCTTCCGGCGTGGGATTGCGTGCTGAAGTGCTCGCAGATTTTCAACATCCTCGACGCCCGCGGCGCCGTCAGCGTGACGCAGCGCACGGGCTACATCTCCCGTATTCGCGCCATCGCTTCGAAATGCTGCTCCGCCTATGCACGGCAGCGCAAATCCATGGGCTATCCGCTCATGAATAAATTTTAAGGGGGCGGCTCATTATGACCAGAGATTTAATTCTCGAAATCGGAACAGAGGAAATACCGTCCCGCTTCATGCCCGACGCGCTGGCGGATATGGCAAAGCACGCCGAGGAAGAATTTGCCGAAAAACGCCTTCAGCACGGACGCGTGGAAGTGATGGGAACGCCCCGGCGCCTGGTGCTGCTGGTGCGCGACGTTGCGGAAAAACAGGACGATTTGTCGGAAGAATACAAAGGTCCTTCGTGGAAAGCGGCCTTTGACGGCACCGGGGCGCCTACCCGCGCCGCCCGGGGTTTTGCAAAAAGTCGCGGCGTTGCCGTTGAGGATTTGGAGTGCCGCAGCGTTAACGGCGTCGATTATGCCTTTGCCGTGATGAGCCATAAAGGAAGTGCGGCCGACGGCCTTCTTCCCGAGATGATGAAACATCTGCTCTCCAGTCTGGTCTTTCCGAAGAACATGTTCTGGAACGACCCTGTCGTCCGTTTTGCCCGTCCCGTTCGGTGGCTGCTGTGTCTGATGGGTAAAAACGTTGTTCCCTTTGAATTCAACGGCCTGAAGAGCGGCCGGACCACCTGCGGTCACCGTTTTATGGGAGGCGTTTCGATAGACGTCAAATCCAGCGACGATTATATGAACGTCATGTACGACAATTGGGTGATCGTGGACCAGAAAAAACGCGAAGAGAAAATGCGTAGCGGCATCGCCGCCATCGAAAAGGAGCTTCAGGGCGTCGTTGAGCTCGATCCCGCGCTGGTGCAGGAAAACCTCTATCTCGTGGAATACCCCGTACCCTTTTACGGCTTTTTCGACCGAAAGTACCTCGAAATCCCCGAGGAGGTGCTGATCACCTCCATGAAGGACAATCAGAAGTACTTTGCGGTCCATGACCGTGCCGGCAATTTGATGCCCTGTTTTGTGGGCATCAGCAACAATCTGGTGCCCGACATAAATCTTGTCAGAGAGGGCAACGAGCGCGTGCTGAGAGCGCGTCTCGAGGACGCTTCTTTCTTCTGGCAGGAAGACCTGAAACGCCCGTTGTCTGCCCGATTGGACGACCTGAAAAACGTGGTTTACCAGGAAAAACTGGGGTCGGTGTACGACAAGACCATGAAAATGGTGGAGATCGCGCGCAAAATTTGCGCCATGACGGATCTGAAGGACGAAGTGAAGGCGGTGGAGCGCGCGGCGTTGCTTTCAAAAACCGATCTCGTGACCAGCATGGTCGGCGAGTTTCCCGAACTTCAAGGCGTCATGGGATCGAAATACGCGCTGAAAAACGGCGAAGATCCCCGCGTGGCGCGGGCGCTGGCAGAGCAGTATATGCCCCTTTCCGCCGGCGGCGCACTTCCCACTGACAGTGTCGGCGCCGTGGTCGGCATTGCCGAACGCAGCTTCAACATGGCCGGAGCCTATAAATTGGGCTTTCAGCCCACGGGTTCTCAGGATCCCTACGGCCTGCGCCGTGCCATCCGCTGTATCAACGAGATTATTTGGGGCCTGAACATCGATCTTGACCTCGGCGAGCTCTTGAAGTGGATCGCCGGTGAGCTTTCTCTCAGCGACGACGACCTGGCTTCTCTGGAAGCCTTTATCATGCAGCGAACGCTGATTCAGCTGAAGGAACGGGATTTTTCCCATGAGCTGGTTGAGCTGGCGCTTTCAGTCACCGGCCCCCGTCCGCTCCAGACGCTGCGCCTGCTGGGCACCCTCTCGGAAGTTCGCAAAGAAGACTGGTTTACCAGCCTCGTCAATTCCGCTCTACGCGTGAAGAATATCCTTGAAAAGTCCAAGGCCGCTCTTTCGGAGCTTGATCCTTCGCTTTTCGTCAAAGATGCTGAGAAAAAACTCTACGCCGCCGTCAGCGAAGCCTCCGTTCCCGTTGAAAACGCGCTTCGCGGCCACAATTGGACGGAGCTGATGAACGTTCTCGCTCGTCTCTCGCCGGCCGTTTCGGAATTCTTCGATGACGTGATGGTTATGGACGACGATTTGTCAGTCCGCGCCAACCGCCAGGCACTGCTGTCGCTGTGCGGAAATCTGTTTATGCGCGTCGGAGACCTCAGCAAAGTCAAATAGGTGAGTGGTGGTTTCGATGAACCTTTATGTCGCAGTAGTTTCCGATTCAACGGGAGAGACGGCGGAGAGCATGCTCCATGCCGCTTTGTCGCAGTTCAGCGGGCTGGGCGTGACCATTGAGAGACATCGCCGCGTCAGAGAAGTCGCGCAGGTGGAAGAGCTTGTCGAGTCCTTTGCCCGCAACGGCGGCCAGCTTCTGGTGAGCACTTTGGTCAAGCGCGACGTTCAGACCGCCCTCCTGCATGCGGCGCAGAAAAATCATCTCGGGTACGTCTCCATGCTTGAGCCCTTGGTGAGCACCATTGCGTCGCTGACGGGACTGCAGCCCATTCAGGAGCCCGGCGTCATTCGACGCCTTGACGGGGACTACCTGAGACGGGTGAAAGCCATTGAATTTACGCTGCGCTGCGATGACGGACAGTCTCCCGAGCTCATGGTCGATGCCGATATTGTCCTGTTCGGCGTCTCCCGCGCGGGCAAAACGCCGCTGTCGATTTGGCTGGCGCTCAAGGGATACGCCGTGTCCAACGTCCCTCTGCTTCCCGGCATTGCCCCTGACGCCAGAGTTTGGGACGTGGATCCCCGGAAACGCGTGGGACTTCTCATTTCGCCGGAACGCCTTCAGGCCATCCGCTGTGAAAGAATTATTTCCATGGGACTGGACCCGCTGCGCGCCGCCTATGCCAATATCGACCAGATCCGCGCCGAACTGGATGAAGCGCGGACGCTGATGATGGAGTTGGGGTGCCGGATATACGACAGCACCAATCAGTCCTATGAAGAGCTGGCCCGCAATATTTTGGAAGATTTAAAGCTGCAGTAACGATGCGCGAAAAAGACCCCGCCACCGCGGGGCCTTTTTCGCGCGTTTTCCTATCCCAAAGATGAATTTCGGTGCCACAAAACTTTTCGAGACTTCGCGCTCTCATGTTGCTCTTATTTCGGACAGAGTTACGGAAAATATCTGAAGATCCTTGACGGTTTTGATTTTTTGCTTTCAGAGTCTGAGCGATGAAAATCAGCCTTTTGAACCCCAACTCTAATCCGGAAAGAGAGTTGCGCCTTTTGTTGCAGCAGATTGACGAAACGATCGAGAATTTATCTGCTCATCGGTGCCGGAGAAGCAATGAAACAGCGAACGGAGTGGTCAGCGAGGAGGGCTTTATGCAAAAGAAAAAAGAAAACCTTCTTTCCATCGGCAAAATGGCGGCGCTCAATCATCTGAGCGTAGCCGCGCTGCGGCTTTACGACAGCATGGGGCTTGTGCGTCCTAACTACATTGACCCTTCAACGGGCTACCGCTATTACGATATGAGCCAGAACGCCCGTCTCGACATGATTGCCTACATGAAAGAACTGGGCATGCAGCTTTCGGAAATTCACCACGTGTTGGAAAAAGAGGACCTTGCGCTCATCGAGGAGATCCTATCCGAAAAGAACGATCAGATCCACGAGGAACTGCGCAGCCTAAGAGCGCGGCACGACGCCATCGAGAGAGCCATCGCCAGCATCGAGCGCTACCGCAAATCTCCCGCAACAGACATGATCTCACTTGAATACATCGACCGACGCTATGTCTGGGGGATTCCCTGCACGGAGAACTTTTACGAAAAAGACATCAACTGCTACGAAAAACAACTCGCACTGCTGAGGACGGCCCTCGTCGACCATGGCTTCACCCAGGTTCACACCTTCAACATCGGCACGTCAATTCACGAAGAGCTTTTCAGGCGGGGACAGCTTGTCGCCGACCGGATTTTCATTTTCTGCAGCGCCAGTCTCAGCCATGACCGGTCTGACGTGACCGTTCTTGACAGTGGAATGTACGTATGCATCTATGTCGACGCCTATGACCGCGAAGCCGAGTGCGCACAGAAACTGCTTGATTTTATCTCCGAAAAGGATTTGACAGTGTCCGGCCCTTATATCTGCGAGGTCATGACAGAGTTCAACGTCTTCGACAGCGCCCAGAGAAACATGTTTCTTCGCCTCCAGGTTCCCATAACCTTTAAAGTTGCGGAGAGCCGATAATGAGGTCTTGACTCTCATCTCACATGAGACTCTAAAATATCTTTAAGAAAGATCAATCTTTTTTAATCATGGAAGGGGTGCTCATCGTGAGAAAGATCAGAGTCGTGCAGTACGGTTGTGGAAAAATGGCCAAATACACTATGCGCTACGCCTACGAACACGGAGCCCAGATTGTGGGAGCCATCGACATTAACCCGGCGTTGCAAGGTATGGATGCCGGCGATTATGCAGGACTCGGCCTTAAGACGGGAGTTCTTATTTCCAAGGACGTCGACAAAGTTCTTGACGAATGCGATGCCGATGTGGCAATCGTTACGCTCTTCAGCTTTATCAAAGACATTTACGGTGCCGTCGAAAAGTGCGTCTCCCGCGGCATCAGCGTGATCACTACCTGCGAAGAGGCTATTTACCCTTGGACTACTGCTGCGGCGGAGATCAACCGTCTTGACAAAATTGCCAAGGAAAACAATTGCACCATTACAGGTGCGGGGATGCAGGATATTTTCTGGATCAACATGGTCGCCATAGCTGCTGCAGGCTGCAATAAAATCACTAAAATCAAGGGAGCTAACAGTTATAACGTGGACGAATACGGCATGGCTCTTGCCAATGCCCACGGCTGTGACCTGACGCCCGAGGAATTCGAGAAAAAGATTGCTCATCCCGAAGTCTTCGAACCTTCTTACGCGTGGAATTCCGTTGAGGCAATCTGCAGCAAACTTGGTCTTACCATCACTTCCATTGTGCAGAAGCACGTTCCTTGCGTCATTGATCATGACATCGAAAGCAGCACGCTGGGCAAAACCATTAAAGCAGGACGTTGCATCGGCATGTCTGCCGTCGTCACCGCGGAAACCCTTCAGGGCATCACCGTGGAAGAGGAGACCATCGGCAAAGTTTACGGGCCTCAGGATGGCGATATGTGCGACTGGAAGATCTCTGGCGAACCTGACATGGAATATCATGTGGTCAAGCCGAACACCGTAGCTCATACCTGCGCCACCATCGTCAACAGAATTCCCACGGTGCTTCGCGCACCAGCGGGATATGTTACTGCGGATCAGCTTGAGACGTTGGAATATCTTCCCTATCCTATGGAGTTCTATTGCTGATCTGTTTTGTGAAAGAGAGGAAAGTTTTTCAGTCATTTCTTAAGTTCAAAGGGGTTCCTGTCTTAGGGCGGGAATCCCTTTTGCGTTGGAGAAAAATCGCCCTCCTGCCCGTGATTATCTTTTTCATCCTGCGGACATGGCAGGGCTTGGAACTTCGCTTGAAGGACTTTCGTCAAAGAGTTAAAATCTGTTGGCGGCTCAGACGTTGTCATGTATAATGAATAAATACGGGCAGGGGAGTATGCCATTTTAAGAAAAGGGGGCCCCTTGCGATGGAAAGTGAAAATCTGCGCGTCCGCTACGATCGGCTTGTGGACGAACTGAACCGTCACGGCTATCTCTATTACGTGCTGGACGCGCCTGAAATCGAAGACGACCAGTACGACGCGTTGATGCGCGAGCTTCTCGATCTTGAAAAAAAGTATCCGTCGTGGGTGCGCCCCGATTCGCCGTCAAAGCGCGTAGGCGGCGCCGTGCTCGATTCTTTCGTGAAGGTCGTGCACTCTCAGCCCATGCTGAGCCTCGAGGACGTTTTTTCCGAGGAAGAGCTCACGGCCTGGCTGACGCGCGCCGCGCGGGAGGTGGAACAGCCGTGGATCCCCTGGTGTTGCGAACTGAAAATCGACGGACTTGCGGTGTCGCTGGTCTATGAAGACGGTCTGTTCGTTCAGGCTGCCACGCGCGGCGACGGCCACATCGGCGAGGACGTCACCGAAAACCTGAAGACGGTGCAAGACCTGCCGCTGAAACTCGTTGGCGACGTGCCCGGTCATCTTGAGCTGCGCGGAGAAGTCTATATGTCCAAGGAAGGTTTTGCGCACCTCAATGCCCGGCGCGAAGAAGAGGGACTTCCGCTGTTTGCCAATCCGCGCAATGCCGCAGCCGGCAGTCTGCGCCAGCTCAATTCGGCCGTGACGGCCGAGCGCCGCCTTCGCCTGTTTGTCTATTACATTCAGGATGCTCAGTCACGGGGCGTGCACAGTCAATCGGAGGCTCTTCAATGGCTGAAATCCCGGGGACTTCCCGTGCAGGACGCATGGAAGCCGGCCGACGACGAAAAGACCGTCCTGGATTTTCTCGAGGAATGGAGCACACGGCGCTTTGAACTGCCCTATGCCACCGACGGCGTCGTGTTCAAGGCCGATTCCACGCAGTACTGGGCGGCGCTGGGTGCCAACGTGAAAACGCCCAAATGGGCCGTGGCCTATAAATATCCGCCGGAAGAACGGAGAACCCGCGTTGAGACCATCGAAGTTTCGCTGGGACGCACCGGCGCGCTGACGCCCGTTGCCCAACTGACGCCCGTGCAGATTTCAGGCACCGTGGTGAAGCGCGCAACGCTGCACAACGAAGATGAAATTCGCCGCAAAGACGTGCGCATCGGCGACTGGGTGTGGGTTCGCAAGGCGGGTGAGATCATTCCCGAAATCGTAAGAGTTGACCGCGAAAGCCGCAGCGGCGGCGAAGTGCCCTTCGTCATGCCCGCGAACTGCCCGGTTTGCGGAGCTTCGCTGGTTAAGCTCCCCGACGAGGCGGTTCTGCGTTGTCCCAATCGTTCCTGTCCGGCGCAGCTTACACAGGGACTCATTCACTTCGCATCGCGCCAGGGCATGGACATCCGCGGCCTGGGCGACCGATTGGCGGCACAGCTTGTGAAGAGCGGCCTGGTCAAAAAGTTCAGCGACCTTTACAGTCTGCGCTCCGAAACGCTCATGAACCTGGAGCGCATGGGCGAAAAGTCGGCGGAAAAGCTTTTGGGCGCCATCGAGCGCTCCAAATCCCGGCCGCTGCGTTTTTTGCTCACGGCGCTGGGAATTCGTGAAGTGGGTTCGGGCGTGGCGGCGGATCTGGCGTCTCACTTTTCTTCCATTGACGACATTGCGTCGGCCGACGCCGATGAGCTCGCCGGAGTCCCCGGTGTCGGTCCCGTAATCGCCCGGTCCGTTGAAGCTTTTTTTGCGGAGGACCATAACCGTCACATGATCGATGAGCTCAAATCGCTGGGCGTGCGAACTGAAAATTCTACAGCTTCGGCGCGCGCCGACGGCCCATTGAAGGGCAAGACCTTTGTCTTTACAGGTGAGCTATCGCGCATGAGCCGCAGCGCGGCGCAGGAACTGGTAACTTCACTGGGCGCCAAGGCCGTCGGTTCGGTCAGCAAAAAAACTTCCTTCGCGGTGGTCGGAGACGCTCCAGGCGGCAAAGCCGACAAGGCCCGAGCTGCCGGCGTGCCGCTGCTCAGCGAGGAAGAATTTTTCACCATGATAGAAAGCCTGACTCAGAATTCAGCGGGAGGTATAAATCGTGCCTGAACTGTCGAAAGAAGAAGTTCTCAAGGTGGGGGAACTTGCCCGCCTTCAAATCACGCCGCAAGAGCTCGATGCTCTTGTCGCACACTTCAACAGCATCCTTCAGTACTTCTCAAAACTGGACCAGCTGGATCTTTCCGGCGTGGATCCCTTCAGCCTCGAAGACGCCCCGTCCCTTCGTCAGCGCGAAGACTGCGCGCTTTCAAGCGACGCAAAGACCCGAGAGGCCATACTGAGCCGGTCGCCGTCGCGCGACGGCGACTTCATCAGAGTTCCCCGGATCGGAGGCGAACAGTAAATGGAACTGTACACCCTTACGGCCGAGGAAATTGTGGCGGGGTTGAAACAGCGCCGCTTTACCTGTGCCGAAGTCGTCGATTCCTGCTTAAAGCGCATGGGCGAAAAAGAGCCGTCGCTTCACGCCATGCTCCATGTGGCCGACGTTTCGGCGCGGGGCGCCGCCGCGGAAGTGGATGGCGCCATTGCCGCCGGCAAAAATCCCGGGCCGCTGGCGGGCGTGCCCGTCATTCTCAAGGACAACATCTGCACCTCCGACATGCCCACCACCTGCGCGTCCCGAATGCTTGAAGGCTGGGTGCCGCCCTACGACGCCACGGTGACCCGTCTGCTCAAAAAAGCCGGCGCCGTCGTAATCGGAAAGGCCAACTGCGACGAATTCGCCATGGGCGGCTCCACGGAAAATTCCGCCTATGGCCTTACGAGAAATCCCTGGAAAACCGACTGCGTTCCCGGCGGAAGTTCGGGCGGCAGCGCTGCCGCCGTTGCCGCGGGATATGCACCGATTGCTCTCGGCAGCGATACCGGCGGCTCCATCAGACAGCCCGCGTCTTTCTGCGGCGTCTACGGCATGAAACCCACCTACGGACAGGTGAGCCGTTTCGGCCTCGTGGCCTTCGCGTCTTCTCTTGACCAAATCGGCCCCTTTGCGCGCACCGCCGGCGACATGAAACTGGCTCTTTCGGCCATCTGCGCCTTCGACCCCAAGGATTCAACCAGTGAAAACAGACCGTCGCCGGACTTTCAACTGACGAAAACGCCCATGAAAGGCAAGCGCATCGGCGTGCCGTCAAAGCTTATGGAAGACAGAGTCAGCGCCGATCTTGAAAAAGTGATGAACCAGGAAATCGAGCATTGCCGCTCTCTGGGCGCCGAGATCGTCCATGTCGACCTTCCCAATGCCTTTGAATACGGATTGGCCTGCTATTACATTCTCGCTCCCGCCGAAGCCAGCTCCAATCTTGCGCGTTACGACGGCGTGCGCTACGGCAAGGGCTGCGACGACGCTCATTCTCTGAACGATCTGTATGTGAGAACGCGCGGCGCGGGATTCGGTCCCGAAGTGAAACGCCGGGTGCTGACGGGAACGTACGTGCTGAACTCGGGATTTTACGACGCCTACTATCTCAAAGCCCTCAAGGCCCGCAAGGTCATTCGCCGGGAATTCGAGGAAGCCTTTCAGCGGGTGGACGCACTGATGACCCCCGTCTCGCCCACGCCGGCCTTCCAACTGGGTTCTGTGAGCACGCCCCTTGAAATGTATGTGGCCGACGCTTTCACCATTCCCGTCAATTTGGCGGGATTGCCGGGCATCTCCTTCAACGCGGGATTTAATTCGGAAGGGCTGCCGCTGGGCGTTCAGCTCATCGGCCCCCGGTGGTCCGACGCTCTGCTGCTCGACATGGCCGCATCGTTGGGACACCGCCAGGAAGGGCGCATCGCCGAAGGAGGTGAACGCTGATGGCACTGGAATTCACCACGGTCATCGGCTTGGAAATTCACGTTCAGCTGAGCACGAAAACGAAAATTTTCTGCAGTTGTTCCACGGACTTCTTCGGAACCGTTCCCAATACGCATATCTGCCCCGTGTGCACGGGGCAGCCCGGCACGCTGCCCGTGCTGAACAAAAAAGTGGTGGAGTACGGCGTGCGCGGAGGCCTTGCGTTGCACTGCACCATCAACAAGCTCACGCGTTTTGACCGAAAGAACTACTTTTATGCCGATCTTCCCAAAGCCTACCAGATCACTGAATACTACATTCCCCTGGCGGAGAAGGGCTATCTGACCGTCACCGGCGACGACGGACGCCCCCATCGCATCGGCATCACGCGGCTGCATCTGGAAGAGGACGCGGGAAAATTGGTCCATTCCGCCGCCGACGGCCGAATTGTCGGCTCAGTGCAGTCCTTTGTGGATTATAACCGCGCCGGCGTGCCGCTGGCGGAAATCGTCTCCGAGCCGGACATTACGTCGCCGCGGGAAGCGCGGGAGTACGTGATGGCCGTCAGACAGCTTGTGCGCTACCTGAACATCTCCGACGGCGACATGGAAAAAGGATCCATGCGCGTTGACGCCAACATATCGCAAAAGGTCTCCGACGGGCGGTGGGGCAATCGCGTTGAAGTGAAGAACATGAACTCACTGAAAGCGCTGGAACGGGCTCTGGAGTATGAGACGGTCCGCCAGCGCGATCTGCTGACCCGCGGCGAGCCCATTGCCAAGGAAACCCGCAACTGGGACGACGCCGACGGCATCACCACGCCGTCGCGCAGCAAAGAAGAATCCAACGACTATCGCTATTTTCCCGAGCCCGATCTTCCGCCGCTCCTGTTGGACGACGAGTATATCCGTCACATCGGTGAAACCATGCCCGAACTTCCCGACGCCAAACGCCAGCGCTTCCTGCACCAGTACGGCCTTCCCGGGGAAGACGTGCTTGTGCTGACGGAGACGCCCGACATCGCCGACTACTACGAACAGGTGGTGAAAAACGGAGCCGATCCCCTTCGTTCATCCAATTGGGTGCGCACCGAAGTGTTGCGCGTGCTCAAGGAAAAGAATTTGGAGATTTCCGACGCGCCGACGGCGCCGGCAGCACTGGCGGAGCTCATCAAACTGGTGGACTCAAAGAAAATTTCCACGACGGCGGGCAAAGAGCTTTTTGACGCCATGATCGGCGAAAATTTGAGTCTTTCCGCCGCCATCGAACGCTGCGGCACTCATGTGGGCGCCGTGGAAGGCAATAAGCTGCAGGGTATTGTGGAAAAAGTCTGCGCCGAAAATGCCGACGTGGCGGACATCATCCGTTCAGGTCAGGATAAAAAGGATAAAAAGCGGAAGTTCCTGATGGGTCTTGTCATGAAAGAAAGCCGCGGACAGGCGCGTCCCGATGAAGTCCTCAAAGCTTTAAGCGAGGTCCTTGAAAAAAAATGATGTTAAGTTTTGATAAAATCTGATAGAATAGTGCAGTATTGAAAGATAGACCCGCAGTTTGTCTGAATATTAGAGGAGGCTGGCGCGATATGGGAATCAAAACGGAAGACATCAGAAGCATCGCCATTGTCGGACACGGAAGTTCCGGAAAGACCACACTTTCTGAAGCGTTGCTTTTTGATGCAGGCATGATGAGCCGCAGAGGCACAGTGGAAAACAAAAACACCCTTTCGGACTACACCTCCGAAGAACAAAAACGCCAGATCTCCATAAGCACTTCGCTGCTGAACTTTGATCATCGCGGCAAAAAAGTTTTTGTGCTCGACGTGCCGGGGTACGCCGATTTTATCGGAGATCTGCGCAGCTCGCTGCGCGTGGCGGGCTCGGCCGTAATGGTCGTCAGCGCCGTCGACGGCATTGAAGTTCAAACCGAGAAGGCGTGGGAATGGGCACAGGAATTTGAAACGTCCACCATCTTCTTCATCAACAAAATGGATCGCGAAAATGCCGATTATAACGGCGTCTTCGAGGAGATCCGCAAGAATTTGACCAAAGGCGCCTACCGCATCCTTCTTCCCATCGGCGCCGAAGAAGCCTTCAAGGGCGTGGTGGACGTCCTCAAAGACATTGCCTACGTTTACAATGACGACAGCGGAAAATTCGAAGAGGGCCCCATTCCCGAAGACATGCTCAGCGACGCCCACCGCGCCCGGGGCTACCTTGTGGAAGCCATCGTCGAAGAGGACGAAGACATGATGATGCGCTACCTTGACGGCGAGGATATTCCCATTGAAGAACTGCTTCCCGTGCTTCGCCGTTGCATCTACAAGTGCAAAATTTTCCCCGTCATGCCCGGCTCCGCCGCCAGAAACATCGGCATAAAACAGCTGATGGACATGATCGTCGATTATCTTCCCAGCCCGCTGGAAATGCGTGAACGTCCCGCCGTCAAGGGAGGGGAGAAGGAGATCACCATCAAAGCCGACGACGGCGCCACTTTCAGCGGACTGTGCTTCAAAGTTCTCGTCGACCCCTACGTGGGCAAACTGTCCTATATCCGCGTCAATTCCGGCAGACTGACCACCGACGATCCCATTTACAACGTCACCCAAGGGCAGGAAGAACGCATCAGCACCTTCAAGATCATGCAGGGCAAGGAAAGTTCCGACGTCAAGGAAGTCACCACGGGCATGATCGTGGCCATTCCCAAGCTCCAGAGCACCAAAGCCGGAGACACGCTGGGCAAGGCGGGCAGCACGGTGGTGTATCCCCAAATTCAATTCCCCAAGCCCGTCTTCTCCGTGGCCGTGGACCCCGAGACCCGCGCCGACGAGGACAAATTGGGCTCGGCCATTCACCGCATGATCGACGAAGATCCCACCGTCACCTTCGAGAAAAACGGCGAGACCAACGACAACGTGCTGTCGGGCATGGGCAACCTCCACATTGAAATTACCCTGGCCAAGTTGAAAGAGCGCTTCGGCGTCAACTTGAAGACCCGGACGCCGCAGGTGGCCTATCGCGAAACCATCAGAAAATCCGCCAAGGCCCAGGGAAAGCACAAGAAGCAGACCGGCGGCCACGGCCAATACGGCGACGTTTCCATCGAGTTCAGCCCGCTGCCGCGCGGAGAGGGCTTCGTCTTCGAGGACAACATCACCGGCGGCACCGTGCCGAAACAGTACATTCCCGCCGTCGAAAAAGGCCTGAAGGAATGCCTCAGCAAGGGCGTCCTCGCGGCTTACCCCACAGTGGACTTCAAAGCGTCGCTGTACTTCGGTTCCTACCACGAAGTGGACTCTTCGGAAATGGCCTTTAAAACCGCCGCCCATTTGGCTTTCAAAAAGGGCATGAGCGAAGCCATGCCCATCCTGCTGGAGCCCATTATGGACGTGAAAGTCATCGTGCCCGAACAATATCTGGGTGACGTCATGGGCGACTTCAACACGCGTCGCGGCCGCATCATGGGCGTTGACAGCATCGGACACCTTCAGGCGGTCAAAGCCCAGGTGCCCCAGGCGGAGATGTTCAAGTACGCCATCCAGCTGAGATCCATGACTTCGGGACGCGGAACCTTCGAAATGAGCTATTCGCATTACGATACCGTTCCCGATGAGATCACCAAGAAAATCATCGCGGAACGCCAGGGGCTTCTTAAGGAAGAAGAGGAGTAGTCCCCGACTTCCCCGAAGACCGCGAGCCATGCCCGCACCGACTGCGGCGTTTGTGTCGGTGCGGGCATGGCACAGCGACTTTGAAATCGCATGGAGCGCCGCGCGTTTTTTGCGTTGTCGCTTCGCAGCGGCCCGCCGGCCGGCCCCGGTGGCAAAAATATAAGTTGACGATGAGGTGCCCATGAAAAAAATTTATCTTTTCGGCAATTGGAAAATGAATCATTCCATGGGGGAGACTCAGCTTTTTGCCAAAGAGCTGTCGGATCTCTTCGACGCCCGAAGCCAACTTAAAGAACGGACGGAGTTTTGCATTTTCCCGGCCTTTCCTTTGATTTCCCAGGCGGCGGAACGCCTGACGCCTTTGGGAGTTTCCACGGGCGCTCAGAACGTGAGCGAGCACAGCTCCGGAGCCTTTACCGGCGAAGTGGCGCCGCAAATGCTTGCCGATGCGGGCGCACGTTTCGTGCTGGTGGGACACAGTGAGCGGCGACGTCTCTACGGCGAATCCTCGGAACTGGTCAATCTCAAGGCGAAAAATTGCTTTTCCAGCCATCTGACGCCGGTGCTTTGCATCGGTGAAACGCTGGAAGAACGGGAAAACGGAAAAACTTTCGACGTTATCGGGCAACAGATTGCGGCCGGGACAAAGGACTTTCCGAAAGACGCCTTTTTCCTTGCGGCTTATGAACCGGTGTGGGCCATCGGAACAGGTCGGGCGGCCCGCCCCGAGGACGCCGAAGAAGTCTGCGCCTTCATCAAAACGTTGCTGAACGTGCCGGTGCTGTACGGCGGCTCAGTCAATCCTTCCAATTCGGCGGGATTGTTCTCCCGAAACTCCATTGACGGCGGCCTGATCGGCGGCGCGTCACTCAAAGCCTCGGAGTATCTTTCAATTCTGGAAAACTTCAGGATCAGCGAAGCCGGCGGGTCATAAGTCGCCGGTGCAAAAAAGCGTTGTGTGCATGAAGCCGTTTTTCGTTGCTTGTGCCGCATTCGTTATAAGTCTGAAATCATGCGGTGTGCGCTGTATAAAAATTCCGGTGCACGGTGAAAATATTGCAATTTCAGGCCATAACGCAACATAAGATACATTATAGGACATGATAAAATTTTCCCGGGCAGTGCCTTCACCCTGCTCTTTTAAGTTCTCCCTTATGAATGCGCTTACTTTGAGCGGCGGAAAATCCGCATCAAATATTATTTCAGGAGGTCATCACCACCATGAACAATGAAAAAATCGCACAGGTACTGGGCAAGTACGGATGGAAGAAAATCGCCGTGGCCGTCGTCGTGGTCATCCTCGCTCTCAACGTTCTTGTCACCCTGGTGAACGGAAAGTACAATTCTTTGAAAGCCGAAGTGGACCAGATCAAGGCGACTTCGGCGGCAGTGGCGCCCACCGACGAACTGGCTCAGCTGAAAGGCAAATTTGAAGCCCTCAAGGCGGAGCTTCAGTCGGTTTCGACTTCCGTCGAAGAACTGGCTCAGCTGAAAGGCGAATTTGAAGCCCTCAAAGCGGAGCTTCAGTCGGTTTCGACTTCCGTCGAAGAACTGAAAAAGGCCAATGCCGCCCTCGTAAAAGCTAACTACGATCTCTTCAAGGCCCAGGCCGAAGCCATGGGCGCTCTTACCAAAGAATAAGCGAAGCGAAGTCAGGCCCCCGGTTCTTTTCGATCCGGGGGCCTTTTGAGATCCGTTTTACGGTAAAAAAGAGTGAGACTGTTTATGAATCCCCTGATAACCGTCATTGAGCCCGAAGGCCCCGAAGAATGGTTTGCGCCATTGAAACAATATTTTGACGTCAGGTTTTATCGCCCCTCAGAGGCATTGACCCCGGACCGCGTGTCGCCTCTGCTTGCTCCCTCCTTCGGCGTGGTGGTCACCTCGGCGACGTCCATCAGCGGCGAACAGATGGATGGCGCCGTCGGGCTGAAGATTATCGCCAAATGCGGCGGGGCGCCTTCAAACATCGACGTGGTCCATGCCCGGCGACGCGGCATAGTCGTAACCTGCACGCCCGGCGCCAACACGACCGCCATCGCCGAATACACCGTGATGCTGATGATCGCCACGCTGCGCGGCTTTGACCGCCATCTTTCAGTGATACGACGCGGGCAATGGCGAAGCGCCGGCAGCCTGCTGGGGCATGACCTGAAAGATGCCGCGGTGGGCATTGTCGGATTAGGCGCCATCGGCACAGAAGTGGTCAAAAGACTGCAGCCCTTCGGCTGCAAAATCCACGTTTACACGCCCCATCCCGTCGCACGGCGAGGCTGTAATTTTGTGGGCTCCCTTGAAGAGCTGCTTTCGCTCTGTGACGTGGTGAGTCTTCATTGCCCCGTGACGCCCAAAACGGTCAATCTGTTCAACGCCGAAAGACTTCGTCTCATGCGACCCGGCTCTATTTTGATCAATACGGCTCGAGGTGCGCTGGTCGACGAAGCGGCGTTGAGTGCTGCGCTCAAAAGCGGTCCTCTGGGCGCCGCCGCCGTCGACGTGTTTCAACAGGAACCTCCCCCGCCGGATCATCCCCTTCTGAGCTGTGAAAATGCTCTTCTTACGCCCCATTCGTCGGGATGGACGCTGGAAGCCCTGAGACGTGAATGTGCCGGTGCCGTCGATTCAATCATTGCCTTCCGCCGGGGAAGACCTGTTCCCGGCCTTTTAACGCGCAGTTTTTTTAACGCACGTCGTTGAAAATTTCCACCGCCGTCATTTTCAGCGGCTGATGTTTTTCGAGACGCAACTTTTTTACAGTTTTTCGCAGAACCCCGACCTGCGACGTTCAATTTCAGCCGCTCATACTCTCATACAAGAAGTCAAAAGGCGCGGCGCCACGACGGAAAACACCACGTGATGTCCGGCAAGGAAAATTATTTCAAGCCCGACACAATTCATGAATCAAGTTCAGCACCATGCCTCAACTCTTTGATTGCAGTTGCGCCGGTGCACCCGCGTTGTTTCAGGCGCCGGGCGTGAGAGCACCCTGTCAAACAAGAGCCGAATTTTTTCAGCGTACTCATGTTCTTTCAGACATCGAGCGAAATGCGGCGCGTTGCCATAACGTTGCGGCCGCTGCCCTATGGTTTTGATGCAAGGCGGCAGGTTTTGACCGCGGCACCATTGAGCGCGCAGCATTCTGCCAACAGGAGGAAGGTTTAACGGTTGTGAGCTTTCGGCCAAGTCACCGGGCTTTATGTCTTATAATGTTTTTATATTATGGGACACCGGTCTTCGCCGTGCGAAGATTGAGCAAACAGCGTCGTTATTTTGCGCTCCAGCCGTTCTTTATCCAAAATCCACTGCGGTGCGACAAGCAGCGCCGGGCGCACGCCCGCCATCAGCCGTTGAATGATGGTGCCGTCGGGAAGGGCGAGCAGCGCGGCCAAAAGGCGCCGAAGGTACTGCTCTTCCGTAAGGGGGGTGAACTCCCCCGCCCGGTACAGACGCTCCAGTTCGGTGCGGCACGTCACATAAAGGGGATGAAATTTCAGCGCGTCAACTCCCCGTGCCGCCAGCCACAGAGCCGATTGTGTCAGCTGATCTTCGGCCTCGCCGGGAATTCCGGCGATGAGGTGGGCGCAAACCTTTAAAGGCGTGGGGGAAAGACGGCGCAGAGCCTTTTCCACGTCTTCAAGGCCGTGTCCCCGACGGAGCCATTTCAGTCCGGCGGGATCGACGGTTTGAACGCCCAACTCCACCCACGTTTCATAGCGTTCGGCCAAGACATTCAGCACATCCAGTGCACCTTGGGGCAGCAGATCGGGACGAGTGCTGACGGAAATTCCGCGCACGCAGGCTCCGAGACCCCGGGCCGTCTCCACGGCGGTTTTCAGGTGGCGCTGAAATTGCTCCAAGGGCTGGAAGGTCGCCGAATAACTTTGAAAATAAAGAATGACGCTCCGTGCGCCATAATGCCTCCACGCGCCCTGAACGCCCTGTTTGACCTGGTCTTCCAGGGAAATCCCGCGGAGAAAAGCGCCGCTGCCGCCGCCGTTTTCGTCGCAGAAAATACAGCCGCCCCGGGTCAGACCATGACGATGGGGGCAGCCGGCGCCCGTGTCCAGTGCCACTTTTTGAACGCGTTCGCCGTAAGTCGCTCTCAATACCTGTGACCAACGCAGCAATTTTTTCACGGTTGTGCAGTTCCTTTGCGCAGAATTTCAGTCACGTCCGATGAAGAATTGAAGAACGGGGAAGGCTCTCGCTTTCCGCCGCCGCCGCATGACGCCTCATTCAAACTGAACCGATCGGTCGTCCTTTCGCCGGAGCGTCAGACCGTAATACACCGTCAGCGCCTTGACGAAATGATGAATGTCCCGGGCGCCGGCGGTTTCACAACAGCTGTGCATGGCCAGCTGCGGAAGGCCGACGTCCGCCGTGGGCACCGAAAGATGCGCGCAACTGATGTGTCCCAGCGTCGAACCGCCGGGCAGGTCGGCGCGGTTGCTGTAACGCTGAAAAGGAACGCCGGCCATCTTGCAGACTTCAGTGAACAGCGCGCCCGAAAGGCCGTCGGTGGCGTATTTCTGCGCGGCGTTGTATTTAATGACGATGCCGCCGTTGAGAACGGGAAACTCGCTGCCGTCGGCATATTCGGGATGGGCGGGATGAATGGCGTGACCGTTGTCGGCGGAAACCATAAAGCTCTGCGCCGCCGCGGCGTAGTATTCCTGATGGGTCATGCCCAGCGAGGCACAGACGCGGCGCAGCACGTCGTCGAGAAAGGTGGAATCGGCGCCCTGACGGGTGCCGCTGCCCACTTCTTCATTGTTGAAAAGACAGCAGACGGGCATGGATTGACTCTTTTTCGCCTTGAGAAATCCCTGAAGACAGCCCCAGGCGCATTCCAGATCGTCAATGCGGGGCGCGGCGATAAACTCCTCCTGAAGGCCGAAAAGCGTAGCGGGCGTGCGCGGATAAAGGAAAAGCTCCGTGCTTACAATGGCGTCGGCGCTGACGCCCGCCGTTTCGGCAATAAGGTTCAGGAAGGCGCCGTTTTTCCCCTTGCCGCTGAAAAGCGGCAGCATGTCCACGTTGGCCTTGAGCTCAACCCCCTTGTTCATCTCGCGGTTCATGTGAATGGCCAAACCGGGGATGACCAGCAGATCGCGGTCGATACAAACAAGCTTGGACGCCAGACCGTTTTTTTCTTTGACGAAAATCCGGCCCGCCACTGACAGCGGGCGATCCATCCACGACCTCATGACCATGCCGCCGTAGCCCTCAACGCTGAGTCTCACCGTGTCCCCCGCCGAGGGCACCTCGCAATTCTGTCGAATTTTGAAGCAGGGAGAATCGGTGTGCGCCGCCGCAAGAAGAAAACTGACGGGGCGTTTTTCGGGAGTGCGAAAGGCCACCACTGCCGACTGGCCGCGCAGAGCGTAGTATTTGCCGTCGTTCTTCAGCTTCCATTCCTCGTTTTCCCAAAGGCGCGTGTACCCTGCGGCGTCAAGCTCATCGGCAACATTTTTCGCCGCGTGAAAACAGGTCGGACTGGAATCGAGAAAATCGAAAAGGCCCTTGATCATGTCAGACATGGCGTTCCCCTCCGTTTTTACTTTGAGAAATTGTTCCGCGCTCCGCTAATTTCGCGACGGAACCCCGATAATCATAGCATCAAGCCCGGCGTTTGCCAAGGAACGGCGCCGGTGCGCGCCGCCGCAGGAAATTTGTGAAAAAAACGTAAAATGTACCGGCGCACTATTGACTGACCATAATTGACCATATATAATACGTCTTGAGTTGCAAGGCTTACGAATAGAAAGGAGATTTGCCTATGGACTTGAATAAATTAACGCAGAAATCACAGGAAGCCCTGTCGGATGCGCAGAACACCGCCATAACCTACGGCCATCAGCAAGTGGACGTTGAACATCTCGCCCTGGCTCTTCTGGCGCAGAAAGAGGGTCTCATCCCCGCCATCCTTGAAAAACTCGGCGTCAGCGTCGCCGCCGTCAGCGCCAAAGTTGAGGCGCTGCTGCATCGCAAAGCCCGCATCACCGGAGGGTACGACAAGAACAAAATCTACCTCTCCCAAAATCTGTCACAGGTTTTAACCGACGCGGAAAAGCGCGCTTCACAGCTCAACGACGAGTACATCTCCGTGGAACACCTTTTTGCCGCCATCCTTGACTGCCCGCGCAGCCCCGCGTCTCAAATTTTGAAGGAGAGCGGCGTCACCGACACCGCCTTTTTGAAGGCGCTGGAAAGCGTTCGCGGCGGAGAGCGGGTGCGCAGCGCCAACCCCGAACAAACCTATGAAGCGCTGAAAAAATACGGCATCGATCTGGTGGACTACGCCCGCAGCGGCAAGCTCGACCCCGTGATCGGCCGTGACGGCGAAATTCTGAGAGTCATCCAGATCCTCAGCCGCAAGACCAAGAACAATCCCGTGCTCATCGGCGAACCAGGCGTCGGCAAAACCGCCATCGTTGAAGGACTTGCCCAGCGAATTCTCAAGGGCGACGTTCCAGAAGATCTCAAAAACCGCACCATCTTCTCCCTGGATATGGGATCGCTCATCGCCGGCGCCAAGTACCGCGGCGAGTTCGAAGAACGCCTCAAGGCCGTCATCAATGAAATCAGACGCAGCGAAGGGCGGATTATACTCTTTATCGACGAAATACACACCATCGTAGGTGCCGGAAAGACCGAAGGCTCCATGGACGCCGGCAACATGCTCAAGCCCCTGCTGGCCCGCGGAGAGCTTCACTGCATCGGCGCCACCACCATCGACGAGTACCGCCGCAACATCGAAAAAGACGCGGCGCTGGAACGGCGCTTCCAGCCCGTCATGGTCGATCCCCCGTCGAAAGAGGACGCCATCTCCATCCTGCGCGGGCTGAAAGACCGATTTCAGGTGTATCACGGCGTACGCATCACCGACGGCGCCATCGTCGCCGCCGTGAGCCTTTCCGACCGCTATATCAGCGATCGCTTTTTGCCCGACAAGGCCATCGACCTCATCGACGAAGCCTGCGCCATGATCCGCACGGAAATCAACTCCCGTCCTGCGGAACTGGACAGCGTTTCGCGCAAAGTCGTTCGCCTCGAAATCGAAGAAGCGGCTCTGAAAAAAGAAAAAGACGAAGCCAGCGCGGCGCGCCTCGCCGAACTGCAAAAAGAGCTATCCGACCTGAAAGATCAGCAGAAAGAGCTGACGGCGCGCTACAGCGCCGAAAAAGAACAGCTCGGCGAAGTCCAGCGGCTGCGTCAAAAAATCGAAACGACCAAGCAGGCCGTGGAGACCGCCGAGCGTCAATATGACCTGAACCGGGCGGCGGAGCTGCGCCACGGCATACTGCCCCAGCTTGAGAAAGAACTTCGCGAAAAAGAAGCCTCTTTGCGCGAGACGACAGGCGAAAGCGCGCTGCTGCGCGAATCGGTAACGGAAAATGAAATTGCGCGCATCGTCAGCGATTGGACGGGCATCCCCGTCACCCGCCTCATGGAAGGCGAACGGGAGAAGCTCCTCCATCTCGACGACGAACTTCATAAAGGCGTCATCGGCCAGGACGAAGCGGTATCGCTGGTGGCCGACGCCATCATGAGAGCCAGAGCTGGCATCAAAGACCCTCGTCGTCCCATCGGCTCCTTCATCTTCCTGGGCCCCACCGGCGTGGGAAAAACCGAACTGGCCAAAACCCTGGCGCGCACCCTCTTCGACAGCGAGGACAACATGATCCGCATCGACATGTCGGAATACATGGAGAAATACTCCGTGTCCCGTCTGCTGGGCGCGCCTCCCGGATACGTGGGCTACGACGAAGGCGGCCAGCTCACCGAAGCCGTCCGCAGCAAGCCCTACAGCGTGGTGCTCTTTGACGAAATCGAAAAGGCCCATCCCGACGTGTTCAACGTCATGCTCCAAATTCTCGACGACGGACGCGTCACCGACAGCCACGGCCGTACCGTGGACTTCAAGAACACCATTATCATCATGACCAGCAACCTGGGTTCCGACCTTCTCCTTGAAGGCGTGCACCACGGCGTCATTCCCGAGGACGTCAGAAAAGGGGTCATGGATTTGATGAAAGCGCAGTTCCGCCCCGAGTTCCTGAACCGCGTTGACGACATCGTGCTGTTCTCCCCCCTGGACAAAAAACAGCTCCGCTCCATCGTGAGCCTGCTGCTTCGCGATTTGACGAAACGTCTGGCCGAGCGCGGCATCGCGCTGAACGTGACAGCCGCGGCGCTGGACTTCATCACCGAACACGGCTACGACCCCGTCTTCGGCGCCCGCCCGCTGAAACGCTACATCAGCCACAACGTGGAAACTCTGGTGGCGCGCTGGCTCATCGCCCATTCCGTCGCCGAAGGCACCGCGCTGTCCGTGGGCGTAGAGAACGGCGCACTGTCGCTCTCCGCTCAGCCGCCTCGAGATTAACCGCCAAAGAATATAAAAAGGTCACGGCGAAATGCCGTGACCTTTTTTGTGGCGTTGAGAGGAAAAGCCCCGTCGAAGCCCGGAGCTCACAGGTCGTTCCCCCTGCGTCGGGGCGCCC
>CABTYW010000010.1 GCA_902489135.1 uncultured Synergistaceae bacterium
GTAGGACTCGAAAAGGTCGGCGCCCATGCCGGCAATGTCGCCCACGGTGTCGCCCACGTTGTCGGCGATGGTAGCGGGGTTGCGGGGATCGTCCTCGGGAATTCCGGCTTCCACCTTGCCCACCAAGTCGGCGCCCACGTCGGCCGCCTTGGTGTAAATTCCGCCGCCCACGCGGGCGAACAGAGCAATGGATGACGCGCCGAGGCCGAAGCTGGTGATGACGTTGGCGTCACGGAAAATCATGTAGGAAATGACGATGCCGATGAGGCCCACGCCCACCACCGTCATGCCCATGACGGAGCCGCCGCGGAAGGCCACGCCCAGGGCGTCGTTCATGCCGCGAGTGGCCATGTAAGTCGTGCGGCCGTTGGAGCGGGTCGCCACGATCATGCCGAAATAGCCCGTCAGGGCGCTGCAGACCGCGCCGAAGACGAAGCACAGGCCCGAAGAGACGCTCAGGAACGCACAGAGCAACAGTCCCACGACGACCACAAAGGGGGCAAGCCATTTGTATTCGCTGTTGAGAAACGCCATGGCTCCCTGATGGATAATCTCGGAAAGATCGGCAACCTTCTTGTGATCATCGTCGATCTCAACGCCCATGACATGATTGTAGTTCATGTAGGCGAACCCCAGCGCGCAGACGCCAAGAGCAAGGACGATCAGCAGCAGTACCCAGAACAGAAACGTTACCATTACTCAAAACCTCCTTCAAAAAATAAAAACACTCTTTTGTGATGCGGTGTTACTTTCACTGAAAGCTTTACCATTATATTAGCGAAGCAATGGAAATACAAGCGAAAAGAAGCAAAAAGGCCTGGTGCGTTTTTTCTTTCCGGCGCACGGGGATTCTGCCCCATGGGACGCCGGAAAAACCTTCACCGTGAAGCTTCGTCGGCCGATTTTTCGTACCCCGAAAAAGACCGTCCCCGGAAACGGAAGTGAAACTGCCCTCTAGTTTCCGATAATTTCCAGTTCCTTGGGCACCCTGTTGAGAATTTTGACACCGTCCTCGGTGATGAGGCAAAGATCTTCGATGCGCACTCCCGTCTGCCCGGGAATGTAAATGCCGGGCTCGCAGGAGAAAATATTGCCGGGCTTCACGCGCTCGGTGTTGCAGGCGCCGACGTCGCCCCACTCGTGTCCCTGCTGACCGATGGAATGGCCGAGGCGATGGGTAAAGTTGGGGCCCCAGCCCGCCTCTTCGATGACACGACGCGCCGCGGCGTCCAGATCGCAAAACCGCACGCCGGGCTTCATGGCCGCCTCGGCCGTCAGATTGGCCTTGAGCGTAGTTTCATAGATCTTGCGGTCTCTGTCGGAAACGGACTTGTAGTAGTAGGTCCGCGTCATGTCGGAGCAGTAGCCGT
This sequence comes from uncultured Synergistaceae bacterium, assembly GCA_902489135.1. GTDB lineage: Bacteria > Synergistota > Synergistia > Synergistales > Dethiosulfovibrionaceae > Pyramidobacter. The sequence continues at coordinate 1,371 of CABTYW010000010.1, forward strand.
CCTTGATACAGCCGATGTCGAAAAGCACGCACTGCCCCTCCTTCAGCACGGTGTCGTCGGGGCTGTGATGCGGGTCGGCGGCGTTGGCGCCGAAACTGACAATGGACGGGAAGGACAGCCCGTCGGCGCCCAGTTCGCGGTAAATCTGCGAAAGTTTATCGGCCAGCTCGCGTTCGGTGACGCCGCCGCGAACTTCCTTTTTGATGCGCCGCATAGCCTCGTCGTTGAGTTCCGAGGCGCGTTCCATCAGAAGAATTTCATGGGCGTCCTTCTGCGCGCGCACGTGATCCACGCAGGGAGAGGCGTTGACGTATCCCGATGCGGCGCCCCGCTCCTGAAGTTCCAGAAGGAACTCCGCCACCAGGCGCTTGTCAATTCCCAGCGGTTCGCGAGGGTTGAGAAAGGGAATCACCTTCAGGGCCCCCCGTTCCATGTCGTCGTAAAACACAATGCTTTCAGCGTCCACGCCGGGAGCTTGAAACAGTCTGTTCAAAAACAGCAGAGGTTTCTGTCCCCGTCGCAGCAGCAAACCGAGAAAGCGCTCTCCCGGCGCAAAGCGGTCGCCGGTAATGTAGGTCAGTGAATAGGGATCGCTGAGCAGCGCCTGATTCAGTGAATTTTTCTTCAGTTCTTCCATGATTTTGTCAATTCGCAGCTGATTCATTTCACTTCGACCTCCCGATCGTCTGTGGTGTTCCGCCGCTCCAATGGTCATGGAAAAGTCCGTGATGCGGCTGTTCCATGACCCACGGCGGCAATTGGTTCTTCAGCTCATTGTATCACGAAAAAAGGAAAGGCCGCCTCGCGGCGACCTTAAAAATACAATCCCAACAGAAAATCTGCGCACCCGGCCTTTATCGGGCGTCGAAGTTCAACCTTTTCCTGATGATTTTTCCCAGGAACAGAGCCATCAGCACCTTTACGGTATCGACGAGGACAAAGGGATACACCGCGACTTTCAGCGCCTTTCCCCAGGAAAGCCCCGCGGAAAAGGTCAGCCACGCCGTGCCCAGAACGTAAAGCACCGCAAGCCCCGCAGCCATGCCCGCGAAGTGGATCACGGCACGGTCGCGGAACCGGGAAACGAACCAACCGCCGATCAGCGCCAGCGGCAGAAAGCCCGCCAGGAATCCCCCCGTTGGCCCCAAAAGCGTCGCCGGGCCGCCGGAAAAACCGGCAAAGACGGGCAACCCGGCAAATCCCATGAGAAGATAGAGCAACACCGCCAGAGTTCCCCGCTTTTGCCCCAGCACCGCAACCGACAGGCAGACGGTGAGCACCTGCAGCGAAAAAGGAACGGGCCCCACGGGAATCATCACGGGGCCCAGAAGGCACATCAAAGCCGTCATCATCGCCACTGACGTCATACTCTTTACATTCACGGCCATCAACAGATCCCTCCATAAAAAAACTTCGGTGCCGCGAGTATAATCCCCTCCCGCCATATTGTCAACGTTTATTATAAATACACTGTGACAATCTACGCATTTTCAGCAGACCTCCGCCAACGGACGTGCCGCACCATGAACGGCACACCCATACCGTCGCGCAGTCTCCGTCTCCGTTTTTTCCCAATCGGCCCGTCGTCGAAAAGCCGCCGCATGGTCGTCGCTGCCGGCAACGCTTTCTGAGCGGTTTTGACGGCGGGACCGGGAAAAGGCGGAAAACCCTTTGGCGTCAAGGGGCTTTTCCCTTGTGGAGCGCGCCGGGAAGTGGCATAATTGATAAAAATGCGCCTGTTTTCAATTTTTTTTCATCGGATTTTTTGCGCACAGGAGGCCGCACTTTATGGACGACATGAACGAACTGTACTACCAAAACCCATATCTGAAAGAGTTTGACGCCTGCGTCACCGGCTGCGCGCCCAGCGAAAAGGGCTATGAGATCACGCTGAACCGCACGGCCTTTTATCCCGAAGGCGGCGGACAGCTTGGGGACTCGGGAACGATCGGCATGGTTGCCGTAACGGACACGCGCCGACGTGACGGCGTTATCGTTCACTGTACCGACGCGCCCCTTCCTGCAGGAACGGAAGTCCGCTGCAAAATCGACTGGCAAAAGCGCTTCGATCATATGCAGGGGCACTCGGGCGAGCACATGGTCTCGGGACTGGTTCGCCGTCATTACGGCCTGGACAACGTGGGGTTTCACATGTCGCCCGACGGCGTCACCGTGGATTTCAACGGAGTTCTCACCGACAGCCAGCTGGAGGCGCTGGAGCAGGAGGTCAATGACTTCATTTACGCCGACCTCCCCGTGAGCGTCGCCTTTCCTTCGTCTGAAGAGCTGAAGTCCATGGATTACCGCAGCAAAAAGGAGCTGAGCGGCAAAGTCCGCATTGTCACCTTCCCCGGCGCCGATGTCTGCGCCTGCTGCGGCACTCACGTGGCCCGCACCGGCGAAGTGGGACTGATAAAATTCATCTCCATGTCACGCTACAAAAGCGGCGTGCGCATCGAAATGCTTTGCGGACGTCTGGCTCTGCGGGACTATGCCGTCAAGAACAAACAGCAGCAGGAACTGAGCCGCCGTTTTTCCGTCAAGCCCTATGAGCTGCCCGAGGCCGTGCGGCAGATCGTGGCCGAAAAAGAGGCCGCCGAGGCCCGAATGAGCGAGACGGCGCGAAAGTATTTTGCGCTGAAAGCCGCGCAGTTTCCGAACTCCGACGGTCTGGTCACGGTTTTCGAGGAGGACTTTCGCCTCGCCGAGGTGCGGAAATTCTGCGACGGACTGGTGACCTCGGGCAAAGCGCAAATCGCCGGCGTCTTCGTTCCGGCCGAAAACAACGGCAAAAAGGGCTGGAGCTACGTGCTGTGCAGCCGCAACGTCAACATGCGCGAGGCCGTCAAGACGCTGAACCGCAACCTCAACGGCCGCGGCGGAGGCGATGCCACGCTGGTGCAGGGGACGTTTTTCGCTCCCCAAGAGGACATCGAAAAAACGCTGCAGGAGCTGCTCGGCTCAAAGCGCGCAGAATGACAACGGAGGAAGCGGCAGAGTGTTTGCCGCTTCCTCCGTTGTCGCTTCTCCCAAAGCTCGTCCTGCAGGGGAATGGATTTTTTTGCGCCTTGAAGAGGCCCTCTCAGCGCGAAGCCGGGGAAGAGCCTTCCCCCGTCTCCCGACGAAGCAGGTCGAGAAGCTGAGGGTAATCTTCCGCGTTCCAGTCGGCCAAATTTTCGATTTTTTCGCGTTCGCCGTCGGAATAACGATCGTAGACGGCGACGCACTGGATGCCGGCGTTGCGTGCCGACTCCACGCCGATCAGAGAGTCCTCGAAGATGAGGCAGTCACTTTCCGTGACGTTCAAAATTTTCATCACCTTGGCGTACACCTGGGGATGGGGCTTCATGCACGTCACGTCCTCTCTGGTGAAGATGGGGTGAAAGAATTCGTCCAGCGGCGCCTTGCCCAGAAGATTTTTATTGAGCGTGCGATAGATGTCCACTGTACGGCGGCGCGTGGTGGTGGCAATGCTCAGCAGGAAGCCGCGGCTTTTCAGTTCCCTGAGGAAAAGTGGGGCGCCGGGCTTGTAGTCCACCACGTTCACGAGAAAATCCCCCGCGATGCGGTACCGCAGGTCGTGCACTTCGTCGGCGGTCAGCGATGTGCCGTACTTCCGCTTCAAAAAGGCGCAGTACTGCCCGTAGGGATTGCTGTCGGCGGCGTAGCGGCGCAGCACGTCGTCCCTCTGGTGCTGAAGGGCATCGCCGTCCTGCTCTCCGCTGCCCAAACGGCGCACCAGCTCCCGGTCAACGTCGTTCCATACGCCTACCGAGTCGATGAGCGTGCCGTCCAAGTCGAAAATGATGGCTTTTTTTCCGGAAAACATGAAAAATCTCCCTGTCCAATAAAGCGGCACATGCCCTTGCGGCAGGCGCCCCCCCAAAGGCCTCCGGCATTCCCGGGAGGCCTTTATTCGTATTTCAGCGCGTCAATGGGATTGAGCCGCGAAGCCTTGGCCGCAGGGTAATAGCCGAAGCCCACGCCGATGGCCGCGGAAAATGAAAACGCCAAAGCCACGGCGCCCCACGTAAAAACCGGCGGCGCCTGAGTGAAAGACGCCAGGGCAAAGCCCGCGCCCACGCCGAGAGCGATGCCCAATACGCCGCCCACCAGAGACAGCGTCAGTGATTCCATAAGAAACTGAAACTTAACGGCGCCGCTGGTGGCGCCCACGGCCATGCGGATGCCGATCTCGCGGGTGCGCTCCGTCACCGACACCAGCATGATGTTCATAATCCCGATGCCGCCCACCACCAGAGAGATGACGGCAATGGAGGCCAGCAGCATGGACGTAACCTGAGTGGTGCGGCGCCGCGCTTCGAGCATCTGCGACAAACTGCGCACCGCAAAATCGTCGCTCCCGCCGGCGCGGATTTTGTGGCGCTCGCGCATGAGCTGCGTGATCTCGCTGATGATGTAGTCCAGGGATTCCATGGAAACGCCCTTCACCTGAATAAAGCCTACGCGCCCGGGCGTTCCGTACCATCGAATGAGTCGGCTCTGCGCGGTTTTCAGCGGCACCAGAATGAGGTCGTCCTGATCCATGAAGCCGCCGGCGGATTGTCCCTTGGGAGCGAAAACGCCCACGACGACAAAGGGGACTTTTGAAATTCTCAGCGTTTTGCCCAGCGGATTTTCGTTCGGAAAGAGTTTTTCCGCCACCGTAGCCCCCAGCACCGCCGTCTTGGTGCCGGCGCGCCCGTCGGATTGGGTCAAATTGCGTCCCCATGCTATTTCATACCCCTGCACGTCGGCAAAGGACGCGGTGCTGCCGTAAGCGGCCGTCACCCAGTTGGCATTGCCGCAGACGGCCTGCACCGAGATGCTCACCACGGGCGCCACGGCTTCCACGCCCGAAACGTTGCGGACAATGGCTTCGGCGTCGTCGGCCGTGAGATATTTGGCCGCGTCTCCCGTGCCCTGCGCGCTGCGCCGGCGCACCACCGTCACTGAATTTGTACCGAAAGACGAAATCTGCCCGTCGATGACTTTGTTGGCGCCCTCGCCTACGGCAAAGGCCGCAATGACGGCGCCCACGCCGATAATAATTCCCAGCGCGGTGAGGAAGGAGCGGGTTTTGTTGCGCCACAGAGCGCGCAGAGCCGTACGAAAAATCTCCACAAAGGAAATCATGAACGTTCACCCCGTTTTAAGCGCGCTGAGGTCGGTTGAGGCGGTCTTCGAAGATCATGCCGTCGCGGAACAGAAGCCGGCGCGTCGCGTAGGCCGCCACGTCGGCATCGTGGGTGACCAGAATAATGGTGATGCCCTCTTCACCGTTGAGATGCCGGAACAGGCGCATGATCTCGCCGCCGGTTTGAGAATCGAGGTTGCCCGTCGGTTCGTCGGCCATCAGGATGGGAGCGCGGTTGACGATGCCGCGGGCGATGGCGACGCGCTGCTGCTGTCCGCCGGAAAGCCGGCTCGGCTCGTGATACAGCCTCTCGCCCAGCCCCATGCGCACCAGAGCTTCCTCGGCGCGCCTGCGGCGCTCTTCGGCACCGACGCCGGCGTAGAGCATGGGCAGCTCCACGTTCTCCACGGCGCTGGTGCGCTGCAGCAGGTTAAAACCCTGAAACACGAAGCCGATGGTGCTGTTGCGAATTGCCGCAAGTTCGTCGCGATCCAGTTCGGACACGTCGCGCCCGTCGAGAAAATATTGGCCCGACGTGGGCGTATCAAGACAGCCGAGGATGTTCATGGTGGTGGACTTGCCGGAACCCGAAGGGCCCATCATGGCGACGAATTCGCCCCGTTCCACCGTCAGGTCAATGCCGTGCAGAATTTCAACCTCTTCGGCGCCCAGCCGGAAGCTTTTTTTGACGTTTCTCAGCTCCACGAGAGCCATGGACATCACTTCTTTTCCGTTTTCAAATTGTACCCCACCAACACCGTCATGCCCTCTTGGACGCCCGAAAGGATCTCGGTATTCTGACCGTCGGTAATTCCCTTCTCGACCTCAATTTTAACGGGAACGCCTTTCTGCAGAGTATAGACGGCGGGCGCCTCGGCGGCAACCTGAGATCGGCGTGAATAGGATCGCGCTCCGATCCCGTCGTTCTCCACGGGACGGAAGCGCAGCGCCGCGTTGGGCACGAACAGGATGTCGCGCTTCTCACTGACCACAAGGTCCACGTTAGCCGTCATGCCGGGCATGAGCTTCTCGTCGTCGTTGGACACGCGCACGATCACCGTATAGCTCACCACGTTGTCGCTGCTGTCGGGCGACAGTCTCACCTGAGTCACAAGGCCCTCAAAGATCCTGTCGGGGTAGGCGTCGACGGTAAATTCAGTCTTCTGCCCCACGGTGACGCTGCCCACGTCGGCCTCGTCAACGCTGACTTTCAGCTGCATCAGTTTCAGATCGCGGGCAATTTCCGCGATGCTGGGCGTCTGGTAACTGGCGGCCACTGTCTGGCCTTTTTCCACGTTTTTGCTGACGATGACGCCGTCAACGGGCGAAAAGATCTTCGTGTAGCTCAAATTGACTTCGGCTTTCCGCAGAGCGGCACGGCGCTGCGCCAAGGCCGCACCGGCTGATTGAACGGCGGCGTCGGCCGCCGCCTTCGCCTCAACGGCGGCATCAAAATCGCTGTGGGCGACAAGGTCTTTGTGAATGAGCTCGCGGGTGCGCTTCAAATCGCGCCCGGCCCTCAGAAGGGCCGCATTTGCGCGCGACACTTCGGCCTGCGCCGCGGCCACGTTGGCCTGCGCCATGTCCACCTCGGCCTGCTGCATCCGACTGTCCATGACGGCGATGAGCTGTCCCTGTTCGACTTTGTCGTTGTAGTCGACGTAAATGTCGCTGATGGTGCCGGAAATCTGTGTTCCCACGTCAACGGTCTCCTGAGCCGACAGAGACCCCGTCGCGTGGATCACGCTGCGCAGCGAGCCGCGAACCACGAGAGCCGTTCGAAAGCTCACGGCCGAAGGCGCATCGCGCCATCCGCAATAATAAAAGAAGGCGCCGCAAGTCGCCGACGCGACGGTCGCGAGAAACGCAATTTTTTTCAAAACTGTTTTTTTCATCCTTCAGGCACCTCTCCCATGGCTTTTTCAAGGCTGAGCCGTGCCTCTTTGTGATTATAAAGGCTTGTGATGACCGCGCTTTGGGCCGACGCGCAGGAATCCACGGCATCGGACACTTCAAGGGCTGTGCCGGCGCCGGCGCGGTAGCGTCCCAACGCAAGATTTAAATTTTCCCTGGCGCCTTTTTCAACGGCACGGGCGGCGGCAACCGATGCCGCGCTCTCGCGGAGGTTTTGCCAGGCCGTGCGTACGTCCAGCGCCACAGTCTGCGCCAGCTTATCCCGGCGCGCCGCGGCGACTTTCAAATCGGCCCGCGCCTGCGCCACCCGCGCCACCGTTTCTCCGCCGTCGCTTACAGGCAGCGACAGGTTCAGTCCCGCCGTCCACTGAGCCCGGTCGTCATAGCCCGAACCGCCGAAATGATAGCCCACGGAGGCGTCAAGAGCGGGAGCCCCCGTCAGTTTCGCCGCTTTCACGTCGTTTTCAGCCTTTTTGACGCGCAGCGCCTCTTCCGCCAAATCGAAGCGCTGCCGTTGAGCGCGCTTCAACGCCTCCGCCAGAGAGATCTCCCACGGGACAAATGCCAGTTCGTCCTTCACGCCGTCAATTTCGCGAGCGGGATCGCCCATGGCGGCAGCGAGGCGAGCCTTGCACTGCTCCGCCTGTGACTGAGCGCCGATGAGGGCGAGACGGGCATTGGCCAGATCGGTTTCCGCCTTGGTCACTTCGATTTTCGCCTTGGTGCCCGCAGCGTAATAGCTTTTTGCCCACTCGAGACGCCGGCGGTAATTGGAAAGCCGTTGACGCTGCACCTCCGCGTCGCGCAGAGCTTTGTTCAGCGCATAATAGGCGCTGCGCACGTCGGCAACCACGGTTTCGCGGGCGTTCAGTGCCGCTTTTTCGGCGAACTGCGCCGAAAGCGCCGCGCCTTTGACGGCCGTCCCGATTTTTCCCCAGTCATAAATTTTCTGCGAAAGAGCGACGCCGCTGCTCCAATTTCCCTGCACGCCGCCGCCCCCGTGAACTTCCCGCGACCGGGAATAGCCGGTGTACGCCCGTGCGGTGAGGCGACTGTCCACGGCCGCCAGAGAAACTGCGGCGCGGCGGGACTGCACAGTGCCTTCCGCCGCCGCTAGGTCGGGATGGGAGTTCAGCGCTTCGGCGATGCACTGCGAAAGTGTCAGACCGGCGGCGCCCTGCGCCGCCGCTTCCATGAAAAGAAAAATCACTGCGCAGACAGCCCCCCGCCTGCCCCTCATGGCCTTCACCTCTGAAATGGAAATATCTTGATCTGCGTCCAGTGTACCCTATGAACCCGTAAAAAGGTATCGTCCAAAAAGACAACTTTTTGACGCAGGACGAAGCGAGCGGAAGGCATTATAATGGAAAAACATCAAAGGCGGTGAAGACCATGACACAAAAACCGAAGATCTTCGGCGCAAAACCCCTCACGGCGTTGAACGGGACGGAACGCATGGCCTACTGCATTCTCGCGCTCTCGCCCATTGAACTTTCCGAGGAGGAACTGTCACGTATCATTCAATCGAAAGCAGCGGAGGAACTGTCGCCCGACTTGAAGCGCTTTTGCCTGCACGACGCCCTGCCGCGTTGGAAAAATCTCGGCATTGCCAGAAAGGGAACACTCCACTTCGATCGCTGGAGCGCCCAAGGGTTTCTGCGCGTCGCTGCAGCGCGGCAAACTCTTGGAGACGGTTCTTTCGACGGCTGCTGTGCCGCCATCGAAGAGGTGGTGGAAAAATCTTGCCTGAAACACGCCTTGGAGCAGTCCGCGTATTCCGGCGACTGGATGTGGCCCCTTTATTTCATCAGGAAATATTACGCCCGCCGCGACGCTTCAGGACTGAAAAGGACGCTCGGCATTCTTTCAATCGACGACGACCATGCAAGATGGTGCCTTAAATTCTTCGTCTCCCATCTGTCCGTCGCCGCCGATTTCGACCTGTCGTCGCTGGAAGTGTTTCCCGAAAGTTCCAGATCCATGCTGCTGAAAGAGCTTTTTTGGTGCGCCCCAGGGGAGCTGCGCTTGAAAATTTTGGACGAACAGGAAAAGCTGTGCCGAAAAACCGCCGACTCCGATCTGGCGTCGTTGCTTGCGCTGCGGTTTTGCGACGCGGGACGCTTTGAACGCGCCGCCGCCCTTCGCCCCCTTCTGGACCGCGACAGCCTCAACCGCTTCGAGGCCATCGACTGTCTCGTGCGCGGCGAAAAGTTCGAAGCGAAGAAGCGTTTCCAGCGGCTGTTGCGCTTCAAAAAGCCCAAAAACGACGTCCTGCCTCCCGCCGATCTCTGGGAGCTGTTCTACGTGCCTCTTCTGGCTTCGCTCCACGAATCTCCCGACACCATACGAAAAGTCGCCCAACAGGGCGCCGCCTGTTTCGACCGGCGGTGCGGCGGAGGAGCCTTCGACGCCGCCGAAGTGCTGGCTCTCAACAATCCCGCCGACCAGGCGGCGGCGTTTATGGAAAAGAGAGCGCCGGCTGCAGCCGACGCCGCCATCGAAGCGGTGCTGCCTCAAGCGCTTCGCGGGAACGCCCTGCGGACGGCCGCCCGCCTCGAGAAAGACCTGGAGGATGCCATGGAGCTTGAAACGCTGGTCTTCATCATGTTCCTTGCCCGCTGGGCGGCTCCGGAGACGGCGCGCCGCTGGGCGCCCCTTTATCCTCCGCTGGCGCGGCGCCTGTACGAAGAGGGACTGTCCTTTTTCGCCAGCGAGCTTGAAGCCTGCGCTCTCGCGCCGACGGAAAAAGACGACGGCCATCACCCGCTGCGCGATCTCATCGCGCCGGAACCGCTGTGGAAACGCTCCCTTGACGCCCTGGAATCTCTGACGGGCGGCGGAAGCGCGGCAGCGGCGGAAAACCGTCGCACGCAGCGAATCCTGTGGACCGTCGGCTTCGAGGAGGACAGCTTCCATGAAAAAGATGTTTCACCGTTCATCACGCTGACGCCCCGCGTGCAGACGCTTCGGGCCGACGGCAGGTGGAGCCGCGGGCGGGAAATTCCGCTGAGCGCCGTGGCGTCGGGCTTTGAAAAGTACCCCGAAGCGTCGGAACAAACCCGAAAAGTGGCAGACGCCGTGACCGAGCACAACCTTTTCGGCCGCCGCAGCTACGATCTCGACGTCCCGAAGGCTCTGCTGCTTTTGGCGGGCAGTCCTGACGTGGCACGCGACGACACTCTCTGCCCCGTTGAAGTGATCAGAGAAGAGCCGCTGCTGAAGGCTACCGCCCTGACCGAGGGATGCCGACTGACCATGACGCCCCCCAATCCCGACGGCCGCGACATCGTGGTGAAAGCCGAAGAAAACGCGAGAATCCGCGTTTCCCCCTTCACGGACGCGCAGAAAAATCTCTGCGCCCTTCTGGGCAGCAGCGGCATCGCCTTTCCCGCTTCGGCGCTGCCGCGGGCCCAAAAGGCTCTTTCGCGCCTCGGTTCCACCGTCACCGTTCAGTCCGACCTTCAAAGCGCGCTGCCTGCCGCCGAGGCCGACGGCCGACTGAGAGTCCGGCTGTCGCCGGCCGGCGAGGGATTGAACGTGGAGTTCGTCGTCCGCCCTTTCGGCGATTCCGGCATCTCCTGCCGTCCCGGCGGAGGCGGCGCCGTGCTGTTCGGGACTTTGCCCGACGGCGGCGGAAGCGGGAAACGAGTCAAAAGGGATCTCGACGCCGAGAAAAAGCGGCTCCGAGACGCCATCGACGCCTGTCCCGCGCTGACCGACGGCAATCAACTTGATGAGGGCAGCTGGCACATCGACGATACCGAAAAGAGCCTCGAACTGCTGCTTCAGTTCCAATCGTTGCCGGAGCTCATCGTCGAATGGCCCCGCGGGGAAGCCTTAACGCTGCGCGCATCGTTGGACAGTTCGGCGCTGCAGGGCGCCATTCAGGGCAGCGGAACCGACTGGTTCCGCCTCAACGGCGTCGTGGCCGTCGACAACCAACTGACGCTTTCCATCAAGCAGCTGTTGGCGCTGGCCAAACAGTCCAAAAGCCGCTTTATCCCGCTGGGCAACCGGCAGTTTGCCGCTCTGACGCAGGAATTTCGCCGGCGCCTGGAAGAACTGGATTCGCTGTGCGTCGAAAAGTCCGACGGTCTCGCCGTCAGCGCCCTCGCCGCGCCGGCTGTGGCCTCGCTTTTCGACGAAAAATCACTGGCGGGCGACGAAAAATGGCGTGAGATCTGCTCGCGCTTCAATGAAGCCTGCCGGCTGCGTCCCGAAATTCCGCGCGCCCTGCGCGCCCGACTCAGACCCTATCAGATCGAGGGCTTTCAATGGCTGGTTCGCCTCGGCCACTGGGGCGCCGGCGCCTGTCTCGCCGACGACATGGGGCTTGGAAAGACGCTGCAGGCCCTGGCGCTGCTGCTCTACCGCGCTTCTCAAGGCCCCGCGCTGGTGGTGGCGCCCACGTCGGTGTGCGGTAACTGGGCCGACGAAGCGGCAAAATTCGCGCCCACGCTGGCCGTCAAAACGTGGAGCGCCGCCGACGTCCCGTCGCTTGCGGACCTCAGTCCGTTCGACGTGTTTCTGACGTCCTACGGCATGCTTCAAAACCACGCCGACGACTTCGCGAAAGTCCGCTGGAACACCATCGTCCTCGACGAAGCCCAGGCCGTCAAAAACGTCAACACCCAGCGTTCCGACGCCGTCATGAAGCTCTCGGGAAATTTCAAGATGATCATGACGGGAACGCCCGTGGAAAATCACCTGACGGAACTGTGGAATCTCTTTCGCTTCATCAACCCGGGACTTCTTGGCTCGCTGGCGGCCTTCAAGCGCCGTTTCGTTTCCCCCTCCGCCGAAGACGGCGCCGAAGCGACACAAAATCTCCGCAGGCTCATCGCCCCTTTCCTGCTGCGTCGGCTGAAAAGTGACGTGCTGGACGACCTGCCGCAGCGCACGGAGATCACGCTGAAAATCGACCTCAGCCCGCAGGAGCTGGCATGCTACGAAGCCCTGCGCCAATCCGCCGTCGACGCCCTGGAGGACGGAAATTGGGAATTCTCCCAAGACCGGCGGTTCGTCATCTTCGCCCATCTCATGAAACTTCGGCGCTGCTGCTGCGCGCCTTCGCTGGTGTCCGAGGCCATGAAGAACGTTCCGTCGTCAAAACTTGAGGCGCTGCTCGAGCTGGCCGAGGAGATGAATGAAAACGGACGCCGCGCCCTGATTTTCAGCCAGTTCGTCGATTACCTGAAACTGCTGGAGGCCGCGCTGAAGGCGCGGGGGTTCAGCTGTCTCTATCTCGACGGCTCCACGCCCGCCGCGCGACGGGACGATCTGGTGCGCGCGTTCCAGTCGGGGCAGGGCGATTTCTTCCTCATCAGTCTGCGCGCCGGCGGCACGGGCCTCAATTTGACGGGCGCCGACTGCGTCGTTCACATGGATCCCTGGTGGAACCCCGCCGTGGAGGACCAGGCCTCCGACCGCGCCTACCGCATCGGCCAAAGCCGTCCCGTCACGGTCTACCGACTGATGGCCCGCGGCACCGTCGAGGAAAAAATCGCCGAGCTTCACCGCACCAAACGCCTCATGGCCGAAAGTCTCCTCGAAGGCGCCGGACACCCCGAAACGCTCAGCCTGGACGACCTGACAGCCCTCATCGGAGGAGAACCGCTGACGGAGCGCCCTTCCTGATGTTTCGGCAAAGACCTTGAAGTGAACAGAAAGTGTCTTTCCGGCGCCTCGGCAGTCTTGAAAGGCGTTTCATCAAGGCGTGCCAACAGCGCAGAACACAAAAGCGCGAGAAAATTCTCCGCGCCCCATAAAAACAGAACCGGGTGGATATTGATGTCTCAACTTACGGAAGTGAACGAAAAAATCAGAACCTGCCTCAGCTGCCCTCTGGGGCGCCCCGAAGGTCGACAGCCCGACGGCACTCTCTCCCGTCACGTTCCCGGCGAAGGCCCCGAGAGCGCGGAAATCATGGTCGTCGGCGAAGCCCCCGGCGCGGAAGAAGAGCGTACGGGACTGCCCTTTGTCGGGCGCTCGGGACGGCTTTTGACGGAAATCCTGACGGCAGCGGGGCTGGAGCGCAGCCGGCTGTTCATCACCAGCGTCTGCAAGTGCCGGCCGCCGGAAAACCGCAATCCCCTCAAGACCGAAATCGCCGCCTGTTTCCCATGGCTGGAAGCCCAATTGGACGCGCTGCGCCCCCGCATGGTTCTCACCGTAGGCAACGTCCCCACTCAGACGCTGCTGGGCGTCAAAGCGGGCATCAAATCCCTGCGCGGCTCCCTGTACGATTTTCAGCCGGGCGGACGGAAAATGACGCTGTGCCCGCTGTTCCACCCGGCCTATCTGCTGCGCAATCCGCGCCGCACCCCCGGCTCTCCCTGGGATCTGATGCTTCACGACCTGATGAACGTAAAAAAGTTTATGGGATGGTGAAGCCGACGTTTCGGGCCGGATATGGAACATCCGCCCGTTGGGAAGCCCCGCTCACGCCGAACCCGACGTTCGAAACCGAAAGGCGCGCGGGCAAAGACGGTAAAATCCCGATGGTGCAGAAAAAGCTTTCATATTTTCAACTTAAAATCAGTCGAATATGCTATAATTTTATCAATTCGCGGAAAAAGCGCGCCGGCGCGTCCCGAAAAATTTTCTCTTTGAGGAAGGAAGATGCTCTTCATGAAAAAAATCATTGCGGCTCTTGCGCTGTGTTTGACCGCTGCGGGCTGCGCGGCAGCCGCCCCGTCGGGCACGGTCATGCTCTACTCGTCAATGCAGGAAGACCAGCTCATCGCCATCAAACAGGGTTTTGAGAAAAAATATCCCGATGTCACTCTGGAGTATTATTTTGCCGGAACCGGCAAGGTCATGACGAAAATTGCCACTGAAGCCCAGGCGGGGCACGTTGACGCCGACATTATTTGGGTCGGCGATCCCACCAACTATGTGGCTTTCAAGGCGCAGGGCATTTTGCAGCCCTACAGTTCTCCCGAAGCGGAAAAGATCGACAAAACTTTCATCGACGCCGACGGCTATTATACAGGTGCACGCATGATGAACATGGGCATCGCCTACAACACCTTCTCCGTCAACGCCGCCGACGCGCCCAAAACGTGGAACGATCTCTGCGATCCCAAATGGAACGATCAGGTCGTCATGACCGATCCCAACACCGCCGGTACCACAAAGTACTGGAGAAACGCCATGATGACCAATCCCAAGTACGGCGTGCCCTTCATGGAAAAACTCAAGGCCAATAAATGCTACTTCGAAAGCGGCACGACGGCCACCCACAATCAAGTGGCCGCCGGGGCTTACAAAGTGGGCGTCTGCCTTGACTACGTCACCGCCACTTTGATTAAAGAAGGCTCGCCCATTGCCTTTGTCTACCCCGAGGACACCGTCTCCATCTTCAGTCCCATCGGGCTGGTCAAGAACTGCAAGAACGAAGCCAACGGCAAGCTTCTTTATGACTTCATCCTTTCCCGGGAGGGACAGGAAATTCTCGTGGCCAACAATTTGCTTTCCGTCCGCAGCGACGTAAAGCAGGGGGCCGACGTGGCGACCATCGCCGCCAAGGCCATGGTGATGGACATGGCCGACGTGGTGAACAAGCAGAAGCAGAACGCCGAAGCCTTCGACAAAATTTTCCGCTAAATTTCACCGCGTTTCCAACGAAGAAAATCCTTCAGGGAGGCAACGTTCGTTGCCTCCTTTTTGTTCATTGCCTCATCGTTGTCTCAAGAGTAAGGAGGAGTTTTATGGGCAAAGTCATCTTTAAAGACATCTCTTTCCGTTACGGCACACGCTCAATCTTCGAAAACTTCAACCTTGAAGTGGAAGATGGACAGATCCTCTGTCTCGTGGGGCCGTCGGGATGCGGCAAAACGACCCTCGCACGTTGCCTGCTGGGATTGAATCGGCCGCAGACGGGAGAAATTTTCGTGGGAGACCGGTGCCTTTTCAGCGCCGAAAAACGCATCAACGTCGCCGTTGAGCGGCGCAATATCGGCATGGTCTTTCAGGATTACGCCGTGTGGCCGCACATGACCGTCAAGGAAAACGTGCTCTATCCTCTGAGAAAACGCCGCGTCCCCAAAGAGCAAGCTGAAAAGCGGGCCGCTCACGCACTGGCGCAGGTCAATATGACCGAATACGCCACTCACCTGCCCAGTCAACTTTCCGGCGGGCAACAGCAGCGCGTGGCCATTGCCCGCGCGCTGGTATGCGACGGCGGTCTCATTGTCATGGATGAACCCATTACCAACCTGGACGCCAAACTGCGAGAGCAGATGTTGATGGAAATCAGAGAAATTCAGCGCCATCTGGGCACCACCATTCTGTATATCACCCACGATCAGCAGTCGGCGCTCCAGCTTTGCGACAAAATGGCGGTGATGCAGCAGGACGGCTCGCTCTGCCAGGTGGGCACCGACGAAGACATTATCCTGCGGCCGGCCAACCGATTTACCTTTGAATTTATCGGCGTGTCGAACTTCATTCCCGTGGTCGCGACGGACAGCGGTTGGGGATTGGACACCGGCAGAGGCATTGTGCCATGGAACGGACCGTTGCCCGAAACGCCGGATCTGAGTACGGGCATCGAACTGGGAGTGCGCCCCAATGACATCGTTTTCGATGCCGCCTCGCCGCTGCGCGCCAAGGTGGAACGGCGCACCTTTCTCGGCAGCGAGTACGACTATCACGTCACTTTGGGAACGCGGAAGCTGCGCGTGCAGCAAAGCACCTTCGACGCCGCCCGCGGCGGCACGGCGAACGTTGGCGACGAAGTGGGGCTGCGGCTGCTCAATCCGCGCTTTTATCAGTCAAAAGAGGAGGCGCGTCCATGAAAATGAACATTCGCCGCAGCAACAGAGATCTGGCGGCGCTGGACGGACGACGCTTTAACCTCGACGGCGTCATGACGCTTCTCAGCTTCCTGCTGTTGTTGGTTATTGTTGTCATCCCCATTTTTATGATTGTCTACCATGCCTTTTTCTATCAGGGGCATTTCGATCCCCGCCTGTTCACAAGGCAACTCAGCGAGGCAAAAACTCTGAGCTCCATGTGGAACACTGTGAAAATCGCCTTCTGGGTGACGTTGTTCGGCACCATAATGGGGGTCTTTTATGCCTGGCTTCTGGGACGCAGCGACATTCCCGCCAAGGGCCTGATGCGTGCGCTCTTCAGCATTCCCTACATGTTTCCGCCCTTTCTGGGAGCCATGGCCTGGGATCTGCTGCTCAACGGCCGCTCGGGATATTTGAACCGTTGGCTGGTGCACACGTTCGGTCTCTCCGGCGCGCCCTTCAATATCAATTCCGTATGGGGCATCGCTTTCGTTGAAATCTCCTATTATTTCCCCTTCGTTTTCATGCAGGTCGTCAGCGCCCTTGAACGGATGGATCCCACCCTCGAGGAATGTGCCCGCATCGCCGGAGCGAAACAGATGACGGTCATTCGCAAAATCACGTTGCCGCTGGTGCTGCCCGCCATATCGGCCGGGGCTCTGCTGATTTTGATCTCGTCGCTGGCCCATTTCGGCGTGCCTTCCATTCTCGGATTTTCACAGGGCATATTCACTCTGCCGACGCAGATCTTCGACACAATTCAGCGCGCCGAAGGCAGCTTTGAGGGCATCCGACAGGGGGCCGCTCTGTCCATTCTTCTGGTGGGCGTCGTCTCCATGGCGCTGTTGGCACAGAAAAAACTCCTCAGTGTCGGCAACTATGACATCATCAAAGGCAAATCCATGCGGCCGACGCTGATTAAGCTGCGGAGTTCGCGAATTCCTCTTTTAATTCTGGCCATTGCGACGCTGGTGCTCATCGTCGTGGTCCCTCTGGTGATGATTTTCCTGGTCGGACTGGTGCGAGCCTACGGATTGCCGCTGATCCCCAAAAACTTCACCTTCAACAATTACGTCAAAGTTTTCGCCGCCTCGGGAACTTTCTCGTCCATCAAGAACTCGCTGTTCGCTTCGTCCATTGCCGGCGTGGTCTGCATGTTCCTCGGCACGTTGATTGCCTATGTGGTTCAGAAAGTCCGCCCGCGCGGACGGGGCGCGCTTGAAGTGCTTTCAGTGTTGCCCTATTCCATTCCCGGCACCGTCCTCGCCGTAGGCGTCATCCTGGCCTGGTCGGGCAGCCTGGGCGGCATCAGCCTGTACAACACCATCTGGATCATCCTCGTGGCCTACCTGGCGCGTTATCTGTCCTTCTCCATGAAAAGCTCCTCGGCGGCGCTGCTGCAGGTCCATCCTTCCCTCGAAGAGGCCGCGCGGGCCTGCGGCGCCTCTCACACCGAAAGTTTGAAGGACATCACCCTGCCGCTGATCCGCCCTGCCATGGTGGCCGGGTTCTTCCTGATCTTCCTGCCCGCCATGCGCGAAGTAACCACGTCGGTGCTGCTTTACGGCCCCTACACGCGCACGCTGGGCGTGCAGATTTATTCTCTTCGCGATGCAGGCATGATGCCGCAGGCCGCAGCGCTGGGGTCGGTGGCCATCCTGCTGATCATCGTCTGCAACACCGTCGTCACCTATGTCACCCGCGACCGAAAGGGGGTCTAGTCCTATGGATCAAGTCGTTCTGCGCGGCGTTACCAAGCGCTTTGCCACCAAAACTCTGGGCGACATCGTGGCCGTGGACAACTTCAACTTCAGCGTCGGCGAGGGTGAATGTTTTTCATTTCTCGGCCCCTCGGGCTGCGGAAAATCCACTACGCTGCGCATGATCGCCGGCTTTGAAGATCTCAGCGAAGGCGAGATCGAACTGTGCGGACGTCCCGTCTCGGTAAAGAGCAAAAACCTTTACGTTCCGCCTGAAGAGCGCGGCCTCGGCATGGTCTTTCAGGCTTTCGCCGTATGGCCCCACATGAACGTTTTCGAAAACGTCGCCTTCCCGCTGCGCATTCAAAAAATGAACCGCACCGACATCAACCGAAAAGTCGCCGAGGCGCTGGCTCACACCAGCCTGACGGGACTGGAAGAAACCTACCCCTCCGATCTTTCGGGAGGCCAGCAACAGCGCATCGCTCTGGCACGCGCCATCGTCACCCGGCCCAAGGTGATGTTGCTGGACGAGCCGTTGTCAAATCTCGATCCTCAGCTTCGAGAATCCATGCGCTTTGAAATCAAGGAACTTCAGCGCAAATTCGACTTCACCATTATCTTCGTCACCCACGATCAATCGGAGGCCATGGCCATCTCCGACCGCATGATGGTATGCGACATGGGCAAAATCATGCAGATCGACACGCCTGAAAACCTCTACAACCACCCCGTGAACCGCTTTGTCCACAGTTTTCTCGGCGAGAGCACCTTCCTTAACGTCATCGTCAAAGACGGCAGAGCCTACGCCGAAGGCGACCTTGACACTCCCATGGACATCGCCGTTCCTTCAGGCGCCGCACCGCGTATGGTGGTGGCGACGCGCCCCAACGCCATCGAGCTCACAGGCGGCGACGACGGCTACCCAACTCACGTCGAAAAGCGCATCTTCCTCACCGACCGCACGGAATATCTTGTTCCCATCGGAAACCAGATGCTCAAAGTGCAGACGCCGCACCGCGTCTCCTTTTCTCAGGGAGAAAAGTGCGCCGTCCGCATTGCCGCGCCCGTCTGGTATCCCGCCGACGACGAAAGCGCCGAGAAAGAACGCCTGAGACGGGAGTTGATATAAACTCTTCGAGAGTGCTCCTGTTTTTCTGCAGAACAATTTTTTTGAATAAAGGAGGGAACCCCCGTGAAAGTACAAATTTCATTGTCCGGCGAAACGGGCAAACGTTTGATTGCCAAGGCAATTCTTTCACTGTCCTCTGTTCAAAAAGCCCTTACGGAGGGACAGATCGTTATCAAAGGCGGCACAACCACTTCGCTGATTTCCGAGGCGATCTGCGGCATTCCGCTGAAGATCTGCGGACGCATCGACCGCCGCGGCACGGGCAGCTGCGCCGAAAACTGCGCTGCGCCCCATAACCTTTTGCTGCGTAAAGGCGCCCCGCTTCCGCTTGATGCCAAACTTTGCTCCTCAGAAAAATTAAAATTCATTCCCGGCGACGTCTGCATCATCGGCGCCAACCTTGTAGACCGTCATGGACAGGCAGGCATGCTGGCCGGAAGTCCCTTCGGCGGAACATTGCACCTTTTCACCGCCCTGGCTACAGAGGGCGTAGAAATGCTTGTCGCCGCGGGACTGGAAAAGTACGCTCCCTGTTCAATTGAAAGCGCCATGGCCGCTGCATCTCGAAGGGCACCAGATCTCTCCATGGGAATGGGAGTAGGCCTTATTCCCATTCCCGGACGCGTAATCAACGAGGTCGAAGCCTGTAAAATACTGGGAGCGACAGACGTACATATTGTCGCTCGAGGCGGAATTCAGGGGGCGGAAGGGGGATGCACGCTTCTCGCATGCTTTGACGACCGCGCCAGGGGCGAAGCTTTTTTCCATGACGTCACAAAACTCGCATGCAGCGGCCCACAGGAATGCGCAGGAGATCCCCAGTCGTTAAAAAGCTGCCTCTTCCACCAGTGTGGGCCAAATGCCGCAGCGCATTGCGGCTGCTGGTATCAAAGCCGCCATAGAGAACTTCACGCTTAGAGGCTCGCCGTGTTTACCGTCGCCGACATGCTGAAACTGCCCACTTTTGCCGGCTATGAAATCGCTGCAGGCAAAAATGGAAAGGGCAAATGCGTTCGTTTCGTCGACTTCATCGAAGTTCCCGACGTCATCAAATGGGCTCTTCGAGACACGTTTTACTTCACGACGGGGTACGCCTTTCGAGAAAGTCCCGACCAAATCTGCCGCCTGATTGAGGCCTTCAGCCGAAACGGCGCCAGTGGTATGGGAATCAAGCTTGGACGCTACATTGACGCCCTTCCCGAAGAAGTTTTAAAGATCGCCGATGATCTCAATTTTCCGCTGGTTCTCATGCCCATAGGCTTAGCTTATGCCATCGTATCGCGAACGGTTATGCGCGAAATCTTTCGGGCAGAACAAAGTCAAAGAGACGGCGACGAGACGCTCAATCTTTTCCAACTTGAGCAGGATCCCGTCGGTCTGCTGGAAGCTCTGAACCTGCGGGGGTGGAAAAACGCCACTCCCGTCTGGAGCCTCCAATGGGAAAACCTCCCGCCGCAACAACCGTCGCTTCCGCAGGAGCGCGCCTTTCAATGCAGCGTCGACTATTCGTTGCGGATGTTCGTCGCTCAGTCCCCTCATGAACAAATCGATGACTTCATTGAGTTCTTGAAATGCACTCTTCCGCGCCTGACGAAACATCAAAATATAGGAATTTCCGGCCCAGCACCGCTGGAAAAACTTGTCCAGAGCTTCGCTGAAGCGACGGTAGCGATACAGATAGGAAGACAGCTCGGCTTCGACGACGAGGGCATTTTTGTCTACTCAGAACTCGAGCTTCTGGATCTCTTACAGAAAGACCACCCTTTGCCCGTCCTTCGAAAAGCCGCACAACGCAGCCTACATTCACTCTTTGAGGAAGACGCAAAAAAACATTCTGCCCTCGTGGAGACCCTTCGTGTCTGGCTCGCCTGTGACGGCTCGTCTGAAAAAACCGCCTGCAAGCTTCACGTCCACCGCAACACTCTGCTCTACCGTCTGAAACGAATTATGGAGCTTCTTCCGTTGGGCAGATGCGGAACAACGCCTTTCCGCCTTGCGCTGTTTCTCGCATACGATGACCCAACAAGCGAAAAATTTGATAGCGTCTAAAAACTTTATGATGATCTTCATGTCAACATCACGATGAACCGTATAAAGGCCCCGAGTATAACGTTTTTCTTAACGTGTTACTCGGGGCCTTTTATTATGCAAATGCACAAAAAAATGCTGTATTTTTATGCATAATAATATTTATAAAATTATTATAAGGCTTTATCATGAGATATAATCAACAATAATCTGAAAATATACGCTCATGTGGACTTATATTTTCTTTATTTTTAACAAAAACCAAGAGGGTCGGTTGGTATGTCGAAAAATAAAAGTGTTCAACATGCTAAGGCGTTCGAAGAATAATATTTTTCATCAGCGTGGTCGTTTCGGTCTTTTCCGCGGTCATTTGTATGCAGATTATCTCTCGCATCGGCACAACTCCTAATACCTCGAGAGCTCCCAACAGTAACCCACAGGGCAGCTAAAAAGGCAATTGCGGCCCATATCGGATATTTCGCTGTTGCTTCAGCTGCTTTAGCCTTTATCACTGGTTTTATGACTTCCATGGAATCGTCCAAGCTTGCACTGTGGGTTGCTTGGTGTACTTTTTCCTCCATTTCCGCAGCTATCCTTGTCGGATTGTGCGCGATGTTCTCCGGCTGGTTTCCCGGCTTTGCCGTAACCGTTATTTTTATCAGTCTCGGCCTGTTTATGAACTTTCCGCCTGTCGCTTTAGCAGTTCTGGCCGGGTTTGTTTCCAGTACCGGCCCGTGCTTCGCCGACATGGGCTATGACTTGAAGACCGGTTGGATTATCAGAGGCAACGGCAAAGATATCGCCTACGAGCTGGATGGACGGCGCCAGCAGATGTTCTCTGAACTTTTTGGCGGCCTTATCGCGGCTGTGGTTGTTGGCCTTTTAATGAAGATGCACTTCAACCTCAATTTGTTGCCACCCGTCAGTCGAGTTTTTGCGGCAACGGTCCAAGCGGGATCCGATTATGCAATTCTTAGGGAAATGCTGTTTTGGGCTGTCCCCGGCGCACTTCTTCAAATTCTCGGAGGCTCAAAAAAAGCGTTGGGAATTCTCTGCGCCACAGGCCTGTTGATTCGGAACCCGATTTATGGCGTCGGTTTGGTTGTTGCATTAATCATCAGGGCTCTTTTCATCAAAAACCATGAAGAAACCATGCAGCTTTACGGTGCCGGCTTTGTCGCCGGCGATGGTCTTTTCGGCTTCTTCAATGCTATCGGGCGCTCTTTTGGTTGGTGGTAAACGCTTTTTTTGCTCAGACTGTTAAGGAAAGAAGATGAAAATGAATGAAAGAAAAGAAAGAAATCGGCCTGATTCGGGTTCTCACAACGCAAGACAAAAAACTGCTTCAACTTCACGGTCATCTTATCGAGTCATATTTTCCATCCTTGACCGTAGAATCGAGATGTATTGCCGACCAGTACGAAGGGATACATGACGAAGCAAGCCAGGCTAAAGCTTTGCCAAAAGTGCTGAAGCTTGCAGGAGAATTTGCAGCTGATCATGTCGACGCCGTTTATATCAGCTGCGCAGGAGATCCCGGCGTCAGACTCCTTCAGGAGAAGCTCGATATCCCTGTTATCGGCGCGGGCATAGCAACGGCAAACATCGCTTTAGCCTATGGAGTTCCTGTCGGCGTTTTAGGAATTACCGATGACGTACCAGAAGAGATAACGAAAATTTTAGGGAAACATCTCATCGGAGCATTGCATCCGCCAATGATCCATACGACTTTAGATCTGTTCCGCCCCGAAGCTTTAGATGAATTTACAAAAGCGGGCTGTACATTAAAGGATCGAGGAGCAGAACTACTTATTTTGGCCTGCACGGGGTTGTCGACGATCAACGCCGCCCCCACATTACGCGATCGAATTCAGATTCCCGTTCTGGATCCATTGCGCTGTGCAGCTGCCTGTTTGTGGGCAGCTTTATCCTGAGGGGGTACGCTCTCATGTCTCGAATGAAACTGACTCAAAAACATGTGGAAGCCGCATTGCTGGGCGGCTGTTTTCTTGGCGGTGGCGGCGGTGGTTCTATGACAAACGGACGAGCTCTCGGTGAAGCCGCTCTTGCTGCCGGCCCGTTGGAACTGGTTTCTTTGGACGAAGTCGATCCCGATGGTATCGCCATTACCTGCTCGGCAGTGGGAGCGCCGGCTTCTAAAGAAGCTATGGCGACACCGAAAGCCGCATTACGCGTCATTGAGCTGATGAAAAAAATGGATGTCCCCAAGTTGGCCGGATTGATCACGAATGAAAACGGAGGAGGCTCCACTTTTAACGGATGGCTGCCCGCTGCAATGAGCGGCCTGCCTCTGATCGACGCTCCCTGCAACAGTCGCGCTCACCCCACCGGCGTCATGGGCTCAATGGCGTTACACCGCGATAAATGTTACATTTCAAAACAAACTGCGGCAGGGGGAAATCCGCAAACAGCGCGCTACATCGAGGCGTCTTTCAGCGGCTCTATGGAGTATGTTGCGGCACTTGTGCGGCAATGCGCCGTCCAAGCCGGCGGGCTGGTTGCCGTGGCGCGAAATCCCGTAAAAGCTTCTTACTTGAAAGGACATGCTTCTCCCGGTGGAATTACGTTGGCTATCGAAACAGGAACGCGGATGATGAGCGCACGTCCCCGCGGAGCACGGGCTGTCGTCGAGGCCGCAGTTGATTTCCTGGGCGGACACATTGTTGCCGAGGCAACTGTAAATTCCATTATGCTGAAAACCGAAGGCGGATTTGATCACGGAACGATTTCCGCGGACAACTGCGCCCTGACATTCTGGAATGAATTCATGACCCTGGAACTTGACAATAAGCGCTTGGGGACTTTCCCCGATCTGATTATGACTGTCGATGCCGAAACGGGAATTCCCGTAACTTCGGCAGAATTGAAAAAAGGTCAAAAGGTTTTTGTAACGTTGGTTCCCGCAGACAATCTTCCTCTCGGCGCCGGAATGTTCTGCCGCGAACTTCTGGAGCCTATTGAGAAGATTGTCGGCAAAGCCGTCGTGCCTTATGTAAAGCTGAAATAGTTTTGAACAACTGTGCATGGCTTTGCAACGAGAAAGTTGTGCCATTCAGCCGCTGCATATTTCTGGAAATGCGGGAGAATAATACAGGAGGTTCTGATTATGTCACTCTACCATACAATGAACGCCCTTGAATTGTTGGATTCGCCGGCAGTTAACGGGGAGGCCGTCAAAAAGGCTCTCGTGGCTGCAGGGGTGCCTGAAAATCAGGTTACCGTCAAGACCGTGCGGGGGCCTTCGGGAAGCACAGATTTCGTTAAAACGTGGATCTACGGATCCGAAGGCAAACACAGAGGAGGCCAAGCGCCAACCCTCGGCATCGTAGGGCGCCTGGGCGGCATCGGAGCACGTCCTGAGCGAATCGGCCTTGTTTCCGACGGTGACGGCGCCGTTTCAGCCGTAGCCGTCGCCATGAAACTCGGAGCTATGGCTCAAAAGGGCGATGTGCTGAAGGGGGACGTCTTTGTCTCCACGCATATTTGCCCCAATGCCCCGACTCTTCCCCATGACCCGGTTCCTTTCATGGGTTCCCCTATTAATATGACTATTGCCAACAGCGAAGAGATGAGCGAGGCGTTGGATGCCGTTCTGTCCATTGATACCACCCGCGGCAACCGAATTATCAACAGCAGAGGATTTGCCATTTCGCCGACAGTAAAAGAGGGATGGATCCTCCGCGTCAGCGAAGATCTGCTCGAAATTATGGCTTCGGTCACCGGAGAACTGCCTAAAACCTTCGCTCTAAGCATGACCGACATCACCCCCTACGGAAACGGACTTTATCACATGAATAGCATCCTTCAGCCTTGTACAGCTACGAAAGCCCCCGTCGTCGGTGTGGCACTAACGGCCCAGTCCATGGTTCCCGGTTGCGCCACAGGAAGCGCACAGCCCAGCGACATTGAGGCTGCGGTGCGCTTTGCCATCGAAACGGCAAAAGCTTTTGGCGAAGGCCGATGCAGTTTTTACAACAAAGACGAGTTCCAACTGGCTCTCCGGCGCTATGGGACCATGAATAAGCTTCAGGGTATGGGCAGTCTTCCGCCCACAAACCCACAGGTGTAGAGGCATTGTCATGGCTCTGCGAGTTGGAACAGTCACGATCGGACAGGCTCCGAGAGTAGATTTGACGCCGGATCTGATGAAAATTCTCGGGAACGATGTCGAACTGGTCGAAGCCGGCGCGCTGGACGGCTTAAGCAAAGAGCAGATTGCTTCAATGGCACCGCACAGTGGGGATTACGTGCTGGTCACGCGCCTTGCCGACGGAAGTTCGGTGCAGATCTGTGAGAGAACGGTTACGCCGCTGGTACGTCAAAAAATCGCCGATCACTTTGCCGCCGGGATCCCTGCAGTCCTGTTGCTCTGCACAGGCGAATTTCCGGATTTTCCAACAGACGGTCTGCTCCTGAGGCCGCAGAAAATTCTATTCAATGCCGTTCAGTCTGTCGTTTCCGCAGGAATGAAACTGGGGATTTTCATGCCGTCGGCAGATCAGTTGCAACAGTCGTCGCGTCGTTGGTCCAAGGTTTCACTGCAGAACCGCTCTCTCGGCGCGTCGCCCTATAACCATCCTGAAAAATCAATTTCCGAGGTAGCGGAAGAGTTCGCCCGATGGGGAGCCGAAGTCCTCGTCATGGACTGTATGGGGTATACGCTGGCGATGAAAGATCAGGTGCGCAAGATCACGGGCAAACCCGTAATCCTCGCCCGATCCATCGCCGCACGGGTGCTGCGGGAGCTCATATAAAGTCAAACGCAGCAATACAAAGGATTAAAAAACGCAAGAAGTCCCAAACAATCTCTTGATGCAAATATCACATTCACATCCTTCAAACTATAACTAAATTGGAGGCATAACGCGATGGGAACTATTATCCAATTCGACCATGTAACTTACACCTATCCCGGCGCAGAAAAGCCAGCCATTGAAGATATTAACCTGTCAATACAGGAAGGAGAACTCGTTCTTATTACTGGACCTTCAGGAGCTGGAAAAACAACTTTCTGTTCTACACTCAATCGTATTGTTCCCGAATCTTATGCGGGGGACTTTCAAGGCAAGCTTTTAATACAAGGCAAAGATATATCCAAACGACGTATCGGAGACATGGCTTTTATCTCTGGATTGCTTTTTCAAGATCCTAGCGGCCAACTCACGAACCCGACAGTTGAAGATGAAATCGCTTTTGGTCCAGAAAACCGGGGATTACCAGTCGAAAAAATTGAACACTTAATTAAAGAATATTCCGGCTATGTAGGTATGGAAGCTTATCTTCAACGCCCTCCGCAGGCGCTCTCAGGCGGGCAGCAACAGTCGGTAGCTTTAGCATCGGTCTTAGCGATGGAACCAGACATTTATGTCCTTGATGAGCCCACTTCCAACCTTGATCCATTGGGTAGCGACCTTGTCTTCCATTTAATGAAAAAACTGGCTGAAGACAAAAAGAAAACTGTCTTAATCGTCGAACACAAGATCGAGAAAGTAATTAACCTCGTCAATCGCATTATCGTAATGAATAAAGGCCATGTTATCTATGACGATACACCTGAAGAGGTACTCCGCCACTCTAGTGAGCTTAAACAAATCGGCGTCATTCCTCCTCAGGTCAATCAATTCTGCTCATGGATAAACAAAAAGAAAAAACAAAACCTTCCTCAGCCAAAAAACATTAATCAGGCCGTTAACACTTTCAAAGAAATATTTTCTAATAAGTTGACACAAGAACATCTTCACAATACTGAAAAAAGACTCAGAACGTACAGGAAATTTACCGATTCGATCATTCATGTTGAAAACCTGCACTTTGGCTATACACCTGATGTAGAAGTTTTACATGGCATCAGTCTTGATATCTACAAAGGACAATTTGTTTCTATCGTCGGCCGTAATGGTTCAGGAAAAACAACAATCGTCAAACACTTTAATGGACTACACCAACCCAGTAGCGGATGTGTATCCGTTAAAGGCATTGACACCAGGCAAACAACTGTTGCAGAGCTTTCAAAATCAGTGGGCTACTGTTTTCAAAATCCAGATCATCAAATTTTTTCTTCCGTCGTTGCTGATGAATTAGCTTATGGGCCTAAAAATTTAGGCTATACTAAAGCGGAAATTGATCAAACTATCCATGAAGTTGCAAAACTGCTCGACATCGAAGACATTTTAGATTCCAATCCATACAATCTCAGCAAAGGTCAGCGTCAACAGATTGCCGTTGCTGCAATTCTATGCATGAAGCCCGATATTCTCATTGTTGATGAACCAACAACTGGGCAGGATCCCATTCAAAGCCGCGCAATGATGGACATGATGAAACGCCTCAACGAAAAATTGGGGAAAACCATTATCGTAATAACTCATGACATGGGTATTGCGGCAGAATATTCTGATCGGATCGTTGTCATGTACATGGGAAATATTATCGCAGATGGAACTCCAAGGGATGTCTTCGCACAGGAGGAACTTCTGAGATCTTCAAATCTTGAAGCTCCCCAGATTACTCGACTTTTTCAGCACTGCGGCATCAAATCTCCTACGATCGTCGACGTAGATGAAGCCTGTAGCCTGTTTGAAGATATTCCTTTATAGCAGAGGAGGCATCATCATGAATTCTGACGTAAAAAAGTCATTTCTCTATAATCTTGATCCAAGAACAAAAATTTTTTTGCTGATTACTTTGATCGTCATTGGATGTGCCGTGTTTGATCCCTTTATTGTGGCACTATTACTGCTGATCGCCTATATTTTGTACAGAGTTTCAGGTTTTTCCAAAGTGCAAATATGGAAGCTCACAAAGCCATTGATCTTTGCTTTTTTCCTCTTTTTTATTCTTAACTTTCCGTTTGCAAAACCACTTCCTGACGAACGCATATTCTTCTTTCTATTCCCGGGAAAGCATCTGCCTGTTACCGCAACAGGGATTCTCAGTGGATTAGCCAGCGCTATGCGTTTTATATTCTTTATATGGACGGCTGATCTCATTACCAGCGTTACGCCGACGAGCTCCATCGTTCTTACAATGAACAAAGCAAAGCTTCCTCCAGAAGCGTCTATAGCTATTGGGATTGCTTTTTCCTATATTCCAGTTCTGAAGAACGAAATTAGTACTGTTATAGAGGCCCAAAAGGCTCGTGGCGCAAGTTTCGAAAGTTCTAATCCATTCAAAAAAATTAAAGCATATATTCCTGTCATTGTTCCCGGACTATTCATATCGATCTTAAAAGGACAAGAGATTGCTCGCGCAATCGAAGCCAGAGGTTTTACAAACAATCCGCTGCATAGAACTTATCGTAAAACACTCGAGCTTCGAATCAGAGATTTCGTTGTCATGTTAATCGCTGCCATTGCAATGGGGACAGTAGTTTATTTCAGCTCTGAAAAGAGCTGGTTTGGGACTTTGTTTACATGGAATTTTCTATTCCAGTAAAACATCGTCAATTTTTAGATAAAGGAGAGATATGAAATGAGAAAAGAAACAAAGAGGGGGTTCATCGGGCTACTGGCAATTTTCGTCTTTTTTGTGCTTTTCCGCGTATATTATCAAAAAGGATCAAAATTGCTTGCCAATCTTTATCCTTGGAACTATATTGCATTGGCAGTTATTGTGACATTCTTGCTTTTTTATATGTTTAAAGCGAAGAAAGACTTTCAGAAACAAGAGACTTGTGAACGCAAACCTCTGATGTCCTCAAATCAAATTGGTCTTGCGGCAGCTTTTGGCGGTGCGGCCTTTGCTTTCCGTGCCTTGGGAATTGCAATTCCTCTTGTACCGCCTCTGGTCATGGATCCCGGAGCACTTATGCCCTGTTTAGCCGGCATGTGCGGTGGCCCCATCGTTGGCACTATCGTTGGAATCGCCCGTGGAATTCCATCGGGCACCCCTGCGGTAGACCTTTGGGCGCAGCCAGCCAAAGGCATTTATTGGTATTTTGCATGGAAACAGATTGTCAAAATCGAAAATGAACGGACACGTTGGATAGTCTTCGCTATTTCAACATTGCTGCTTCAGTTTTTCGTCGAACAGCCTATGTTTATCGCCGGCAACTCTTTTATTCTGCACCTGTATGACTTTTACCCCACGTGGCCATTTACTTTGGGTTGGTACTCTGCAATCTATGCTGTTTTCCAGTTCGTTATTTTCGCTGCTATCATTAAAGCTTTCCCAGGATTATTCGGTTGGAAACGCTCTAAGAAAAACTAGTAGTTAATTATAGAAGGGGCCTATAAGCAATAAAGATAATTATCTTTCAAGGTATTATCATGACTCACAAAATTGTGACGCCATATTCCTGAAAGCTATACCATAGCAGAAAGGATAATAAAAAATGGATAACTACAAAAAACTCTATGATCTTGTAGATAGCAGAAGCCAGCAGCTGCTTTCTCTGTGCTCCGACCTGATCCGTATTCCCAGCGTTAACCCGCCAGGTGATGTTGAGCTCATCGTTACCTCCATTGTCAATTATCTGACAGAACATCATATTCCATGCAGAGTGATCCGTCCCGTAAAAAACGCCCCAAATATCATTGCCGAACTTGGTGATCCATCGGGAAAAAAACTGGTTCTCAACGGTCACTGTGACGTCGTGCCTGTCGGAAATCGCGACAAATGGGATTTTGATCCCTTCGGCGGCGAAATCAAAGATGGAAAAATCCTTGGGCGTGGTACTTCTGACATGAAGTGTGGCCTCGCCGGTTTAATGTTTTCCATGGGACTTCTAGCCGATGAAAAAATTCCTCTACGCGGGCAAATCATCTTGACAGTCGTTCCCGACGAAGAGGTCAGCGGTCCCTGGGGAACGAAATGGCTCGTCGAAAGCGGAACTGTAAAAGGTGATGCCGCTCTAATTGCCGAACCTACAGGTTTTTTCAATTGCGAGATCGGTCAGAAAGGATGTTGTTGGATCAAACTTAAGGCCATTGGCGAACCTGCCCACGGCAGTCTTTCTCCCTATAAAGGAAGCAATGCCATCGACAGGCTGCTTAAAGTTCTCCAGCACATTCACAAAATCCGCGACATCGTTCCCCGCTACAACGACAAGGAAACCGCCCTCGTTATGGAAGAATCGCGTCGCATGGCACAGCGTTTGATTGGCGCTCCCGGCGTTCAGCACGTTCTTAACCATTGCACTGTCAATATCGGCAAAATCTCAGGCGGCACGAAGGTAAACATGGTACCAGATTTTGCCGAGGCCGAAATTGATGTACGGTTGCCGCTCGGTGTGTCGTGCGACATGGTAGAAGAAACATTGCTGATGATCATCAATGAATCCTGTGTGGATGGTATCACCTATGAATTTGGCTGGAAATCCGAACCCAACAGCACGAACCGCAAAGCCGCCATTGTGGAAGCCGTCGCGCAAAACGTCCAGAGAGTATGGGGAGAACCGTTGAATAGGACATACCAGTGGGCAAGCAGCGATGCTCGATTCTTCAGGTATGCTGGAATTCCCACACTGCAATACGGACCGGCCAATCTAGAAGGAATTCACGCTTATAATGAAACCGTTGATGTCAAAGATGTGATCAATGCCGCAAAGATCTACACAGGTTCCATCATTGATTTTCTCAACAGTTAGCCCTCTTCAGATGAAAAGCATGAATTGGTGATATTACGCAGCTACTTTGACCCCTCCATTGCCGATGGAGCTTTATAGCCCGTTGATTATCAATTAATTTCTTTTCTATGATTCTCGACAGTGTTGTTATCGCGCTGCCCACCATCGCCATCGAAAGAGAAATCGTCCATATCTGTTTGTTCCTTATCTGTTCAGTTCTCGTGGGACAATTGGATTCAGGGAGCTATGCCCTGAACCAACTATGATCGGCCATAAACTCCTCCATACTCGGTTTCTGTGCGCTAAGCATTAGTCTTATACTCTTTTTCTCATTGGAGCTCAAGTGTCACCTTCAGAAGTGGTTTCTGGGCTTGGCAACCGCTCCACGAAAGCTTAAAAATGCGCTTGAGTCTAACAACACGAGCCTGTCTCATTCTCTTCCATTCGGAAAGGAATGAGACAGGCTCGCGTGTCATTGCAAAATCAGTTTTGCCCGGACGGGGCTGTTATTTCTGAGGCTGCTGGGGAGCTTCGGGACGGTTGATGGTGACTTTGGGAAGGTCGGGGAACTTGGGCTTGCGAAGGTTCATTTCCTTCAATACGCCGGTGGTGAATTCCACGGAGGCGCTGCTTGCCAGCAGAAGGTCTTTGTTGATCACCATTTTATAGCTTTTATTCTTGCTCAGCCACGCAGCGGCGGCGGCTTTCAGCTCGGTCTCAAGGATGCTGTTGGTGGCCTGCTGTTCCAGGGCGAGCTGGCGGTTCAGCACCTGGCGCGCTTCGGCAATGGCCTGCTGCACTTCGGGAGCGTTATTGTTCTTGTGAATGGCGAGGAAGTCGTTCATGCCCTTTTGAAGGACTTCCTGCACTTCTTTCATGTGAGCGGCGGCGGCTTTGCCGGGTGCTGAAGTGCTAAGGATTTTTTGAACGTCCACCACGGCGACGTTGGTCTGAACGGCGGCAGGTGCCGCGGGCGCCAGCGCGAAAACGGCGGCAAAAGCTGCAAGCAGCAGGTACTTCAATGTATTCATACTACATCCTCCCTTGAAATTTTTTGGGGCTCGCTCCGGCGGTCATTGTCGCGTTTTAAGGCCCGGAAAAGCACGCCTCGAATGGGCCACGGGCGCTTCACAGCCATCGGAGACTCAACGGCGTTGCCCCAGATTAAGCTTTTTGCAAACTACAACAATGCTTTTTAATTATACAGCTTTGCTCAAATAAAATAAAGCCCGATTTTAAAGCTGCTTTTCCGCCATTTCTTTCAATTCATGGAAAATTCATTTTTCCACGAGAAGACTGGGGGGCTTGTTCTCGCAGCGCTCCCTCGGGGGCGCACGTTCCTTCACGCCAATCGGCAAATTCGACACCGTGTCGCGACGGCTCGGCTGCGGCAGGCGAGGAGGGAAAAGTGCTGCCTCTTTTTATTCTGCAAAGTCTGTCCTCATGTCTTTGGTGCAGCTGTCCGTTTCAGTTTTTTGTGCGACGTCCGCTCTTTTTTCAAAGGGAAAAGGCGTTTTCACGGTCGCAGTGTTTTTTGCAGTTCAGCCGGGATTTTGCGGTGTGTCCTCTTCCATTTGTCCTCATGGGTTGGGCTCTCGGCGGGAACTCCGCGGGGCGCACAAGTCTCCCGCCGCCTGGGGAAGCGCACTGCTGCAGAGAAATGGCGAAGGTTTTACAAATTTCAGCGACTGGCCGATCCGCTGAGCCCACGGGGCACCGCCGTCTGCGGCCTTTGCAGCGGATACGACGAAGGGATACGAACATTTTCTCTGGGGGCGAGAAAGGGAGTTTCACCTCGCAGACATACGGTTTTTTCATCTTTCCTTGTCCCGCTCGCTTCGTTATGGTCCCGTCAGATTTTGGGGCGATATTTTGGGCGAAAAAGTGTTTAAAGCCACAGTTCCATAATGGAAATTTTAAGATTAGAATAGGATCAGTACGTTTTTCAGGGAGGTCATCTCAATGATTTCAATTGTTCTGGCTGACGATCACCCGCTGACGCGCGCGGGCCTTGCAGCCATGATCGCCGAAGAGGATGGGCTCACATTGCTGGGGGAGGCGAGCGACGGCAAACAGGCCTGGGACATGATTCAAAATTTGAAGCCCGATGTGGCGCTGCTGGACATCCGTATGCCCGAAATGGACGGCATTACGGTGACGCGAAAGGTCAAAGAGGCCAAGCTGCCCACAAAGGTGATCATGCTGACGGCCTATGACGCTCAGCCTTATATTGCCGCGGCGCTGTCGGCGGGCGCGCGGGGCTTTATTGTCAAGACTTCGGCGGTGATGGAGCTGACGCAGGCACTTCAGTCGATTGTCGGCGGCGGAATTTATCTTGATTCCTGCATTGCAGAGGCCGTCAACGCCCGGCCTGCACAGATCGAGTCCCTTTCGCCGCGGGAGCGGGAGGTTCTGCTGCTTTCGTCAAAGGGACTGCCCGTCAAGGAAGTGGCGGGAAAACTGTTCATCACTGAACGCACGGTTCAGGCTCATCTTTCTTCGGTCTACGCCAAGTTCGGCGCCAAAAACAAAACCGAAGCTCTGATCATCGCTCTGAAAAACGGGGTGATTACCGTGGACGAGCTTCTGGACGGCGAACTTCCGTCATGAAAAAACTTCGCTGGCTGCTGCCCTTCGTGCTGAGCATCATTCTGGTGCCCGTTCTGGCAGTCCTTGTGTTCTCCGGCGTGGGCATCTACAGGCAGCAGCGCGCCATGACAACTATGGCGCAGCGTTACGCTCAAAGTCTGTCGCGCAGCATCATTCAGGAAGAGATGGGTTCTCCCGGCGAAACGCCCCTGAGCCGTCACCGAAGGCTGGGGCTTTTTCTTAAAATGCTCACTCTCGGGCCGCCCGTCCCCGGCTGGATTGCCATTGTGGCTCCCGGAGGCGTCAAAATACAGGGATCGCCGGGCAGTTATATTTCACCGCTTATCGCTTCTTTGGCGGACACCGCCCTCGCCACCGGAGAAATGCAGACGTTCACCCTTTACAGCAGCCGGTATCCGCCGGCGGCGGCCGTTATCCGTCCCTTTCCCGACGGCATCCGTGCCATTATTGTGGTCATCTCCCACTCTTCCCTTCCGGGAACGATGATGCGGGCCATGCGTTTTCAGCCTCTTCTTTCTATCGCCGTCAGCATGGTGGCGCTCTTCGGCATTTTTCTGCTGTGGCGGTGGTGCGTCATGCCGCTGAGAAAACTGGCGTCGCGCGTTGAAACCGTTCGCTGGGGAACGGAAACTCTCGACGCCGGATCCGTGGGGCCTCTGCCGGAACTGAAAAAAATGCAGCAGGCTCTGTCGGAACTTTCAGTCAGCGCCGTTGACCGCGCCAAGTTGAAGAAAACTTACGTGAACGACATTGTGCGAACTCAGGAAGACGAGCGCACCCACCTGGCGCGTGAAATTCACGACAGTCCCCTTCAGACAGTCACCTCAATAATTCAGCGCATTCAGCTGGCACGGAGAGGTCTTGACCGTCACGAACCCGACAAAGACCGCATTGCCGGCCATCTGGAAGCCGCACAGGAAGCTGCGCTTTTGGCCGTGCAGGAAATGCGCGACGTATGCGACCGTCTGTCTCCGCCGTGGCTGAGTCTGGGAGCTGTCAGAGCGGTGGAAGAGATCTGCCGTCGCCTCAGCCGCGTCCACAACGTCACCGTAACGCAGACGGTAACGGGAAGAGCTGAATTGCTCAGCGAAAAAGACGTGCTCGCCCTGTGCCGAATTATTCAGGAAGCCGTAGCCAACGCGACGCGTCACGGTCACGCCGGAGCCGTGGACGTCAATTTGGACTGCAGCGGCGATCCCTTCCGTCTCGTCATCGGCGACGACGGAAAAGGCATGGACTGTCGAATTGATCCCGAAATGCTGCGCGTGCAGGGACATCGCGGCATTTCAGGCATGTCGGAGCGCGCGTCGTTGATGGGCGGTTCGTTCAGCATGGCGCACGCCCAAGGCGGCGGCACGGTTATCACCGTCACCATGCCCGCCCGCCTTGCTCAAAAAATGCCGTTGGGGCCCCGCGAGAGGCAGAATTCGTCACAAACTCACGCAGGAAACGGCGGAAAACAGTGACTTCGTGAGAAGCTCCGGGCAAGGGACTTTCCTCGCCGACGCCCTTCACTCAACGACGCCGCAAGAAAAATCGGCCGCTCATAAAAGGGCCGCACGAGACATTCAGAAGAACGTGACGCGTTGGGCAGTTTGCACGGGACATCGGCACAAACTCGTTGTGCGGGGCGCCCAACGCGCAAAAAAATCGAGGCCTTTTTCGATTTCATCGTCGAAAGGGCCTCGATTTTTTTTGCAGGCTGATTATTTTGCGGCGGAAAGGGTTTTTCCCGCTTTTTTGGCAGAGCGCACCGACGACGTCACCGTCAAAGGCACCTGAATGCTGCCTTCGGCCAGGCAGTCGGATCGGAACACTCTCATTGAACCTTCGCGCAGCTTTCTCCGCCGTTCTTCGCCGGGAAGCTCGTTTTTCTCCGTGCCTTCGCTGTTGGAGCCTGAAAGCTCCAAAACGACCTCGCAGGTACGCTCGTCCGACTGAATTTCCCGCAGCATTCGGGCAAAGGACTGCGGCTTTTGATCTCCCGACAGCGGCGCGGCCGACTCGTCGGAATGATCGGCGGGCTGTCCCGCGCGCAAAGTGACGTTGTAGTTCCCCGGTGCCGTGTCCGCGGGAATATGGAAGCGCACCTTGCGGCGCTGCACGGCCTCGCGCCATGGACGGAAGACCATGGTGACAATGAGGTCGCTTCCCGCACGAACTTCGCCGCGTCCCAGCGTAAGGCCTTCAATGATCAGCCGGCGCAGTTTCGACGTCGATGAAAGGTCGATCTTCAGGCCCCAGCTACCCAGGCTCCGATAGGGATTTTTCACCACGCGCCCCACCAGCGCCGACATTGACATGGCCGCCGCGGCGGTGACGTCTTCATCGTCCACAACCACGTCGCCCACCGTCCAGTTTTCGGGAATTCCGCCGCCCGTCACCGTCACGTCGTAACGAATGGTTCCACCTGTCTGAGAGCCCAGCTGACGGTCAACAAGTCCCGCAAGCAGGTCGGGCAACAACGCCACGGCGGCGTTGTCGCTGCGGATCATCTGGAATCGCAAAGTGCTGCGGCGCCGGGTGTCGCGATCTTCCACGTCGAGACGCACCGACACGGCCGGCGGATATTTTCCCAAATATCCGGCCACACCCTCGGGACGGTCTTGAGTGCCCATGCCGATAATGCGTCCGGGAGAGCTGAGCTTGAAGGGCGCTTCGACGCTGTCGATAATGCCCGACACCGAGGCTTCCGCCACGGGATAGGCCACGGCGCCCCAGTTCTTGAAGCTGTGACCGAAAGCCACAAAACGTCCCGACTGATCCAGCGCCGTCAGCGTGCCGCTCACGTCAAGCGTCACGTCGCCCCAGGCCAGCAGAGCCGAAATGGAGGCGCCGGGCTGCGGCGCCGGTACACTGTCGCCGCAGGCCGTCGTGTCGGCCGAACCGCCGGCCAGAACAGGCATCCCCAGGCGGCGCTCAAGGTTCTTCATGGCCCGGCGGCTGAGGCCGTCAGCGGAGATATAGCTGCGCTCCACATCCGCCGAAAGCGCGGCGATGTCCTGCGGCACGCTGAACTCTTCGTTTTGACTCGCTTCCTCGCCGTGGAGCGGGTTCGTTTCGCTTTCGACGGCCGGCGGCGCTTCCTTGACGTTCTTCTTTTTGTCGCCTTTATAACGCTCGTAGAGCTCGTTGAAACGTTGATTTATCCCGGGGTCCTGCAGAGGAAACGTCACGTGCTCGGCTCTCGGGAACTCGGGAATTTTGTCGGGATAATCGAAAAGCGTCGCCATCTGCTCAATGGGCGTCACCAGTCCCATCTTGGGATCGCCGAAATTCCAGCCGAAAGCGAAGGCGCCCACCAGCCGCCCGTTCACGTAGATCGGCGAGCCGCTCATTCCGCTGGCCAAACCGCCGGCTTTGTCGATGTCCGCTCCCGAAGCCCTGATAAGAATCAGCTCGGAAGGGCGATCCTTCTTGCTGATCACGCTCAGGATTTCCACGGGAAAGGTGACGATTTTGCCGCCTTGAAAAACCGTTTTGCCGTAGCCTTTCATGCCCGGGCGCACCTGCGAAAGGGGCATGATCGGCTCCACAGGCACAAAAACCGCGCCGCCCGCAGGCTGAGTCAATGCCATCATCAGCCCGGCGACAACGCCGAAAAAGCGGATCTTTCTCATCGCGCCCACCGCAGATAGGCCAGAATAAAGGGGTCGAGATCGCCGTCGAGAACGCCTGTCACATTGCCCGTCTCCTCTCCCGTCCGATGATCCTTCACCAGCGTATAGGGCTGAAGCACATAGGAACGAATCTGATTGCCCCAGCTGCTCTCCTTTTTTTCGCCGGCAAGGCTGTTCATTTCAGCGTGACGCTCGTCAAGTTCACGCTGGTAAAGCTTCGATTTGAGCACTGAAAGAGCCGTCGCCTTGTTCATGTGCTGGGAGCGTTCGTTCTGACAGCTCACGACGATGCCTGTCGGCAAATGGGTGATGCGCACCGCCGAGTCGGTCATGTTGACGTGCTGTCCGCCGGCACCGCTGGAACGATAGGTGTCAATGCGCAGATCTTCCGGGTCGATTTTCACTTCCACGTCATCGGGAAGCTCCGGCGACACCACCACGGCCGCAAAGCTGGTGTGGCGCCGTTTCGCCGTGTCGAAGGGCGAAATGCGCACCAGACGGTGCACGCCGATCTCCGATTTCAGATAACCGTAAGCCATTTCTCCCTGAACCAGAAGCGTCGCGCACTTTATTCCCGCCTCTTCGTCGCTCTGATAGTCAAGAAGCTTCGTCTTCAGACGATGCTCCTCGCACCATCGAAGATACATTCGATAGAGCATGCTCGCCCAATCCTGGGAGTCGAGGCCGCCGGATCCGGCATGGACGCTCAAAATGGCGTTGCTGGAGTCATAGGGCCCCGAAAGCAGCAACGCCATCTGCTCTTCCTCGATCCCGCGGCGAAAAGCGTCGCTGCGGACATTGAATTCCTTTTGCAACGCCCCGTCTTCGTCTTCCTCCAGCAGCTCCGTCAGAGTTTTCAGTTCGCCGTACTCATTCTCTATTTTCTGCCAGCGCGCCAGCACCGCCTCTTTTCTGGACAGCTCGGCGGAAATTTTCTGAGCCTCCGTCCCCGTCCAGAAATCCGGCGCCGACACCTGTTTTCTCAGAGATGCGCAGTCACTGCTCACCCGATCCAGGTCAAAGGCTTTCCTGCAGTTCGGATTTCAATTCCAGCAGTTCCTCCAATACAGTGGTGTTCGGTACAAGCGCCATGTATTCATTCCCCCTCAAAAGTTATATTCTCTGTCGCGCTTTATTATAACATTCCCGACGGCTTCAAAGCATTTACTTTATCCTCGAAAAGTCCGCCGCCTCACAGAAGATCAAAATTTCCGCGACGCTTTGAAAACCCGACGCCGCCCCGAAACCGGGCCTTGAAAGCGGAAGACATTCTGCGCCCCGCCCCCGGGGGCATGCCAAAACATCAACAAGAGCGCGCGCCGCCCGCCGGGACGGACCTCGCTCCACCTCCACCGAAGGCTTCGGCATGTCGCTTCGAAGCCTTCTCCGCCGAAACAACGCCGCCGAAACAAAAGCGCGGCGCGCGGTGCCTTTTCATCATATTGGCCTTCGCGGCGTCGAAAAAATTTTAAGTTCCTCGCTGGACAACGCCACGAGACTTCATCGCAAAGCGCCGATTTTCTCCGGAAGCAGCTTCAGCAGATTGAGAGGCCGCCAGGCGGGAGGCACCGCGGCGAAAAATCCCAGCCGCTCTCCCGCCAGATAGTAGAGCACCGTCACCGCGGCCCCGACCATCAGCGCCGCCAATCCGCGGCCGCACAGACCCACCGTCGCCGCCATGCAGAGGGCGAAAATCACCGACGGACGCCACACCGCGCAAGCCACTCGCCCCAAAGAGCCGCGCGCCAGCAGGCGCGCGTAGGTCAACGCCGACACGCTCAGCGCGACCCCCGTGGCCGCACACAGCCCCGGCGCGCCCCAGCGGGGAGCCAGCGCCCAGTCCAGAGCCACGTTGGCCGCAAGGGCTCCGTAGCTGACTGCAAGAATTTTTTTCAGTTGACCGCAGGCCTGCGCATAGCGCGAGAAAATCTGGCTCCACAGCATGAAGGGCAGAGCCCAGGCCGCCGCCGTCATGCAGGGGGCCGTCAGCGCCACGGCCGCAGCGTCAAAAGCTCCATAGCCCAGAAAAACTGTGACGACGGGCGAGGCCAGACATGCCAGAAAGAGCGAAAGGGGAAAAACGTACAGCCAGCTCATGGACAGCACCGGCTCAAGCAGGCTGCGCGAAGTTTCCGAATTTCCGGCCGCGCGGCTTGCACGGTTGAGGTAGATCATCATGGCCGGCGACAGAATACTCTGCGGCAGCGTATAAATCAGTCCCGCGTAGCTGATCGCCGAGATGTTGCCCGCCGCCATTCCCGAAGCAAAATAGCGGTCAACCAGCTGATTTAAGCTCACGGCGCCCACAATGCCGACGCAGAGCAGACAATCCGAGGCGAAACCGCGCAGCTGTCCCGCCTCCGCGGCCCCCTTCAGCGGAAAATCGCCCGTCACTCGCCAGATAATCGCCGCGAGAACCGAAGATGCCAGGCTGTACACCGCCGCCACGGAGAAAACGCCGAGAATGCCTGAAGACGCCCAAATCATGGGGATCATCAGCGCATAGCCCACAGCGCCGAGAGAGATGCTCAAACTGTATCGACCGCGATGGTTGTTCCATACGCCCATCAGCACCTGAACGATCAGTGACAGCGCCCAGGGCAGAAAAAGGACCAGCATTTTCGCCGAAAGGTTCAGCCGCTCGGCGTCGAATTTTCGGGCAAAAAAACGTACCGCCGAAGCAGGAAAAAGGCAAACCGTTATGGCCAGCACAGCGGCGCAAAAAAAGGTTCGTCGGGACACGCAGGCCATGAGCGCCGACGCCTTTCCTTCGGGCTGCCTGATGAGACGCGGCAGAAGGGCCGATTCCGCGACGCTCTGGACAATCTGGCAGACCAGCAAAAGAATGCCCATGGCCGTATAGACGGCGTCCATTCCCGCAGAAGCGCCGAAGAGCCATGCCAAAAGAAGCGTTCGAAGATAGCCCACGGGCTTTGACAACGCTCCCACCGCCACGGACACCAGCGTCCCGGTGCGCGTCTCCTGGGCGCCGCAGAACAAGTCTTTGATTTTTTTTGCAGCCCCCATTGGAGTTCCGCCTCCTCCATAAAGTCAAAATCCCGCTCGCCGAAACAAAACGGCCGAAATAAAATAAGCATATCACATCAACGGCAAAAGAGACACTTCCCGCGGAACAAAACAGGGCGTGCGTCTGCCAGAAAGACAAAATTCCGCAGCGGCTTCGCCCGGTTGCTCTGGTGAAGCGCCCGGAAACTTGCTGCGCCTCCACGTGCAGGGCACCGAACCATTGTCGTGGGGCACACTTTTTACGGCCGCCCATTTCACCGACAGTGACAAA
>CABTYW010000011.1 GCA_902489135.1 uncultured Synergistaceae bacterium
CGGCTACGACGGAAGCCGCTGTCTCTTTACGGGACGCATCGCCACCGATCGGCGCCGCACTGAAGACGAATATGCCATGACTCTTGAGAGCGTTCTTCACATGCACGGCTATGTGCCTGCCGACGTGGAGGACGGCATCATCAGTTCCGTGGTCCCCGCGGTGACTCAGGCGCTGGAGAGGGCCTTTCAACTTCTGTGGCACAAAACCGCGATGAAAGTCATTACGGCCATGGATTTGGGGCTGGAAGTGCGCACCGATACGCCGGAACTTTTGGGCAAAGACCTGATTGTGGACGCCGTGGGAGCCAAGTCGAAGTACCACTGCCCCATTCTGGTCTTCGACTTGGGGACAGCCACCACCTGTTCGGTTATCGACGCCCGGGGCGTTTATCGCGGCGGCATGATCGCGCCGGGGCTGGGAATTTCCGTGGACGCGCTGGGCTCCAGAACCGCCCAGTTGCCCTACATCAGTTTGGACGCGCCGTCGCAGCTCATCGGCACCAACACGGGCAACTGCATCCGATCGGGAATTATGTACGGCCATGCCGGAATGATCGACGGCTTTATTGACCGCATGAGCGAGGAAATCGGACAGCCCTGCACGTCGGTCATCACCGGAGGGCTGGCGTCGAAAATCGCGCCGCTGTGCCGCCGTCCCATTATCCTGGACGAACGGCTGATCTTCGAAGGACTGCTCATCATCTACGAACGCAACAAAAACCGCTCAAGAGGCTAACCCGTGATCGTCGTCGACATTCCCGGGCGCGAGAGTCCCCTGACAATCCGTCACGTGGTGCTTGACTACAACGGCACGGTGGCCGTGGATGGAGTGCTGCTGCCCGAAGCGGCCGAGAGAATTATGGCGCTCCTGCCGTCGGTGAGCGTTCATCTGCTGACGGCCGACACCTACGGCACGGCGCGCGCGCAGTGCGAGCCGCTGGGCGTACAAGTCCATACCTTTCCTCGCGGAGGCGCGGCGGTCCCCAAAGGAAACTTCGTCAGCCGGTTGTCGGGAGGCGTGGCCTGTTTCGGCAACGGGTTCAACGATATGGCCATGTTCGACGGGGCCGATCTGGCCGTGGCCGTTCTGGAGGGCGAGGGCGCCTGCGCGGCGCTTTTGTCCCATGCCGACGTGGCGGTGCGCTCCATTGCCGAGGGGCTTGACCTGCTTTTGAAGCCCCGGAGACTGAGAGCCACGCTGCGAAATTGACGCCGGCGAAATTTTTTGCGGCCGTCAAAAAAAGGACGGAAAATCCGCAGGGATTTTCCGTCCTTTTTTTGAGTTTCGCGGAAGTGTCGTCGGCGGGAAGCTCTCGCGGAGCCTTTGAGGGCGACGTCCATGGAGGCTGAAAAAAAATTTCAATATTTTTCAGAAATTGGTGAAAAGACCGATGAAATTTTGGGCATGACGAGGGATAATAAGAAAGAAATGATCCATTCCCGCCGGGAAGAAAAAACTCTCGGCGAAGGCGATTGAAGGGGCTTCGGCCCAAACCGCCGCATCCATTTGCCCGCTGCGGCCGGGGCGGCAGTTCTCCGTTATGGCGCCGGCAAAATTTCTTTGCGATTGCGCCGCCCCTGCGGAAAAGCCGACGGGCGAAGACCGGTTTCTCTACGGCGGTGGTGTGCGACGGGCGCGAGTTTCTCGGAGGGGCTTTTTGTTTGGCGTCGCCGACGAACAAAGCGAAGATGACGGGGTCGGGCAGGCGGGGCAAAAAAATTCAACGTTTTGCGGCTTTGCCGCACTGAAAAAGCTGACAGGTCAGGAGGCATGATGATGGGCTTCATAAAAAAATCACTTGCGCTGTTGGCGGCTCTGACGCTGTTTGCCGACGGCGCCGCAGCGGGCGGCGCCGATAAAGTGATAGCGGCCAGGATCTACGGAGACACCCGCTTTCCCGTGTATTACACCGAGGCTTTGCCGCTCGATGCGGTGCGCGGGCGCTATCCCGGCTACCGGCCGGAAAAATCGCTGCTTCGCGCGGGCACGGTGCGCGGGGCCAGAACCATGCCGCTGATCTGCGACATCCTCCTCGAGCGCGACGTGCCCATCAGGTTGCGCGACGGCGTCATCATCTACGCCGACGTGTTTCGCCCCGTGGACGAGGGACGCTATCCCGCGCTGTTGTGCCTCAGCCCCTTCGGCAAGGAAGCGGGAGCCATTGTGGCCGACGATTTTCCCCAACGGTTGGGCGTCGACAGAAACGCCACGTCGGGGCTGGAACGCTTCGGCGGCCTCGATCCCGCCTACTGGGTGCTTCAGGGCTATGTCATTGTCAATCCCGATCCGCGAGGCGTCTGCGCCTCTCACGGCAACATCGGCTTTTTCGGCCGTCAGGCCGCCGAGGACGGCTGCGATATGGTGGAATGGGCGGCCATTCAGCCCTGGTGCAACGGGCGCGTGGGCATGGCCGGCGTGTCGTGGCTTTCAGCCGTTCAATGGTTTGTGGCCGCGGAACAGCCGCCGCACCTCGAGGCCATCGCTCCCTGGGGCGGCTTCGCCGATTTTTATCGCGACGCGGGAACTCGCGGCGGAATTCCAGAGCCTTTCCCCGCGGAGCAGATGATCCGATCGCTGCCCAGCCGTTCAGGGATGGTGGAAAACCTGCCTCAGATGATTTTGCGCTACCCCTTCGTCAATTCCTATTGGAAGGACAAGATGGCGCGCCTTGAGGACGTGACGCTGCCCGTTTATGCGGCCGCGGCTTTCGATGACCGGCAGTTCAACGGAGCCGCTTTTGACGCCTTCAGACGGGCGGGCTCCGGCGAAAAATGGCTGAGGACGTACCGCGGCAGCGACGTGGGCGATCTGTACAATCTGGCCAACGAAGCCGATCTGACCAAGTTCTTCGATTATTATCTGAAGGACATGAACAACGGTTGGGAGCGCACACCTCCCGTGCGTCTCGCCGTGGACGGTCGTTCATCGCCCCGGGAGGAACGCGTTTTTCCGCCGGCGTCGGTACAGAACACCTGCCTCTACCTCAACGCTCCCGACGGCACGCTGTCGGCGCAGAACGCCGCGAAAAGCGGCTCCGTCTCCTACAACGGCGATGACGAACGCTCCTCGGTGAATTTCCTCTTTGTCTTTGACCGCGACACGGAGCTGACGGGGTACGCGTCGCTGCATCTCTGGATCGCCGCCGCCGACCACGACGACGTGGATCTGGCCGTTACCCTTGAAAAGCTGGGCTCGCAGGGCGGCGAAAGGAACAGCTCCATCGTAGCCCGCGGACGAATTCGGGCGTCCTGCCGGGCACTGGACGAAAATCTCTCCTTCCCCGGCCGTCCCGTGCAGGCCTGTACTGCCGAACAAAAACTCATTCCCGAGCATCCCGCGGCGCTGGACATCGCTTTGACGCCGCTGGCCACAGTGTGCCGCGCCGGAGAAAAACTGCGCCTCACCCTGCGTCCCTGGCGTCCCGCCGAGAGGCGTCTGCCTTTCGGCACGGCGAAAATCGCTCTGCCGCGCGACAATTTTACCGTGGATCCCCGTGATCCCGGCGAAGCGCTGATTCTCGGCGGCGCCGCTCCGGTGCCCGCTCCCACGCTGTCGGCACCGTCGCAGAACGTGGGAGCTCACATTATCTA
The DNA here is from genome assembly GCA_902489135.1 of uncultured Synergistaceae bacterium. Classification (GTDB taxonomy): domain Bacteria; phylum Synergistota; class Synergistia; order Synergistales; family Dethiosulfovibrionaceae; genus Pyramidobacter. Next base: position 3,592 of record CABTYW010000011.1, read on the forward strand.
TACTGGCGGCGAGTACGACAGCTACCTTCAGCTGCCCGTCATGCCCCCGCAGTAAAAAACGTCAGGACGAAAAAAGACATTCCGAGATGTTCGGAATGTCTTTTTTTTGTTCTTCCAGCGACGGAAACGTCAAAGACCCAGAGTGACGGCGACCTGAAGGAGGATCATCTGCGCCCCCAGCAGCATGAAAAAGAGCTTGACGAACCATTTCAGCCAACGGTCGTAGGGAATGTCGCCGAGGCCGCAGATGATCACAATGCCGGCCGTGGGCCACAACAGATTGGACAGACCGTCGCCGAACTGGTAGGCGAGGCAGGTGACCTGTCGAGAAAGTCCCAGCATGTCTCCCAACGGGGCCATAATGGGCACCGTGGCGGCCGCCTGCCCCGACCCCGAAGGGATAAGAAAGTTGATGAACGTCTGGGTGATGAGCATGAATTGCGCCGAAAGGGAAGAGGGCGCCCGTTGAAGCATCTCGCTGAGCCGGTAGATGACGGTGTCCATGATTTTGGCGTTTTCCATGATGACCACCAGGCCGTTGGCAAATCCCGTGAGGAGCGCGCCCCACAGGACGCTCTTGGCGCCCGCCAGCATCTCGTCGCAAAATTGATTGCCCGACCAGCCGCAGACCACGGCGGCAAAGGCGGCCATGACGATGAACAGCGCGCAGAGCTCGCTGTATCCCCAGCCGTGCCGCAGCAGACCGTACATCAGCACCCCCAGAGTGACGGCCAGATCGGTGAGAACCAGAGCGTGCCGTCCGGTAAAGCGCATTTCCCCGCCCGGCGCCGACGCGTTTTCGGCGTGGAGGCAGGAAATGCCGGCCATGACCGACAGCGAGGGATCCCCTTTGACTCGCGCGGCGTAGCGCATGACGTAGGCGATGGCGATGGTCATGTAGACGGCGAAACACAGAATTCTAAATCCCAGACCTGAGTAGAGAGGCACCTCGGCGATGGACTGCGCCACGGCGATGGTGTAGGGGTTCAGAGTGGAGGCCATAAAGCCCACGTATTCGCCCAGCGCCAGTACGGCGAAGCCCGTCATGGCGTCATAACCCAGTCCGGCGGCAAGTCCGATGACCAGCGGATAAAAGCCGTAGAATTCACTGAGCATCCCGAAGGCCGATCCGCCGATGCCGAAAAACAGCATCAGCACGGGAAAGAGCAATGAAGCCCGGCCGCCGATTTTCCGAAGAATCATGCCGACGCCGGCGTGGAAAGCGCCGGTGCGCACCATGACGGAAAAGGTGGCGGCGCAGCACAGAATGACGAAAATGACGCCGGAGGCTTTGACACAACCGTCGTAAAGCGCGGCGAAGGCGCCCAGGAAAGACGTGGGATGCGCCAGCGCCGGATCGACGGGTTTGTAGGAGCCGGCGACGGCGACGTTTCTCAGCGTTCCGTTGACGTCGATACGATGATAGTCGAAGGATCCCGGCGGAATAACCCACGAGAGAAGAGCCATCAGAGCGATGAGCGCGGCGACGATGAGCCACGTGTTGGGCATGGTGAAGTTCTTTTTGCTACCGTTCATGGGAGCGACCTCCTTGGAGAAAGGATCGGTGAAAGCGAAAAAACCGAGGAAAAGACAGGGTTCTGAGGGAACGCGGTTCAGCGCGGCCGCCGAAAATAGCCCTTCCGGGCGACGGGGCGCGCCCGCCTTCGGCGGGCATCGGTGAGTTTTTTCACGTCAGGGGGCGGGAGACATGGGACTGTCATGAACTCCGCTTCCTTCGCTCCCGGAAGAAGCCTGCCGTGAAGCCCAGCCCGTAGGGAACCCTTGATGCGCTTGCAGCTTCCAGTATAAACTTTATCAGTGTCTATATAGACTCAGAGGCGAAAATTGTCAAGGGCCGTTTTTAGGGGATTGGGAACATCCGTCGCGGCGGAGTGTTTTTCAACAGGAGGCCCGTTTTTGTGTCGTGAAAAGGGACGGTTTTCATTTCGAAACCGCTGTCAGGGCGAGGGGCGAAAATTCTGTGCGCCCGGTGGCCCGGTGCGCACACGCAAAAAGCCGAAAGGACCAGTCCTTTCGGCTTTTGAAAAAGCGGATCTCCCGTTCAGTGAAAATTGAGCTCCGGGGGAGGAGAGTTTCAAAAAAGGGGAGTCCGCCGTGGAGGCGGCCAGGAGGGAGGTCGCCTGCGCAAAACGCCTTGGGGGAAGGCGATTTCGCTAAACAGCTTGCCCCATGTACTCATCAATGACCATAGGGGCCGCAGCGTCAAGGCTTTTTTTGACGTCGAGAATGCGTTGGTTCGACGAGCCGCGAAAGCGCAGCGACAGGTCACGCTTTTCCCGCACAAATCGTCCGTCCACCAGCACGTCGCACCGGCGCAGCAGCGTCATGCGATCTTCCCATTCCCGTTGGCGGCAGTCCGTCAGCTGCTCGAAGGTGAAGCCCGAAAAGACCCAGACGTTCAATCCCCGGCGGTGGGCCGCATCTGCGATTTCCGCCAGAGGAAGGGGCTGAAGGAAGGGCTCGCCGCCCGAAAGGGTGATGCCCTGCTGGAGGCGGAGGGTGCGCAGCTGAGCGATGAGGTCGGCAGTGTCCATCTCGAAGCCGCCGAAGGGATTGTGAGTGCAGGGATTGTGGCAGCCGGGACAGTCGTGAAAACAGCCCTGCGTCCAGATCACCGAACGAAGTCCCGGTCCGTCCACGATGCTGTCGCGGGTCATGGGTGCGGAAAGGCGGATCTTCATTATTGTTCCGGGCTGTGGGAAGCGCCCATTCCGTGAACGACGCGATCCTTCACTTCGGCGCGCTTGGCGTCGTTGAATCGCTCCAGCGATCCCACAAGGTAGCCCGTAATGCGCCGAATGCGCTCAAATCCCACGGGGCCGTCGCTCTCGCGTCGTCCGCACTTGGGGCATCGTTCGCCGGCGATGACGCCGGTGTAGCCGCAGAGGGGATCGCGGTCTACGGGATGGTTAATGCTGCCGTAGCCGATGCCCGCCTCTTTCATGGCCCGCACCACCGCTTCGAAGGCGTCGGGATTGTTGGCTCCCAGTCCGTCGAACTCCACGTAGCTGATGTGCCCGCCGTTGGTCATGGCGTGATAGGGAGCTTCTTTGGCGATTTTGTCGAACACGTTGATGGGGTAGTACACGGGCACGTGGAATGAATTGGTGTAGTAAGCGCGGTCGGTGACGCCGGGAATTTTTCCGAAGCGCGCCGCGTCGAGGCGCGTGAATCGCCCCGAAAGGCCTTCGGCGGGCGTGGCGATCAGCGAGAAGTTGAGTCCGTATTGTTCTGACGCCTCGTCCATGCGCCGGCGCATGTGCCTCACAATGCGAAGTCCCAGCTGCTGGGCCTCGTCGCTTTCACCGTGATGTGCGCCCGTGAGCGCCTTGAGGCATTCCGCCAGACCGATAAAACCCAACGTCAGCGTGCCCTGACGGATCACGTCGCGCAGCTCGTCCTCGGAGCTCAGCGCTTCAGAGCCCATCCAGACATGCTGTCCCATCAGAAAGGGAAAATTCTTGACGCGGCGGTGTCCCTGAATCTCCATGCGCTCCAGCAGCTGATCCACGATGAGGCCCATGCGCGAATTCAGATCGGCGAAAAATCCGTCGAGATCGGCTTCACGGCCGTTGAGGCAGCCGTGAAGAATGCCCAGCCGCGGCAGGTTGATGGACGTGAAGGAAAGGTTGCCTCGCCCGCTGACGGTTTCGGGGCCGCAGCGGTTGGCCATGACGCGGGTGCGGCAACCCATGTAGGCCACCTCGGTGTCGGGGTCGCCGGCCTTGTAATAACGGGCGTTGAAGGGCGCGTCGATGAAGCTGAAGTTGGGGAAAAGCCGCTTGGAAGTGACGCGGCAGGAGAGTTTGAACAGGTCGTAATTGGGGTCGCCGGGATTGAAGTTGACGCCCTCTTTGATTTTGAAGATGAGGATGGGGAAGATGGGCGTTTCTCCGTTGCCCAGCCCCCGTTCGGTGGCCAAAAGCAAATTGCGCGACACCATGCGGCCTTCGGGCGACGTATCGGTGCCGAAGTTGACGCTGGAGAAAGGCACCTGTGCGCCGGCGCGGGAATGCATGGTGTTCAGGTTGTGGATAAAGGCTTCCATGGCCTGATAGGTGCGCGCGTCCGTCTCGTTGGCCGCTTCTTTGTGGGCAAAAGCCTGGAGCCGCGCGATTTCCGATTCTTCCATGGACAAAGCGGCGGCAAGTTTTTTCCGTTCGTCGGCGTCGCGTTCGGCATCGTCGGCGAGGGAGACGGAGCGTCCAACGTGCTCCTCGGCTTCCTTCTCGATGTCCCTCACCAGGTCCTTGATTTCCGCGCTGACGTGTGCGCCGCGCAGAACTTCAACGGCTTTGCCGAGGCAGCTTACGTAAAATTTGCGGTAGCTGTGAATGACGCCGGGGGCGATGCCGTAATCGAAAAAGGGAATGCTCTGGCCGCCGTGCTGGTCGTTCTGGTTGCTTTGAATGGCGATGGCGGCCAGCGCCGCGTAGCTCATGACGTCCTTGGGCTCGCGCAGAAATCCGTGTCCTGTGGAAAAACCGCCCTTGAAAAGCTTTCGGATGTCGATTTGGCAGCAGGTCAGCGTGCCCATGTTCATGAAGTCCATGTCGTGGATGTGAATGTCGCCGTTGTCGTGGGCCGCGGCGTGGGCGGGATTCATGATGTGGGTCTTGCAGAATTCGCGGGAAACGGCGCTGCCGTATTCCAACATGGTGCCCATGGCGGTGTTGCCGTTGATGTTGGCGTTTTCGCGTTTCACGTTGGCTTCGGCCGCGTCGGAAAAGGTGATCTCCTCGATGGTCTTCATGAGGCGCGTGCGGCTGTCGCGAACGCGGGTGCGCTCGTTTCGGTAGGTGATGTAGGCTTCGCTGGTGCGGGCGTGTCCCGTTTCGATGAGGATTTTGACCACCTCGTCCTGAACGTCCTCCACGCCGGGAATTTGTCCGCTGAACTTCTCCGCCAGGCTGCGCACCACCTGGGACGTCAGCCCTTCGGCGATACGGTAGTCGGCCTGTTCGCCCGTGCGGTCCGCCACGGCCTGAGCGGCCAGATAGATGGCGCGGGTGATGCGGTCCTCGTTGAAGGGGGCCAGACGGCCGTCTCTTTTTTTGATGCTCTCCATCATGAAAAAGCCTCCTTTGAATGCTCCATTCTCATCAGGTGCGGGGGCACGGAAAACGCTCCCTCCGAAACGGCGCCCCAAAGACGCGGGGCTGTGTCTCCGCGCGGCCGGGGGCTCCCCTGTGGAAAAAAGATTTTCGAAATCAGTGCGAATTTCCTTCTTTTGCAGTTTCCGCAGAGGCGGAAGTGTCGGTAAAGTCCTCCAGCCAGAGCCGCGGATCTTCCGGCGAAAAATTGTGCCGGGCGGCGTTGCCCGAGAGCTGACGCCGGAGGAAGGCCCGCAGCGCCGGACGGAATTTGGGATGGGCGCAGTTTTCGATGAGGATATGCGCGCGTTCCGAAGCCGTGAGGCCGCGCAGGTCGGCGATGCCCTGTTCGGTGATGACGATCTGTACGTCGTGTTCGGTGTGATCCACGTGGGCCACCTGAGGCACGATGCAGGAAATCGCGCCGTTTTTCGCCGTGGACGGCGTGGTGAACACCGACAGCATGGCGTTGCGCGCGAAGTCGCCGGAGCCGCCGATGCCGTTGACGATCTGAGAGCCGCCGACGTGAGTGGAGTTCACGTTGCCCGCCAGATCCACCTCCAGAGCCGTGTTGACGGCGATGACGCCCAGGCGCCGGATCACTTCCGGCGAGTTGCTGATCTCCACGGGGCGCAGGATGATCTTGTATTTATACATTTCAAGGCTTTTGTAGAACGCATCGATGCGTTCCGGCGAGATGGTCAGCGCCGTCCCCGAGGCGAAGGAGACGCGCTCCGTCTCGATGAGGTCCAGCACGGCGTCCTGAAGGACTTCGGAGTATATGGACAGGTTGCGGAATTTGGACTGCTGAAGTCCGCCGAGCACGGCGTTGGCCATGTTGCCCACGCCGGACTGGATGGGCGGAAGCTTCTGGGGCATTCGGCCGAGGGCCACTTCCTTTTCGAGGAGTTCAATGAGATAGTTCGCCATGGTCTGGGATTTTTCGTCGGTGCGGGCCACGCGGCGCGTGGCGTCGGGAATGTCGGTGACCACCACGGCGGCGATCTTGTCGGGGCGGCAGCGGATATAGGGCATTCCCACGCGGTTGTTGGCGCGGACAATGGGAATGGGTTCCGTCTCTTTGATGCGCCGCGGGCTGTAAATGTCGTGCATCCCTTCCAGCTTGACGGGCTGAGCGGTGTTGACCTCCACAATGACTTTTTCGGCGTATTCCACCAGCGTGTTGGCGCAACCCACCGACGTGGAGGGAATGATGTTGCCCTCGTCGTCGATGCCGATGGCTTCCACAATGGCCACGTCGATTTTGCCGAAGGTGCCGTTTTTGATCCAGTAGGGAACCTGCCCCAGGTGCATGTCCACGTAGGCCAGATTACCGCTGTTGGCCAAATCTCTGACGGTGGGATTGGTCTGATAGGGATAACGCCGTCTCAGCACGCCCGCGCGTCCCAGCCGGCCGTCCAGCTCGTCGCCTACGGAGGCGCCGGTGATGAGAGTGATGCCGATCTTTTCGCCCGACTCGGCGCGGCGGGCCAAAGCCATGGGCACGGCCTTGGGATAGCCCGCCATGGTGAATCCGCTGGTGCCCACTGTCATGCCGTCATGGATCAGCAGGGCGGCCTGAGTCGCCGATGTGGTTTTGGCATCGGCTTCGCGATTGTTGATGCGGTTATACATGGTCCGGTCCTTTCATGGATCTGCGCGCGCCGGAGACAGTGCATCCATAAAAAAGTTCTTTCAGCAGTATGCCGAAAGAACTGTACGCAGCGGACTTGACAAAAGGAAAGGCCCCACCGCACACACGCTCCATCGCTCGCAGAGTTTTCTGTGCCCGGAAAGGCAAGTCTTCTGGCTTGGGTTTGATGCCTTCTCCGCCTTCCCGTGAGAAATCACAGTGGCATTTTGGAGAGGTAAAAACCGTTACAGCGGCGGGACCGCCCGGGATTTTCACCCGGTTCCTTCTTAACGGGAGATGACTCTCCCGACCTGTCCGGTTATTCAGTTGTAAGGCGCGAACGTTCATTCCGAAAGTTCCCGGAAGCGTTCGTGTGATGACAAAACGACGACCTGCATAAGCAAAAAAGCCGTCTTCGGCGGGCAGCGTGTCTTTTTTTGCGCGCGTCAGTTTGCCCGCAGGGAAAAGTGCGCGCCCTCTTCGCTTCGGCCGCTTCACCGGCGCACTCACAGCGGCCGGGACCCTTTTTTCCAGGGAGGCGATGAAGTTTTTCCGAAAAAGCGGATCCGAGGTAAAATCGACCCATTCATTCTACACGAAAAAGGCGGAAATGAAAATATCATCATCAAAGAATTTTCCGCTTCTTCCGGGAACCGCGGCAAATATTGGTATTTTCTCTCATGCGGCGGCGGAGCCGCTTTGCTACAATACAGGAGAAAACTCAAGGAGGGTGCGCGCCATGAAAAGAAAAGAGACGTTCCGCAGGGCGCTGCGCGGAGCTCTGCTGATGCTGACGCTGATGTGGTGTTCCGCGCTGTCCGCTGCCGCAAGCGCGACTTTTTACGGCCTGACCGTCGAACTTCCCGACGGCTGGAGCGTCAAGCGGGGCGAACAGGTCGTCATATACAATGAGAACGAAAAAAACGCCGCCGTGATCGTCGATGAGCTGGCCCACGGCTCTGCCCGCGCCGTGGCCGAAGCTCTGGCGGGTGCCGTGGGCGTCGACAAAGAGAACATCCGAAGCGACGGACGGGGAGCGCTGGAGCTGGATTTCGTTCAAAACGGCGAACCCGTGGGTGCGCGAGTGCTTCAAAAGGACGAGGGCGTTCTGATGGTCTATTCCATCGGAGAGAGCGATGAAGCTCGTCAAATTGCCCGATCGCTGGGTACCGGGAAAAAATAAAAATGCCGTGAACTTCTCAGAGGGCCGCCGAAATTTTTCGGCGACCCTCTGAGCGTAAGTGCCGCATGGGACGCCGGGGAGATGCGGCACTTTTTGCGGTGGAAGCCCATGAGGCGAAGGGCAAATAATTTCGACACCGCGGGAAGTGCCTGGGAAAATGGGTGAAGTGTATTATAATGAACGTGAAATCTCAATGACGTCTGCGGCTCATCAGGGGGAGCGAAGGCGGAAGCGGCGGCTTCGGCGGACGGTTTCCCCGACCGGACCGCCCCAAAGGCAGGCCTTTCGAGTTCGGTGAGAGCGCATGAAGGGAAGGACGGCGATGGCTATGGATTTTGCACGGCAAATTACGGCGTTTTTTCGCAGCTTGACCGACCTGTTTTCTGTCCATTCCGCTTCGCGGGAACTGCCGGTGCCGCCTTCTTCGGAGCGTGCGGCGCCCCGGGCCTCGGGGAGTTTCTCTCCTTCGTCGCCGCCGAGCTCTCCGGAACTTGACGACGAGGACTTTCTGGCGGAGCACATGGGCCAAATCGTGCCGTTGAGTCTGGAAATCGCCAGGCTCAACGATCCTTTGACGGAGGCCCGAAACGCCGACGGCGAAGAGTTGCCGCGTTCCCCTGAAAAGGACGAAAAATTCGAAAGATCCTCCGGAGACGACGGCGTGAGCGAGGCGGAAAGGAACGATGTGTCCGCCGGTCTTGCCGACAGGGATGGCGACTCTTCGTCTCCGGAGGCGCTGAAAGATCTGCGCCCCTTTGCGCAGCCGCGCATTGTCGTTTCGCTGCTCAAAGGCGGCGTCGGGAAGACGACCATGGTGTGTTTTCTCGCCACGGCGATTGAAGAGCTGTGGCGCCGCAGCGGCGTTCAGGGGCGCCTTTTGGTGGTGGACACGGACCCCCAGGGCTCGGCCACCGATTTCTTCCTGTCCGGCGAAGCCGTTTCGCCTCAAAACAGCCTGCGCGCGCTTTTTCCGCCCTACGAAGCGTCGCAGGCCGGCGGCCTGTTTCACGGCACGCGCTATCCTTGCATCGACGTGTTGCCCTCTCACGTGGATCTGGCCGACGTCTTTCCCGACGAAGCGGGAAGCCTCGAGTGCGCCCTGGCGCGGTACCTTCAGGACGCCGCCGGAGACTATGGGCTGATCCTCATCGACACGCCTCCGTCGGACACGCTGGCGTTGCGGTGCGCGCTCATGGCCGGCTCGGGAATTCTTATGCCCATTGACCCCAGCCGCCAGTCCCTCAAGACCTTCAGCCGGTTCGCCCGCACTTTTGTCAAGTACCGCCGGCGCAACGCCGAACTGAAAATCTGCGGCGTGGTGTTCTCGCGCTACGACCGGCGGCTTTCGCTGGACAACCGAATTCGCGAGGCCATCACCCGACAGCTGAACAACAGCGGCATCGACCTCTACGAGGTTCCGCGGCGCGCCGCCGTCGCCCAGATCTACAACGATTACCGCGGCTTCGAAGCGTTGGATGCCGTCAAAGACGGGGAAATCGTTAAAGTCTTTGCCGATATGGCGCTGAAAATTCTGTCGATGTAACTTCATGGAGGAACCCATATGACTGCCGATAAGAAGTTCGATCTTGGCGCCGACGTGGTCCAGGCGTTGAAAACCATTGTGGACGCCAACGCCGCGGTTTTTGAAGATGCGGCGGAAACGCTCCCTCGTTCCCGGGCTCAAAGGGCGTCTGCCGACGGACCGGCGGCAAACGCCCCGGAGGAAGATCGGGTCTTTGTGTGGTTTGACGCCATGAAGCCCCGCTTTATGAGTCCCTTCCTGTGGGCCGTGCTGTTCTCGTCCTGGACGCGGCACAGCGGCGGTACTTTGGAGCTTGATGGGTTCGCCAGGAAAGTGAATTTCCACAGAGCGCGGGTATTGCGCGCGTTGAGAGCTTTGGAGCGCGCGGGAATTGTGGAGGTCACCCGCCGGGAACGCAGCGCCGGCGCCGGAAGAAAAACGGTGAGCTGTACACTGCGTTTTTCCTCGAAGCCGCGCAAAGGGGCAAAAAAGAAAGGGGCGTCTTTCGCCCGATAGAGAGAATGAAGAGGCGTCCTCTCCTGCGGGAGGACGCCTCGCGTTTGTGCGGCAGGATGTTGCGGAATAGATCGGGTGAAGCTTTGAAAGGGGGCCCCTCCCGTTCAGGGGGGTTCCCGCGGCGGCGAAATTTTGCCGCATGGGACCGTGCCGTGGAGACCGCGCCCGAGGGAGATCAGTCGTCGAAGGTTTTGGGCGTTTCGGCGCCGGTGGCAAATCCGGCGCGGCTCAGCACAATTTCAGCCACGTTGGTGCTGTGGTCGCCGATGCGCTCCAGGTTGGAAAGCATGTCGGCGAAAATGACGCCGGCGGCGGGACTGCATTCTCCCGCGTTGAGGCGCATAATATGGCGGTGGCGGAAGACCTTTTCCATTCGGTCAACCTGGGGCTCCATGGTTTCGGCCACCTGACGCGCCAGGTCGATGCGCTCCGTTTTCAGCGCTTCTACGGCGGTGGTCACCATGGAGCGCACCAGCTCAAGCATTTCGTTGAATTCCTCCATGGCCTGATCGGAAAATCCCAGCCGCTGGTCGGCGAGAAATTCAAAAAGTTCCATCATGTTCTGGCTGTGGTCGCCGATGCGCTCAAAGTCTCCCGCGCCGTTGACGTAGGCCTCAAGAAGCGACGACAGGTCGTTTGAAATATGCTGTTGCCACAGTTTGGCCGAGAAAACGGCGATGCGCCGGTTCAGATTGTTGAGGTCGTTCTCCGTTTGGGCGAGCATTTCCGGCGCCGTGAGATCCTTTTCGTTGAAGGCCTTTTTGACCAGCTCAATCATATACAGCCCCATGTTTCCCATTTCCAGCAGCTCACTGCGTACGGCGGCCATTGCGGCGGCCGGCGACGTTTGCAGCAGCTTTTCGTCGAGAAAACGCTCTCGGCTCACCGTCACAGTCTGCCGCTGAGGCAGGATGAACTGAATGACCCGCGCGATTTGATCCGCGAAGGGAAGCTGAACCAGCGTGTTCAGCACGTTGAAGAGGCTATGGGCGTTGGCGATCTGACGCGCCGCGTTGGAGGACGTGGAGGCCGCCAGGGCCGTAAAAGGTGAGAGCAGCGGCAGAAAAATGAGAACGCCCACGAGATTGAAAAGTACGTGTCCCGCCGCGGCCTGTTTGGCGGCGCGGTTTGAACCCAGCGAGGCGATGACGGCGGTAATGGTGGTCCCCAGGTTGTCGCCCAGGAGAATGGCGATGGCCGATTGGAGCGGCAGAAGGCCCTGAGTGGTCATGGCGATGGTGAGGCCGATGGTGGCGGCGCTGGACTGCACCACCATGGTGAGCAGCATGCCGCCCAGCACGCAGAGCGTGGGATAGGCGGAAACGCGCAGAAAAAATTCACGGTTGTCCGCCAGAAAAGCCACGGCGCCTTCCATGGTGCTCATGCCGATAAACAGCAGACCGAAGCCGAAAAGACCGTTGCCGATATAGCGTCTCCGCCGTGAGCGCGAGAACACCGCCAAAATCATGCCGCAGCCCAGCATGGGCAAAGCCATCTCGTGAATGCTGAAGGCCACCAGCTGTGCCGTGACCGTCGTCCCGATGTTGGCCCCCATAATAACGCCCAGCGCCTGTTTCAGCGTCATGATGCCCACCTGGACGAAGCTGACGGTCATCACCGTGGTGCCCGAGCTGGACTGAATGGCCACGGTGACCAGCGCTCCCACGAGGACGCCCTTGATGGGGGTGCTGGTCAGAGACGCAATGAGTTCGCGCATGCGGTCGCCGGCAAAATCCTGAAGAGCGTCGCTCATGAGCTTCATCCCGAAGAGAAAGAGGCCGACGCCGCCCATAATCTTGAAAATAATGTTCAGTGCCATAAATCCCCCTCAACTTTTCTCAGCGGACAAATCCCGATTGCCCGGTTTGTTTGGCGTGCCCGGCCGTTCACTTCGGCGTTCCCTGCGCCGGGGCGGGTGTTTTTTTGCGTGACACCTTTCGACGTTCAAAGCAGAGGGCGGGAAAAGCGCCCCGCCGCGCTCAGAACAGCGTCCTGAACCAGACGACGAAAAAAACGAAAAGGGCCGTGCCGCAGGCAAAACTGCCGGCGTCCTTGGCGATCTTGGCGAGAGGGTGCCATTGGTCGGTGACCAGATCGACGGTCTTTTCCACCGCGGTGTTCAGCGCTTCGGTGATGAGCACCACGCCGCCCCAGGGCAGCAGTTCCGCCGATGCGCTCCATCCGTCCTTCAGCGCCGCCGCCGTCAGAAAAACGGCCAGCAGCAGCAGTTCCTGGCGGAAGGCTTTTTCGCCCAGCAGCGCGCGGAACCCGTCGCGCGAGTTGCGGCAGGCTTTCAGAAAATGTTCCATGTGACACGACTCCCGACATCTCATGATGACACAGAACAAGCGGGCCGAAAAGAAAATGGCCCGCCTGTTCCGTCTTTATTCCGACGTGGAGATACTCTCCATGTATTTCTGTTCTCTGTCAAGCTGAAGCTGGATCAGAGCCCATTTCTGTTCTTCGGGGCTCAGCTTTCGAAATTCCGCCCAGTCGTCGTCCACAATCACTTCATCGTCGTCGGGCGGCAGCGGTTCGTCTCTCAACAGCGCCAGTTCGTCATTGGAAAGCTCTCGTTTGTCCTTTTTCATGAACTCTTCTCCTCCTTTACGCCCAATTTTTCGCCTCAAGTTTCAGGCGTCGGGGCCCACTTCGCCCATGGCGGCCACCGCCGTCGCTCCGCCCAGAGAAACGCGGTAGCTCAGAGCGTCGAGCCGTTGGAAGGCGATGCGATTGACGCCTCCGGGATTGGCGACGTCAACGGGACTTTCCATGTGCAGAACCGCGTTGGCCGAAAGCGCCGCCGCGGCGCAGCCCGTGCCGCAGGAGTCCGTAAGGTCTTCAACGCCGCGCTCATAGGTGACCGCTTCGATTTCGCCGCGCCCCGCAGGGCGCGCGAAGGTGACGTTGGTACCGCCGGGAAACAGATCGGCGTGTCGAAAGGCCCGTCCCACGTCCAGCATTTCCCGTCGGCTCAGGCGGTCTCCCGGAAAGATCACCAGATGGGGAACGCCTGCCGTCAAAAAGCACGTCCGATATTCAGTGCCCTCCCGCGAAAGAGGGCGATCGATCCATCCGTTCTCAAAGGAAATTCTGCCGAGGTCAATGCGGACGAAATTCCCTTCCACGGAGGCGCCGATCGTGCCCGCCAGCGTTTCAAAAGTCATTTTCGCCGGAGCGATGCCCTTTTCGAAGGCGAAACGGGCCATGCATCGCGCGCCGTTTCCGCACATCTCCGCTTCCGAGCCGTCGGCATTGAAAAGCCGCATTTTGAAGTTGGCGCAGTTGGACGGCGCCAGCACCAGAAGCCCGTCGGCTCCGATGGAAGCCCGTCGGCGGCACAGACGGCGGGCCAGAGCCGACAGCTCTTCGTCGTCTTCGCCGCCCGTCGGCGCGAGAATTGTGATAAAATCGTTGCCGTTGCCGTTGATCTTCCAGAATTCCATGGAACCACCGTCCTGAGATTATTCTATCGCATGACGGGCGGTCTGTCCAAAAGAAAATAAAGAAAGAGAAAAAGCCGAAATCCGCGCGCGTCCTCCCGACCTTTTCCTCTGGACAAAGAAAAGCCAGTAATATATAATATGGTCAGCTTTGGTTAGACATTATTTGAGCGGTCTGACCGGGAGGTGTTCAACCATGAGTGTTGCCTACAAAGATTATTATGAAATTCTCGGCCTCTCCAAAAACGCCACAGAGCCGGAAATCAAGAAAGCCTATCGGAGACTTGCAAAAAAATATCACCCCGACGTCAATAAAGCCCCCGATGCCGAGCAGAAATATAAAGACGTCAATGAAGCCTACGAGGTGCTTCACGACCCGGAAAAACGGCAGAAATACGACGCCCTGGGCCCCAACTGGCAGGCAGGACAGCAGTTCGGAGGACAGGGATTTCCCGGCGGCGGCGTTCACATGGAATTCGGCGACGACGGCCGCGGCTTCAGCGATTTCTTCAGGACGATTTTCGGCTCCATGGCCGGCGGCGCCGGAGGATTTGACGCCGCAGACCTTTTCGGCGGAAGGGCGCGCAGCCGCGCCAGCCGCGGCGCCGACAGCGAAGTTCAAATCACCCTGTCGCTGCATGACGTCATGAGCGCTCCTATGACGCGGCGTCTGACGCTGCAGGGACCAAGCGGTTCCCGCGACATCGAGGTCAACCTGCCGCGCGGCATCCGCGAGGGCTCGCGTCTCAAACTGCGCGGCCAGGGAGGCGAAGGGCGCAACGGCGGAGAACGGGGCGACCTTTACGTGGTCGTTCACATCGCCGCCGATCCCCGCTTTGAACTCAACGGCTACGACCTGAACACCGACGTCAGCGTAGATCCCTGGGAAGCCGTTCTCGGCGGCACCGCCGACGTGATCACGCCCGACGGCGTCGTGAAAGTGAAAGTTCCGGCCGGCGCGCAGAGCGGCACGCGCCTTCGCCTCCACGGCAAAGGACTGCCCATGCGCGGCACCAACCTGAGAGGAGATCTCTATGCGCGCATGGTCATCACCGTGCCCGGGCAGATTTCGGCGCGCGAACGGGAACTGTGGGAGCAGTTGCGGCAGCTCCACCGATAGACGTAACAGGCGGAGACGGCGGAATTTTCCCCCTCCGCTTTTTTTGCCGCCGGGATTTCCGGGCACAAAAACTTTCCCGTGAGGGCGTGCAAAAAATTTTGCCGCTTAAGGGTCGGCAAAGTGAACTCAACGAAGAAAAATTTCAAGGACGGGAACGGGGAAGTTATATGTAATTAAATGAGTCGAATATATGCCGTTTGGTGCCTAACGAAAGAATTCACATGGAGCGGCCTATGTTATAATGAAATGGGTCGGCCTCAGAGGGGTCGGTATTTTTAGAAGAGGGATTTAAGAAAAAGAGGAGGTTTTACAGATGAAAATTGGCGATCTGATTCAGAGCGGCGACTGGAAAGGCGAGAAGCACGTTCCTGTCATCGAAGCTCCCGAGACAGTGAAGGCGGGAGAGAGCCTTTGCGTAGAGCTGAGCGTGGGCAAGGAAATCGCCCATCCCAACACGCCCGAACACCACATCAGCTGGATCAAGCTTTACTTCAAGGCGGCTTCGGGCAAATTCGCCGTCCAGCTGGGCGAGCTGAAGTTCGACGTGCACGGCGACATGGCCGTCAATCCCGCGGGCTGCCTTTCGGTGAAGCTCAAGGAGTCGGGCACTTTGGTGGCTGTTTCCTACTGCAACCTCCACGGTCTGTGGGAGTCCTCCAAGGAAATCAGCGTTCAGGCCTAGCCACATACAGCGTATTGAACTGAACGAAATCGGCGCGCGCGAAGTCTTCGCGCGCGCCGATTCTTTGACAGGATAAAAAGCCGCCGGCACGGCCGGCGGCTTTGATTTTGCCCATTTTGCCCGAAAGCGACGGGGCTTACAGCATTTCGACGAAGGCGCCCACGCGGGTGGACAGCTGTTCCTTGTCGTTTTCCGAGAAATCGGTTTCCACGGCCATATAGCTCTTTCCCAAACGGTGAACCAGCTCGCGGATGGTCTTGTTCTCCACGGAGTAGGTGAGGCAGTTGGTCAGCGACATGTCCAAAACGCCCTGAACGCGGTATTTCTCCATAAGGGAAGTGAGGGAGTTGAGCCGCGAGGTGTTGGGGCTCATGACGGAGCAGCCGATGCTCAGATATTTTTCGGCAATGGCCTCCATAGGCGGTTTGTCCTCGTCCACCAAATAGCCCAGTTCCTTTTCTCCGCCGCAGTTTTCGAAGCACACCACCAGGGCGCCTGCCCCTTCCACGGCTTCGATGACCTTGGGGACGCCGCTGATGGGGCATCCCGTGATCAGGACGCGGGGACGTCCGCCCAGTCCGCGATCCTCGCCCGCTTCGGCCGCCGCTTTGATGTCGGCGACCTGCTCATTCAGCCATGTGACGGCCGTTTCTTTGTCGAAGTGGGTGTTCATGTACTCCGTGAATTCCCAGATCTCGTGGCCCGTCAGAGGGGGATTTTCCATGGCGGACAGCGCCCACAGGCTTTTCAGCGCTCTGCGTTCAAAGTTGCGGAGTTTGACGGCGTCGCGCAGTTTTTCGTCGGTCACGGCGATGCCGGTGAGCTTTTCGAGTTCAGTCTTGAAGTTTTCCAGCTCTTTTCTAAAGATGTCCAGGTCTTCGGGGCGGTCGTTGCGCTGAGGAATGGGCATGACGTAAACCTTTTTGAGACGGTTCAGCAACTCGTACATTTTCTTCTTGCCGTCGCAGGTGGTTTCGCCCACGACGAGATCGCAGAAGTGAAAGTAGGGGCAGGTGTCCAGCAGAGCGTGACCGTAGCTGGCTTTAATGAGCGGGCACAGGGCGCGGGGCAGGTGCTCTTCGGCGGCGGCAATGGGCTTCTGGCTTTTGGCGCACAGCGACGCCGAAACGGCGCCGGCCGCGTGAATGAGCTCCCACGGCACGAAAGTGCAGTAGGTTCCCACGATGGGAACTCCCTTTTCGCTGATCTCCTTGATCAGCACCGGCCCGTCTTTGGCGTGGCTTCGCATTTCCTCAAGAATCTGTTCGATGGTTCTCACTTTAAACCCTCCCAACCGATAAGCGCGGCGCCCAGAGCGCCGGCGAATTGTGACCTGTCGTTGACGTGGACGGGGCAGTTCAGCTCTTTTTCGAGAAAAAATTTCAGCGAGGAACTGCGCGACAAACCGCCGGAGAAGAACACCGGCGGTTTGAGGCCCACTTTGGCCAACATGCCCGCAGAGCGCGCGGCGATGCTTTTCAGCAGCCCCCGGGCGATGTTCTCGCGCGGCACGCCCCGGGCGAGATTGCCGATGACTTCGCTTTCGGCGAAGACGGTGCACATGCTGGACAGCGGTTCGGTCTCGCCGTCCACGGGCACTGAACCGAACTCGTCGATGTCGTATTCCAGCGCGTGACACAGCACCTGAAAAAAACGCCCCGTCCCGGCGGCGCATTTGTCGTTCATGGCGAAATCGTTGACCTCTCCCGAAGGCCCCAGAAGGATGACCTTGCTGTCCTGTCCTCCGATGTCCAGCACGGTTCGGGCCTGAGGGCACAGTTCGTGGGCGCCGCGGGCGTGACAGGTGATTTCCGTGACGGCGCGGGCTCCCGAGACGGTTTTGCGCCCGTATCCCGTGGCGACGATGGTCAGCTCGTCGCGCAGGACGCTGCGGCGCTTTAAAAGCCAGGAGATCATGTTTTCGCCGGTCTCGCGGGGCGTCCACCCCGTAGGCACCAGCCCCCATTTCAGCGCTTTGCCGTTATAGAGGACGCCTTTGACGGCCGTCGAGCCGATGTCAATTCCCACTACAAACGCCATGCCGTTCCCCCCATTTGAAGCAATAATTATATAATTATTATAACTGAAGCTTTTGTGCTTTCAAGCCCTCAATATGACTTAAAAGAAAGAAAGAATGTTCCTCGGTGAAGCGCCGGATTTACGCGGAGCCTTTGTTCCGAAGACTGCTTCAGGGTATAAAAAGACCGCGCCGCATGGTTGAAGCGGCGCGGTCTTTTTTTTCAGGGCGAGGTGAGCGCGATCAGTCAATTCCCTCGGGAAACATGGCGTTCAGCGATTTTTCGAGGTCGTTCATGGCTTCGCCGTAGGAATTCCAATCGGCCTCTTTCAGTGCCCGCTGAGAACGGCTCCATGCGTTCCTGGCTTGCTGTGCCAGGCTTCGCAGCCTGGAGTCGTCGGTGACATGCGGCGCCGCTTCGCCTCCGGGCGCCGTGAATGAATTCTCGCGGGCTTCGGGAGCGGACGTCTCTTCGCTTCGGGAGCGCAGCAGCTTTTGAAGGGCGCCGTCAAAGCTTTCGTCCCAGACCACGCGGCCTCCGCTTGAAAGGATGACGCGCTTCAGTTCGGGCAAATCGCTCTGGCTGGCTTTGAGATAGAGCGGCCGCACGTAAAGCAGCGAATTGTTCACGGGCACCACCAGCAAATGTCCCATAATGACGTCGCTGCCTCTCTGCGACCACAGAGAGAGCTGCGCGGAGATCTCCGGCGTCTGATTGATGAGCGCGCTGATCTGGTTGGGGCCGTAAATCAACGTCTGCTTGGGGAAACGGTAGAGCATGAGCTTGCCGTAATTCTCTCCGTCGCAGCGCCCCGCCATCCAGGCGATCATGTTGTCGCGGCCGATGGGCGTGTAGGGCGTCATCATCAGGAACTCCGGCTTTTTCTCGCCCAAAAGCTTGTTCATCACATAGTAGGACGACAGAGTGCTCTGCTGCATCAGAAGCTGGTCTGAAGAGGCGACGTCGGTTTGCAGCGTGTTCCATACGTCCTCCTTGTTGTAGAAGGTATTGGCGTCGCTCATGTGATAGGTGCAGTAGATGTCCGCCTGAAGTGAAAACAGGTCGCGGGCGTAGCGCAGATGGGCGCGGAGTGCCGGAGAAATTTCGTCGGCGGGGCTGAAGAGCGTCGGGAAAATGGACTGCCAGCACTGAATGACGGGATCGTCGGGCTCCACTACATAAAATTTCATATGGCCGTCATAGGCGTCGACGGTGCACTTGACGCTGTTGCGCACGTAGTTGATGCCGCCTTCGATGCGTCCGCGGCGGTAGCGGCGGCCCACGGGCTCGGAGTAGGGGTAGCGCGTCGACGTGGTGTAGGCGTCAACGATCCAGACGATGTGCCCGTCGATGACGGCGATGTAGGGATCGGAATCGTAGGTCAGAAAGGGCGCGGCGCGGCTGAGGCGGGAGCGGATATTGCGGTCGTAAATGACGCGGCTGTCCTTGCGGAACACGTCGGAGAACAGAATTTTCGAGTCGCCGAAGGCCAGCGTGTAGACCAGGCGCCGCCACAGCGAGCCGATGGGCACGCCGCCGTCGCCCTCGTAGGTGCTGCGGGCGTTGGATTCTCCCATGGGGTAGTCAAATTCTTTGACGCTGGTTTTCACGAAGGCGTAGCTCATGGGATTTTCGCCGAAGTAGATCTGCGGGCGGTGGATGGGGATGTCCACGCTGCTCACCGGCGGAAGGTCTCTGATGAGCAGGTCGGGCTGGCCGTTTTGTCCCACGTCGCGCGCGCCGTTCATGACGATGCCGTAGCCGTGGGTGAACTCAAGGTGCTGATTGACCCACGTGCGGTTCTGCATGCCGCTCATGTCAAGCTCGCGGGGCGCCAGCATCACCTGGCGCATTTTGCCGTTGATGGTGTAGCGGTCGATGTCTATGGCCGAAAAATCGTAGTAGCTGCGGATTTCCTGAAGCTGCTTGTAGCTGCGCAGCAGCGCGCGGTAGTCCCACAGCCGCATGTTTTCCAGCGTTTCGGCGTCGGCGTTCACGTCGTCCTGTGTCAGCCCCGTGTCGGGCGTCAGCTCGCTGATCTCGATGTGGTCCATGTCGTAAGCGTGAAGGGTGGCTTTAATGTTGTTGCCGATGTATTCTTTTTCCTTCTCGAACTCGTTGGGCACCACGATGTAACGCTGCACCAGTTCGGGATAGAGGCCGCGCAGCAGCACGTGAGCGGCGAGGAAAACGCCCAGGATGATGCCGATGAACTTCCAGCCGCGGTCGCTTTTCATGGCGAAGAGCAGCAGCCCCGAGGCCGCGAAGGACAGCGCCGCCAGCACGGTCTGCGCCGGCAGCGTCGCGTGAATGTCCGTATAGCCCGGGCCGAAGACCACGCCGTTGGGATTGTAGAGCAGCATATAGCGCGCCAGAACGAAGGAGCAGCCCCAGCAGGCCGTCAGCGCGGCGCCCAGAGCGAGCAGGTGAAGCCGAACGGCGCGGGGCAGAGCAAAGTCGCCGTCGTGGATTTTGTCCATGAGCAGCATGGCGTAGGCGGCGCCGCAGACGATGAGCACGTTCATCAGAAGGCCCGTCAGCCATTCCTGAAGAAAGTTCCAGAAGGGCAGGGAAAACAGATAGAAGCCGACGTCCTTTCCGAAGATGGCGTCGTCGATACCGAATGTTCCCCCGTGCAGAAACTGGAGCACCATCTGCCACTTTCCCATGGAATCCGTACCGGCGCTGACGGCCATAAACAGTCCCAGTACCATGGGGATCCAGCGGGAGAAGGGATGTTCCAGAACCGTGGACAGCACGCCGTCGTTTTGAGGCAGATTTTTGGCGGTGCGCACCATGACGGCCAGATTGGGATAAACCACGGCGAAAGCCAGAGCGGAGAAAGCGCCCAGAAGAATCCACTGCGGCAGAAGGCGCGCCCAGAACACCGACGTGAGCTTTTCAGCTTCGTACCAGTAATAATCGGCCAAAAAATTGGCGAGGGCGGGAAACAGGAAGATCAGAACGGCAAGGCACAGCAGCAGCACCACGGTCTTGGGGCGCAGCTTCAGGCTCAGGCGAGGCCGCTCAGGCCGATTTTCCTCCGAAGACGGCGACGTTCGCCTTCCGAAGGGAAAGCTGTCGAAGGGGAAGCCCGAAAAGGGGCCGTTTCCGTTTTGAGGGTTCCAGTTGGGAAATGACATGTCATGCCTCCTTGGCGTTCAGCGACGTTGTGTCGCTTTGTTCTCGGAAGTCCTTGCGGTGCGCCGCGAAGAAGCGGGCGCAGGTCCTGACGCAGGGCAGCTCATTTCACTGTCGAAGGCGCACGGGGTTTTCATCGAGATGGTACATTCTTGCGCCCCCAAGGGAAAGCAGGAAGGGCGAATGAGTCGCCACGATAAACCGGCCGCTGAAAAAACGCGCGCGGTCATGGAAAAAATCCCTCAGTTCCCGCTGACGCTGAGGTGAAACACTGTTTTCAGGCTCATCCGGAAGATAAAGCTTTTTCGGCGATTTTCCGCGTCAAATACAGAAAAGCGCTTTCACCGTCGGAGCGCTCGCGAAGGGTTTTCCGGCGAAAACGCGCCAAGAGAGCGCGACAGAGTCTTTCGGCGCGTCGCGCTGACTCGCCGGCGTTTTTCGTAATCGTCAGGGGACCTGAAACGGAACTCGGCGTACGTTCCCTGTCGATATTCCTCCGTCAGGTCTTCCCCCTCGGCGGCGTATTTTCGCTGAATTGGAGGCGGGGCCGGCCGCGTCGCGCCATAACCGCCGAAGGGATGGTAGGAATCATAGCAGGTTAGGGTCTCTGTCCGGAAAAAGTTCTCTTCCGCTTCGCTGCCCTTGAAAATCAAAACTTTTCAGATAGATCATGGACGGGGTGCGAGCTCAGGTTCCTCCGCACCACCTGTCCGGAACGGCCGGCCTTCGCAGCCGTCGGGATGTTGCCAGAGCAGGCCGCCGGGCAGCGGCTTGGGGAGAATGCGGCTGCGCA
This sequence comes from uncultured Synergistaceae bacterium, assembly GCA_902489135.1. GTDB lineage: Bacteria > Synergistota > Synergistia > Synergistales > Dethiosulfovibrionaceae > Pyramidobacter. Next base: position 24,757 of record CABTYW010000011.1, read on the forward strand.
CGCGACAGGTGCCGTCGCTGAACTCGATTTTGGTCAGGTACAGCGGAAGGTTGTAGTTTTTCATGTCGATAAAGGGCTGCAATTTTTTCAGCGCGTCTTCCACAAAGCGCGGCGAGATCTCCCGGTCGTTCACCTTGACCGCAATGTCCTCGAGCCACAGTGCCGTGCCGCGCCCCGCGATGGCGCAGGAAAGATCCAATCTGATGCGGGTTTTGAAAAGTTTCAGGTCGGCCTTGTAATAGGCCGACGCTTCAATGCGTCCGGCGCGAAGTTTGACGCTGAATTGCTCCCATTCTTTGTGGCTGCCGAACACCCGGCGCCTTAAAAAGTCGTTGATGTCGTCCTCGGTGAAAACGCCTTCGGCGTGGCAGGACAGCATGCTTTTCACCGCCGGGTATTCCATGAATTTCCATCGGGCCGGCGGCGTGACTTCGGCGTCGAAGCAGTCCATCTTCAGCGACCGGACGTTCATGCCGCGGACGTTGGCGTTGTGACATTCCAGATAGGCCCAGGAGATGAAACCGTCGTCCCTCGGAACTTCGCGCAGCTGCAGGACCGCCGACTGAGGATTGAGGCCGCGCAGAAACACGTCGAAAAGTTGGTACCCGTAATTTGCTGTTTCCGCTTCGCTTCCGGCGGAAGCTCCGGGAAGAAAAACGAAAAGGAGAAGGAGAGCTGCCAGGAGTTTTCCGAAATTCAAAGAGGGAGAGACCTTCGGCGGCGCATCGTGTCGGAAGGGAGAACGCCGGAGTCGGCGAAATAGGCGGCGCATTTTATGAAAGGTCTTTGCGCCGCGCGGCGATAATGGACATCATGTCGCGGAATGAACGGACAAAGGCTTCGAGCCCGTCGGTCAGCAGCCCCGACGTCACGTCGTCCAGGTCGATGCCGCAGTCGCTCAGCGCCGCCAGTTCCGCCGTGAAGCCCGGGGCGTCGGCCGTGAGAGCCGGCGTGCCGCGCTCCATAAAGACCTTCAGCGCCGCGGGCGGCAGCGTGTTGACGGTGTGCGCCCCGATGAGGCCGTCGGCGTAGAGCGTGGGAGAGTAGGCTTTGTTTTTGACGCCCGTGCTGGCCCACAGAGGACGCTGAGGGCGGGCTCCCTTGTCGGCCAGAGCCTTCCAGCGCGAAGACGCCAGAATTTTTCCGAACAGCGCATAGACGGCGCGGGCGTTGGCCAGTCCCACATGCCCTGCCAGAGCGGGATTTTTTTGTTCCAGCAGCGGATCCAGGGCCGAGTCGATGCGGCTGACGAAGACGGAGGCCACCGATGCCTGAGTGAGAGGCAGTCCCCGGGCGGCCCGGCGGGAGAGCGCACGCAGATAGCTTTCGGCCACGGCGGCGTACTGACGTTGCGAGAAAATCAGCGTGGAGTTCACGTTTATTCCGATCGCCGTCGCCTCCTCAAGCGCCTTGATCCCCGCCTGCGTGGCGGGAATTTTGATCATGGCATTGGGGCAGTTCAGTGCCTTCCACAGGCGCGCGGCTTCGGCGACGGTGGTCTCGACGTTGTCGGCGATCAGGGGATTGACCTCAAGGCTGACGAAGCCGTCGGTGCCGCCGCTTTTCTCCCAGAGAGGCCGAAAGAGCGCGCAGGCTTCGCGCACGTCGCCGAGGGTCAGCGCGTCGTAAATTTCAGTGTCGCTTTTGCCTTCGGCGATGAGACGCCTCATGTCGTCGTCGTAATCCCGTGAGCCCGAAAGGGCCTTCTGAAAAATGGACGGGTTGGTGGTGACGCCGCGGACGCCGCAGTCAATCAGGTCTTTCAGGTCGCCGCCGCGAACGGCGGAGCGGCTGATGGAATCGTACCAAATGCTCTGTCCCAGCTCGTGAGTTCTTTGGAGGTTGATGTTCATTGCCCGAATTCCCTTCTAAAAATATTTCGGCGCGCCCATTGCCGATGCACGCGCCTTCTCAGCGAAGCAGCGAGAGGCCCGACAGAATGATCATGGCCATGACGAAGGTTCGAAACAGCTTTTCAGAAACCCGACCCGCCAGCTTCAGACCCGCGAAGGAGCCGGCCAGAACCGCCGGAATGAGCTGCGCGGCGAAGCGCAGCAGCTGCGGCGTCAAAAGGCCTTCGGCGGTCAGGGCTCCCAGGGTGAACAGGTTGAGTGCGAGAAAAAACATGGCCAGCGACGCACGAAAGACGTCCTTTTTCACGCTGCCGGCAGTGAAAAAAATCGCCACGGGCGGCCCGGAAACCGACAGCGCTCCCGACATGACGCCGGCCAGAAACCCTACGGCCAGCTGAAGAACGGGGCTGCGCAGCGGGCACGTGACTCCCCGCCACAGCAAAAGTCCCGAGAGAACGATCACCGTTCCCACGCCCGCTTTGAAGGGCGCGGCGGGAACGTACTGCAGCAGTTTGACGCCGGGCAACACGCCCGCCGCGGCGCCCATCAGCACGGGGACGATGAGCTTCCAGCTGACGGAGTGCCTCAAATTCCACATGAAAAAGCCGTTCATGACCGTGCCCGCTATGATGAGAGCGGGCGTCACGGTGGTCTGAGGCAAAAGGTGAAGCAGAACGGGCACGGAAAGAAGGGCCATGCCGAAGCCGGCGATGCCCTGAACGACGCTGCCCGAAAAGACCGCTGCGCAAGCGGCAAGGACGGTGCTCACCCCTTTTCACCCTCTCTCCTTCGAAAATTTTTTTGCAAGCGGTTTGGCCCGGCACCGCGTCCTGAAAAAAGAGACGTTCAACGAAATCATTATAGCCGTTTGCGCACCATTTTAACACCGCCGGAGTACCGGGGCAGGTTCTTTTGCCCGGCGGGGTCATAATATGCTATGATTGAATTTCAGTTTTGTGAAGGGAGAAAGGCGATGACTCTCAAAGCGATCCTTTTCGATTTCGACATGACTCTCATTGACACCAGCGCGGCGCTGCTGCGCAATGTGAACATGCTGGCGCGGCACTTCGGAAAGCCCCAATGCAGCCGCGAAAAGCTCATGAAGGTCATCGGCTGCAACACCAGGGATTTCTGGCTGGCGCTGCTGGGCGACGAGCGCCCGGAGTACGGTGAATTTTACGTGAAACGCTGCATTCCCGGCGAGGCTGAGCTGATGGTCCCCGCCCCCGGCGCCGTTCAATGCGTCAAAGAACTTCGTTCCCGCGGCGTCAAGGTGGGCTGTGCGTCAAACCGCACCTCGCCCATGCGGGTGATCCGCGCCAAGGGCCTTGACGGGCTCATGGACTGCGTGGTGGGCGCCGACGACGTGGCGCGCCCCAAACCGGCTCCCGACGTGCTTCTCAAAGGCGCCGAGCTGCTGGGGGCTTCCGCCGAGACGGTGATTTATGCGGGCGATACGGTCATCGACGTTCAGGCAGCCCGCGGCGCGGGAATGCGCTGTGCCGCCGTGGAGACCAGCACTCCCGGGGAAGAGCTGCGCCGCGCCGGCGCGTGGTGTGTCATCTCCGATCTGACCCATTTGACCGCACAGCTTGAAGGTGCGGGACTCCTTTGATTTGAGCGCAACCGAAGTTTCTCCGCCGACAAAACGGCCGCTCGACAGGTTCGGGCGGCCGTTTCGTCGTGACGGAGCGCCGCGCCCCTTCGCACGGCTTCGCCCGTTCACGGTGAAAGTTTTTTTCGTTTTCGGAGATCTGTTATGGGCGCCCGAGCGAGCCGAAGTCGGCCCTCACCGAAAGAGGGCGCATCGCGGGCTATTTTGCCGGGAGAACGTCGGCGGCGAAAAGTTTTTTTACGTCCAGCGGCTTCATCATGCGCTGAGAGACCATGAAGTCCACGGTGCGCTGCAAAGCCGCGACGTCTTTCGAGGTGACGTCGGGCGAGAAATCGTAGAGGGGAAACTGCTCTTCCACCTCGTCGACGGTGAGGTCCAGTTCCTCGGCGGCAATTCTGACGGCTTCGGCGTGATGGTCGTTCATCCACTGCACCGACTGACGGCGCGCCTTCATGAAATCTTTGACGAGCCCGGGATAGCGGCGCAGCCTGTTTCCCGTGGTGACGGTGAGCACTTCGCCGCCCACAAGACCTTCACCGTCGCGCAGCACTTTAAAGCCTTTTTTGGCCATTTTCCAGGCGGGCACGCCGGTGAGCAGCGCCGCGTCGGCCTTTCCCGACGCCAGAGCGGCCGCTGCCGCGGCGATGTTCATGTTCACGAAGGTCACATCCTTTTCGCTCAGCCCGTCCTGAGCGAGCCACAGTGCCAGAAGCTCGTGGAGAATGGTGCCCCGCGGGCCGGCGACGGTTTTTCCCTTCAGATCGGAAGGACGGCTGAGAGGCGATCCCACGGGAGCCAGAATTTTAAAGCTCTTGGGCGCGCGGGCAAAAATCGACAGAATTTTGAAGTCGGCTCCGTTGGACGACGCCAAAAAGACGCTGGTGGATCCCGTCGCCGGCAAAAACTGCACGTCTCCCGCGGCCAGAGCATGGACCTGTTCGGGGCCGTTGAAAAGCGTCACGTATTCCACGGGCTGCCCGCAGTACTGTTCAAAGAGCCCGAGACGGCGCTCCACCATGGAAGGCACGTTCAGCGGCGGCTTGATGTAGGTCACTTTCAGATTTGCCTGCGCCGTGCCCGCGACGCACAGAAGAAGGAGCGCACCTGCCAATTTTTTCAGAGTTTTTTTCATGAGATCCTCCCCAGGGCGGCGGCGCAAAAGCGCCGTCGTTTTTTGATGCGACTTCATTGTACCACGGGAGCTTTCAGCGGGCGATTTAAGAACTTGAAAAAAAATGGCGCGGCGCCCTTTTGTGCACAAGGCTTTGCCGATGAAGTCCCCGGTTTTGCGGCGCCTTCCCGCTTTTTGCGACATGGCGGTGCAGCTCCGTTAGTCCCTTGCCGCAGAGAGACGGCCCGGGGTTTTTTCCCTTTTCCCGGAGGTGCCCGCGGCACGGCAACGTTGAGAGAGGAAAAAGGCTTCGCGAAGCTTCGCCTGAAAAGCCCCGCGGCGACCTCTTTAAAACGTCGCGCTCACCCCTTCGGCGGAAAAGCTTCGAGGTGTTTTCTGCGGGGACTTATGGTGGAGGTGCCCGGAGACGCGAAGCGGGCAAAATAATTTTTTTAATGAAATTTATTGTTTTTTTGTTAAAATAGGAACGAGGAAAAACGGGCCAGTGATCTTTTCCTCTCGTCGTCACCGGGCGGCGAGAATCGTGAAAGGCGGGAAAACCATGAAGAAAGGCGTTGTGATTGCGGCAATCCTTGCGGCCGCCGCGGTGTCGCTGTCGGTTTCAGCGGCGTCGGCGGAGCCGACGCCGCGCTGCGGGGCGGATCTCTATGAGAGGGCCATATACTTTATCGACGAGAATGGAGGCCGCGTCGGCCTTGCCGTCGCTCTGAACGAGGTCACCGCCGAAGACGGTTCGGTCAAATACTACTGGGCGTGCCTCAATCCCGAGGGCGCCGATCAGAAAATTCCGGCGGCAGGCTTTGTCTTCTTCGATACCGAAGGCTCGCAGAGCGGTTTCATCCCCGTGGACGGCGACGCCGGCAGCGCCAACGTGACGCCGTCGCCCGACGGCTCCAAATTGGTTCTCGCCGTGCCCGAGGGCCCCGGCTCCCTGGAGTGCATCAACACCGTCTATGCCTTCGACGGCCTGGAGCCTCTGACGTCGTTTCACGGTTCAATCGTCGACTGGAGCGGCCCCTGCTGGGCGGACAACAGTCGATTTGTCTACACGTCGGTGGACAGCACGGGCATGAAGAAGCCGGGAATGGGAGACGCGGATGCGCGCTACCTGTCGGTGAGCCTTTTCGATGTGGACAGCGGGACAACGCAGGTCCTGAAAGCCGCCACGCCCACCGACGAGTACATGATGACGTCCTGTCGCGGCGGAGTGGTGAAAATGACGCATCTTTATGTGGACGCCATCGAGCAATGGGCCGAAAGCGGATCGGAGGAGAACGGGGAACTTCACATGGAGAGCGTCTACCTGTGGCTGCCCGACTGGAAGCCCGGCGAGTGGTGGAAGACGCCGAAAGCCATGTTCAGCGTCGACGCCAAAACCATGAAGGTTTTCACCGGCGAGGGCAAATCCCGGAGTCCTTACGACGCCGAGCTTCATGTGGGGCGGTTTTTCAACAGATTTTCCTTTGACGCCGAAGAAATTCCCATGAATTATTACTGGTTTACCGCCGGCGGCGAAGGCGATCCGGCCGGCGAGATGCCCATGCTTTACGTCTTTACGCAGATCGCTCCCGACGACGACCTCGGAACTCCCGGCACGGAGCCGTCTCTGGCGACGGCTTTCTTCGTGGGCGAACCCGAGCGCGTGTGCGGCGTCAGCGTCTCTCCCAACGGCGAGCGTCTCATGGTGGCCATGGGCGAGAAGGAGAGCAACGTTCGCGACCTCGACGTCTATCAGCTCAATCTCAACGGTCGAGGCGATTGCAGCCATTTGGCGACGCTGCGCCTCGCCTGCGGCGATTTCTTCTGGTGCGGTCCCTGGCGCGTGGCCTATTCGGCCCTCAATCTCGAAGCCGACCTGAAAAGCGGCCGGGAGCCGGGCTATGCGCTGGACGTCCACGTTTATGACAGCGCCGTGGATCTGGACAACCGCATCACCGAAAGCTCGAACACCGTGAGCTATCGGCTTACGGGCATCGGCGAAGACGGCAGCCTCGAGGTGGAACGGATCAGCGTCAGGGACGCAAAGGACTGGAAAAATCCGAAGAAGGAAATCCGCCGCCGTCTCAATCTGTCACAGCCCGCCGCGGGCTAAAAAACGCCGCTGAAAACGGCGGTCGAAAAATTGACGCATAACCGGGGGGGGGCGGACTGTCGCAGTTTGGACAGTCCGCCCCCCCCTGAAATGTTCATACGGGATGCCCTTTCATCGTCGGCGTCTTAAGCTTCTTCTCCGACGATGCGCTTCAAAATCGTCCGGCGCAGCGCCGCCAGCTCCGGCAGGGCGGGGTCTCTCGGATAGGGGAAGCCGCTGAGGTCGAAGCGGTCGGCGGCGACGCCGTCTTTGAGGATGACGATGCGCCGCCCCAGCAAAATGGCCTCGTCGATGCTGTGAGTGACGAAAACCACGGTGATTTTGCTGCGCTGGTACAACCGAAGGAGCAAATTCTGCATGGTCATGCGCGTGAAAAAATCCAAAGCGGCAAAGGGTTCATCCATGAGCAGCACATCGGGATCGGGGGCCAGAGCGCGGGCCAGCGCCGTGCGCTGTTTCATTCCGCCTGAAAGCTGGGAGGGCAGAGCCTCTTCAAATCCCGCAAGCCCCACGGCGGCGATGAGCGCGTCGATTTTTCCCCGATCGGGCCTTTTGACGCCGAACGCCGCGTTGCGCCGCACCGAAAGCCAGGGCATGAGACGCGGTTCCTGGAAAACCATGGACACGCGTTTTCCTCCCGGCGAGAGCACGCGCCCGGCGGTACAGCTTTCAAGCCCCGCGAGAATTCGCAGCAGCGTCGTCTTTCCGCAGCCGCTGCGTCCCACAATGACGGTGAAGCTGCCGTTTTCAAATTTCAGGTTGAGCCCGCGCAGCACGGGGACTTCTCTGCCGTCCACGAAGTAGGATTTATACAGGTCGAAAATGCCGTACTCAGCCATTTTTCCTGCCTCCCGGCACCACGCGGCCGATGAGGGCCGCCGCGGCCGCGTCGCTCAGCCAGCCGATGGCGCCGATGACGAAAATTCCCGCCATGACGCGGTCGGAGCGGGACATCTGCTGGGCGTCGAGAATGAGGCAGCCCAGTCCGCTGGCGGCGGCGATCATTTCGGCGCTGATAATGGCGCGCCAGCTGTAGCCCAAACCGATGCGCAATCCCGAGAGGACGTCGGGCACGGCGCAGGGAAATTCGATGCGCCAAAAGAGCTCCCGGCGGCTCAAGCCCAGCGTGCGTCCCACTTCGACGAGTTTTTTGTCGGCGCCGTGAAAGCCCTTGTAGACGCTCATATAGACGGGAAAAAAGGAGGCGAGGACGATGAGCACCGTCTTCGACCTCTCGCCGATGCCGAACCAGAGAATGAGCAGCGGAACAAGGCTGAGGGGCGGCACGTGGCGCAGAAATTCAACAACGTGGCCGTAAAACTCGCCGCGTTTCGACCGCGCCGAAAGGGCGCCGAGAACAAAGGCCAGCGTGAAGGAACAGCTGAACCCCCTGAGCACGCGGCGCACGCTGGCCCACGTGTCCACGGCCAGCTCGCCGGTGCGCCACAGCTCCGCAAAGGCATTCCACACCTGTTCCGGCGACGGCAGAATGTAAGAATTCCACATCTTCGCGGCACTTCCCGCCCACCACAGGAGCATTGCCGCCGCGGGGATGAGACAGCGCCTGAAAAGCGCGGATCCCTTCATTTTCACGGCTCCCTCGGCAAGGCGACGGTTTTGCGCAGTTTCGCCGGCCCCCGGCCGATGAGAGCGCCGAAGGAGGGAGCGAAGATAGGCCCTATGAACGTCGAAGCCTTTGCCCGTCGGTTCCCGGTGACCACATCAGTGGGGTTGAGCGCGGCGATGACGGACACCCGGTGCGGCTCGAGAGGGCGGGTCCGCGGCCCTTCGCCGCGGGCCCAATCGCCGAAACCCATCATGGCTGCGCCGGTTTTTTCGGCGGCTTCGGGAGGATTGTTCACTCTCGGATGCCCCGGCGCGCCGCTGTCGCGAAATCCCGTCCCATCCATGGACACCGCCGGTTCCGCGCCGTGAAGTTCCATGGCCTTGGCGACGGGCTCGTCGGTGCACGTGGCGCCGCTTACAATGGCCCTTTTCCGCTCCGTTCGCGCGCTGATTGTCCAGGACTTTCCGCGGTCTCGCCTCTTCGGCAATCCCATGTGACGTGCCGGCGGCGGTGTTTCATGGCGTTCCATCGTTCTTTCCCCCTTCCGTGGAAATCCCGGGGCCGAACCGTCGCCCGCTCCGGGGAGGGCTTGCCGTCGGTTTTGTGCCGAAACGTTGATATTTTAACGGGATTTCTTTTTTATGTCTTGTGTTCTGTGAAAATCCGCTTATACTTAAACGGAAAAAATGCCTCAACAATCTTTCAGTGAGGAGTGATCTTCCGTGCAGCAGCTGAGTCCCGTCAAAGAAGGCAAAGTCCGCGAGATCTACGATCTCGGCGAAAATCTTGTCATGACCGCCACCGACCGCATTTCGGTTTTCGACATCATTCTGAAGAGCCCCGTCGCCCAAAAGGGCGTGGTGCTCACTCAGATGAGCCGGTTTTGGTTTGAATATACCCGTGATCTCATTCCCAATCACATGATCAGTACCGATAACGCCCGCATGCCGGAGTTTTTCCGTCAGCCCCGCTTCGCGGGACGCAGCATGCTGTGCCGCAAGCTGAAAATGCTCCCCGTGGAGTGCATTGTCCGCGGTTATATCACCGGCAGCGGCTGGGCCAGCTATCAGAAGGACGGAACGGCCTGCGGCATCAGCCTTCCCGCGGGATTGAAGGAATGCCAGAAACTGCCCGAGCCCATTTTTACGCCCAGCACGAAGGCGGAAATCGGCGCCCACGACGAGAACATTGACTTTGACAGCTGCGTGAAGCTTCTGGAAAAGATCTACCCCGGCAAAGGGGCTGAGTACGCCGGCACCATCCGCGACACCACGCTGGCGCTGTATAAAAAATGTTCCGACTACGCCCTTTCAAAGGGCATCATCATCGCCGACACCAAATTCGAGTACGGTCTCGACGAGCGCGGCCGCGTCGTTCTCGGCGACGAGATGCTGACGCCCGACAGCAGCCGCTTCTGGCCCCTTGAGGGCTACGAAGCCGGTCACGGCCAGCCCTCCTTCGACAAGCAGTTTGCCCGTGACTGGTACAAGGCTCATCCCGGCAACGACGGCGTTCTTCCCGACGAAATCGTGGAGAAAACCATCAGCAAGTATAAAGAGGCCTATCGCCGCCTGACGGGCAAAGAACTGGAATAAGGCGCGAACGCCCGTTTCCTCAGGCCGACAGGATCACGTAGGCCCGGTTGATCCGTTGGACGCGTTCCTCGGCGGCGCGTCGCTGAGAAGCTGTGGCGTCGGCGGGGAGCCGGTCGGGGTGTTCCGTTTTGATGAGTTGGCGGTAGCGCTGTTTAACTTCCTCGAGGGAAGCGGTGTCGTCCAGTCCCATGACTTTCAGCGCCCAGGCGCGTTTGTTCTCTTTTTCGGAGGATTTGACGCGACTGTCGCGCCATGAACCGACGAAGCCCCACAGGAACATCAGGCCGAAGGTGCCGGCAACAATGACCAGAAGCCATTTGACCAGCGCGCCGAAGATGCCGAAGAGCCCCAAAAAGCCGCTGAAAAGGCGCCACAGCAACGCCAGAAGGCCGCCCAATCCCGTGATGAAAATCAGGCGCAGCAGCCTGAAGGGCAGCGCGATTGCAAACAGGATTACGGAAAAGAAAAGCCCCAGCACCGCCGGTACGAGCCAGAACAGCGCGACGGCCACCATGAGACCGCCGATGATCCCCGTCCGCAGGGAAAGCACAGAAGCATCACCTCGAAGAATTGATTTCGCGTTTATCTTACTATAAAAGCGGCCATCCGTCACGCTTTGCCGCACCTCAGCCGCGCCCTTTTTCAAAGGGCGTGCGGACACACTTTTGAAGAGGGGACTGCGATTTATGAGACACAGCACCTTCGTCGCGCTGCTGCGGCGCAAAATTTCATCGCTTTGTGCCGTCGTCCTTTCGGCGGCGGTTATCGCCGGGGTTTTGATGGGCCTCTATCAGATCGTCATGTTCGCCCTGCCCGCTTCGGCTGCCGACGCATGGCGCAGCTGGATCGGAACTCTCTTCGAAAATCCCGCGGTCTTTCGCGATCGGCTGCTGCGCTGCGGCCGCGCCGCGCCGCTGATCTTTATGGCGGCGCAGGTCATTCAGGTGATCGTGGCTCCCATTCCCGGACAGGCCGTGGCGCTGGCCGGCGGCTACGTCTTCGGCTTTTGGGAGGGTTGGATGCTCACCACCGCGGGCCTGACGCTGGGCAGTTTTCTGGCCATGGGGCTGGGACGCCTTCTGGGGAAAAAGTTCGTGCGCCGCGTCGTTTCTGAAAAAACGCTGAATCGCTTCGATTCGCTGACGGGTGACGGCGGCTATATGACCTTCTTCATGATTTTTCTGCTGCCGGCGTTGCCCGACGACGCCGTGTGCTTCATCGCCGGATTGACCCGATTGAAGCTGCTGCCCCTTTCGGCGGTGTGCTTTCTGGGGCGGGCTCCCGGAATGGCGGTGCTGTCTCTGGTGGGATCGGGGCTGAGCGACGGCCTGACGACGGGGGTAAAGATCCTTTTTGTCGTCCTGATGGTCGCTTCGGTGCCTCTGTGGCTTTTTTCGGAGATCATCGAGGAAAAAGTGCGCCGCATGGTGCTTCGGAAGAGAGGAACAGCTTCGTCAACGAGCTGCGCCTCGCCTGCCGAAGAACGCCGGCGGTAAAAAATGACGGAAGCGGACTTTCACGTCCCTTCCGTCATTTTTTCGTACGTCCGTTTTTGCTCCGGCGCGGGGCGGTTGCCGCGGCCGGGACGCCAAACGGCCGTTCCGCTGAACCTTTACAGCCGTGATGCCGCTTCCTGCCAGCTTGAAAAGTACCCATGGGCCAGGCGCTGCAGCTCAGACTGCTCAAAACGGTTGCTTTCATCGTAAATTCCCACGGTGTAAAACCCGGCGTTTTTTGCGGTGTTCAGCGCCTTCAGCGAGTCCTCGAAAACGGCGCAGTCCCCGGGCGCGGCGTTGAAGCGCCGTGCGGCCTCGAGATACACGTCGGGCCTGTCCTTGCTGGCGCCCGCGTCGGCACAGCTGATCATAAAGTCGAAATAGGAGGCGATGCCCGTGCGCTCCAGACAAATTTTCACCAAAGGGGCGTCGGTGGCCGAGGCCGTGCACATGCGCGCCCCCCGTCGACGCAGGGCATCGAGGTAGTCCGCCACGCCGTCGCGCAGCGGCACGCGGAAGCGGTAGTTCTCTTCCATCATGGCGTTCATCTCCGCGGCGATGGCCTGCGGCGTCTGCCGAAATCCCAGTTCGTCGATAAAGACGCGCGCGGCGTCCTCCAGCGTCAGCGGTTTGAGGCGCGCCACCAGCGCGTCCAGCTCCGCCCCCGGCTTTGCACCGTGATCGAGAAGGTAGCGGATTTCCATGCGCCGCCACCATCCCATGGAATCCACCAATGTTCCGTCCATATCGAAAATGCAGAAAAGTTTATCCATATCAAAGCTCCTGCGGGATGCCGTTCAGCGCCCATTCCGCAAGCGTATCGCCGCGATAGCGCAGTTTCAGCGAGAAAAAGGGTTCCCCGCGCTTCAGCAGCTTCAGAAAAATTCGGTCGCCTTCCCAGAGGTTCAGCGCCTCCACGTCCGATTGGGGCACCCATTGAAGCACGCCCTCGCTGCAGCCCGCCGGCTCGCCCGTAAAGGCCGAGGCGGTGTAGAGGCACATATATTCCGTGCCCCATCGGTCGGAGACGAAGGTGACCAGACCGCGAAAGGCGTAATCCGTCAGCGTGCAACCCGTCTCCTCGCGAACCTCGCGCAGCAGACACTCTTCGGGACTCTCTCCCTCTTCGAGCTTGCCGCCGATGCCGATCCATTTTCCGCTGTTTTCGTCGTTTTTTTTGACGATGCGGTGCAGCATAAGATACGCGCCGTCCCGTTCCATGTAGCACAGCGTGGTGATTTTCATGTTCCGTGCCGACGCCCTTTAACGACGGTCCTTCTGCAAATCCGAAGCAGGGGCTCCGCGCAGTTCTCCGCCGGAAAGACTGAGGTCGTAGACGGCCCGTTCGCCGCCGATATATTTGGGACGAGTGCGGGCGCACACCAAATTGGCCTCGCCGATCTTTTTGACGGAGAGACGCACCGGCACGGCTACGTCGCGCAGGTGCATTCCGATCAGCGTATCGCCGATGTCCATGCCCGCAGCGGCGCGGATGTGCTCCACGGCCGCGGGGCGGCGGCATCTCCGATAAACCGTCATGGCGAAAGCGCCTCCCGCGTGCAGCTGAGGCACCGCGTTGCAGATTTCCGCCCCTCTCGGAAGGGCGTCCCGTTCCAAAATCAGGGCGCGGTTCAAATGCTCGCAGCACTGCGCCGCCAAATAAAGCCCGCGCGCCTCCAGCGCCGGCATGATGCCGTCGTACAGAGCCCGCGCCACTTCAACGTTGGAACCCTTGCCGATGTGAAGGCCGCAGACTTCACTGGTGGAGCAGCCCACGACGAAAATGTCCCCCGGTTCAGTGCGGGCCGAGGCGAGAAGCTCCGAAAGGGCCTGCGCCGCCTGAGCTTTGATTTCATTCAGATCCATCGTCATCAACCTCCTTGAGTTTCAGTACGCCGACAGAGCTCCCGAAACGCCTCCATTGTATCACCTTCCCGGGGGCTTTTCGGAGCTTCCGCCGGCGCGGCGGAAGGAAACGTTTTTTCGTCATCGCCCGAAAAAAAAGGGCTGTTCGCGCACGGGCAGTTCAAAACGGCGCGGTTTTGTCCTTCACGCCTTTGAGGGCTATAATGGAAGTCATCATTTTCAAGGAGGCACGTCATGAAAGACATCACCGAGTTCAAAACCGACATTTTCACCCTCTTTGACCGAGGTTGGGCTCTTTTGACGGCCGGCACCCAAGAGCGCTGGAACACCATGACCGTCAGCTGGGGAGCTCTGGGAACCCTGTGGGGACTGCCCGCCGCCACGGTTTATGTCAAACCCGTCCGTTATACCCACCGATTTATGGACGCCGGCGACATCTTTACGTTGGCGTTTTTCTTCGGGGAGCGGCGCGGCGATTTGAGCCTTTTGGGAACCAAGTCGGGACGGGAGGTGAACAAAGTCGCCCTGACGTCTCTCACTCCCGTGGAAATCGAGGGCGGCATGTCCTTCAAAGAAGCGCCGCTGACGCTCATCTGCCGCAAGATGTACCGCCACGACCTGGAGCGCGCGGCCCTTCCGCAGAGCGCTATTGAGAAGTATTATGAGCGGGAAGAGCCCCACACGCTGTACATCGGCCAAGTTCTGGGTTTCGTGGAGCGTTAGACGGCCCCGCGGAAATTGACGAAACAGGGGAGAGCTCCGTTTTCGGCGCTCTCCCCTGTGCGTTTTTTAAAGACAAGGCGTCAAAAGACCGATCCGCTCAGACGTCCAGATTGTGAACCTCGTGGGCATGCTGTTCGATGAACTCGCGCCGGGGCTCCACGCGGTCGCCCATGAGAATGTCGAAGTACTCGTCGGCGCCCGTCAGGTCATCCAGCTCGATTTGCTTCAAAAGCCGCGTCGCGGGATCCATGGTGGTCTCCCAGAGCTGCGAAGGATTCATCTCTCCAAGGCCCTTGTATCGCTGCACCGCCGCCTTTTTGCCCTCGGCGTCGAGCGCGTCCATGGCCTTGCGCAGCTCCTTGTCGCTGTACAGATAGTCCACTTTCTTTCCCGTCTGCAGGCGGTACAGCGGCGGCACCGCCAGGTAGACATGTCCCTTTTCGATGAGCTCGCGCATGTGGCGGAAGAAGAAGGTGAGCAGCAGCGTGCTGATATGCGCGCCGTCCACGTCGGCATCGGTCATGATGATAATTTTGTTGTAGCGAAGTTTGGTGATGTCGAAGTCCTCTCCGATGCCGCAGCCCAGCGCCTGGATGATGGTGCGGATCTCCCGGCTGCTCAGGATTTTGTCCATGCGTGCCTTTTCCACGTTGAGAATTTTGCCGCGCAGCGGCAAAATAGCCTGAAACTTGCGGTCGCGCCCCTGCTTGGCGCTGCCGCCGGCCGAGTCGCCCTCCACAATGTAGACCTCGCAGTTTTCCGCCGTGCGGCTTGAGCAGTCGGCCAGTTTGCCGGGAAGCGTCAGCCCCGTCATGGCCGACTTGCGCACCAGCTCGCGCGCTTTCTTGGCGGCTTCGCGCGCCTGCCGCGCTTTCACGGCCTTCTCGATGATGGGCTTGATGACCGTCGGGTTCTCCTCCAGCGCCCGAAGAAGACCGTCGTAAATGACGGAATCCACAATGCCTTTGACGTTGCCGTTGCCCAGCTTTGTCTTGGTCTGCCCCTCGAACTGAGGATTGCTCAGCTTCACCGACAGAACGCAGGTCAGGCCCTCGCGGAGATCCTCGCCCGAAAGGTTTTCGTCCTTTTCCTTCAGGATGCCCGCGCGGCGCGCTCCCTCGTTGATGCCTCGGGTCAGGGCGCTGCGCAGCCCCGCCACATGAGTGCCTCCCTCGATGGTGTTGATCAGATTGGCGAAGGAGTACAGGCGCTCATTGTACTCGTCGGTGTACTGAAAACCCATTTCAACCTGAACGTTGTCCTTGTCGCCGTTCACCACAATGGGATCGGGCGTCAGAGGCGTTTTGTCCTTGTTCAGATACTTGACGAACTCCGAGATGCCGCCTTCGTAGTGATAGTTCCACGTTTTGCCCTCGGTTTCGTCGATGAAAATGAACTGCAGGCCGGGAATGAGAAAAGCCATCTCGCGGAAACGGTTGGACAGCGTGTCGGCGGAGAAAGTCACCTCTTCGAAGATCTCCTCGTCGGGCTTGAAGGTGACCCGCGTTCCGCGCCGCGTCGTGGGCGTGCCGCCCGTCAGGTCGGTGACGGGCTTTCCGCGCTCAAAACGCTCGCGCCATTCCTTGCCGTCGCGCCATACCGTGACCTCAAGCCACCGGGACAGCGCGTTGACCACCGAAACGCCCACGCCGTGCAGACCGCCCGAGATTTTATAGTTGTGACTGTCGAATTTGCCGCCGGCGTGAAGCACCGTCAGCACCACCTCAAGGGCGGGACGTCCGTTGGAAGGGTGGGGATCCACGGGGATGCCGCGGCCGTTGTCCTCCACGCTGATGCTTTCGTCTTTGTGCCGCGTCACCACAATTTCGGTGCAGTAACCGGCCATGGCCTCGTCGACGGCGTTGTCGACCACCTCGTAGA
>CABTYW010000012.1 GCA_902489135.1 uncultured Synergistaceae bacterium
CAGACGTGTGCTCTTCCGATCTAAAAAACTGCGTTCAGGACAACCAGGCCTCGGGCGGCGAAGAGCAGATCCCAGCTTTTGAGAAGTTCATAGCTTTTCCCCAGACAAATCGCCGCGGCCCAAAGCGCCGCGAAGACGCCGTGAAAAAGCCTGATGCCCGAAGGCGCGGGCAGGGCGGCATGCCCCGTGACGTAGTAGAACACCCAAAATCCCGCAAAGGGCGCCGCGAGAAAATTTTTCGCCGTGCTCTTGAGAAAGCCGCGCAGCATCCACAGCGCCGACGGCTGAAACTCCTGCGGCGAAAAACGGAACATGAGAAAATCGAGAGTTAAAACGGCACAGGCGGCAAGAACCGTTGCGCGCGCCATTTCCCGAAACTGCCTGGACATGATGCGTTCTCTCCCTTCTCGGAGAAAGTGCTGTTCTCTGCGGATCATTTCTATATTATCCCAAATGGAGGTTTTTCTGAAGTTCCTTCGTCATGATTTAAAATTTTATGAGGAAAGCCTTTCGAGACTTCCCGGGATATAATGGTTTTTAAAGAACAGGAGGGATCTCGCGATGAATCAGAGGGAACCCGTGGAACGGGAACTCATAGAGCTTCGGCGTGACCTGCACCGCCATCCCGAACTCAGCGGACAGGAGCGGAGGACGGGCGGCATTGTGGCCTCCCAACTTGAGAGACTGGGGCTGAAGGTGTTTCGCGCGCCCGAGCCCGGCGCCAGTCTTTTGGGAATTTTGGAGAGCGGACGTCCCGGCAGGACCTTGGCCCTTCGGGCGGATATGGACGCGCTTTCCATGCGTGAAAACCCCATGAACCTCACGGGGCCGAAAGCCTGCGTCTCTGAAAATAACGAGGCGGCGCACATGTGCGGCCACGACTTTCACACGGCGGGGCTTGTGGCCGTCGCGCGGCGGCTGATCGCACGCAAAAATGAACTGCGCGGACGGGTGCTGTTTTGCTTCGAGTCCGGCGAAGAACTGGGTCTCGGTGACGACGCCCGTGAGCTGCTGGAGCACCATGGACCTGTAGATGCAGTGTACGGCGTTCACATTCAGGCCGCCTATCCCGTGGGGACGGCCGTGATCCTCGACGGCGCCTGCACGGCAGGATGCCGCCGGTTTACGTTGAAGGTTCACGGAAAAAGCGCTCACGGCGCGCTGCCTCACCTGTCGCTCGATCCCTTGAACTGTGCCTCCCAGATCCTCTGCGCCTCCAACGCCATTCTCGCCAGAAGAATCGACGCCCGTGAGCCCGCCGTACTCTCCTTCTGCAGCATTCACGGAGGCACCACGTGGAACCGCATTCCCGATCTTTGCGTCCTTCAGGGCGGGCTGCGTTTTTTCAGCGACGATATGGGGAAACGTCTCGGCGATCTGCTGGAAGACGTCGTTCGCGGCACCGCCGAAAGCTGCGGCTGTACCGCCGAACTTCAATGGCTTGACTGGACACAGCCCGTGGTCAACGACAGAGGCCTGGCGGAAACGGCACGCCGTGCAGCGGCGCGCGCCGGAGTCAAGGTGATCGACGGCGAGCCGTGGATGGCCTCGGAGACCTTCGAGCGTTACAGCCGTCTGGCACCCACTGTTTTTCTGTTTCTCGGCTGCGCCAATCCCGAAAAGGGTTTTGGCGCGGCGCAGCACAGCGATCGGTTCGACGCCGACGAGCGCTGTCTGGACGACGACGCTGCGGTGACGGTCAGTTTCGCCATGGATTTTCTCGCCGGCGAAAAATCGCAAAAAAACTGAAAAGACGTCCCCGGCTCAATGATGAGATACGCTTCAAAAGCGGCGTTCTGAGCGCTGTTTAACAAAAAACTTCGGCATTTTTCGAGAAAAATCTTTGTCGCCGTGGCCCCCGCGCCGGGAGATACTTCGCCCCGGCGAGTTTCAGTGTGTACGGCCGCGGCAGTTCTGCGGGCACCGTTTTTTTACGGCGTTTTACCCCTTCGCGCTTCAAATAAAGCGCGTTTTGCGAAAAAAGCGCGCACAAAGGCCTCCGTCCCGTCAATTGCGACGGAACGGAGGCCTTGTTTTCAACGGCAATTGTTCTTTGTGGCGACCGCTGCGGAGATGGAGCGCGGAGTATCTCTTTTGGCGCCGGCGCGTGAAAAGCGGCGGCATCTTGACGCGTAAATGACGCGGATGACCTGCGAGGCCGTTCGCTCAAGGTCTTCGCGGGAACGCTGAAAGGACTGCGACACCGTGCACGGTCCGGGCGCCGTGGCGAAAACGGCAGTGAGGCCCATGGACATCAGCGGCGCCACCGGTCCCCTGATGCAGCCCACCAGAGCGATGAGAGGCACACCTGCCGCTTTGGCGTGAGCCGCCAGGCCGTGAATGACCTTTCCCTGAGAAGTTTGGCTGTCAATGCGTCCCTCGCCGGTAAAAACGGCGTCGGCTCGCCGGAGCTCTCTGTCGAGGTTCAGAACCCGCACCATCAGCTCAATGCCGCTCACCGGCGCGGCGTTCACCAAACCGGCCAGGCCGGCGGCCGCACCTCCCGCGGCACCTCCTCCCGGCATGTGGAGAACGTCCTTTCCCGTGGCGCGGCGGATCACGCCGGCAAAACGCTCCAGTCCCGCGTCCAGCAAAGCGGCGCTCTTCTGCGACGCGCCCTTCTGTCGGCCGTAAACCATGGCGGCGCCCTGAGCTCCGCACAGAGGATTGCGCACGTCGCAGGCCAGGACAATTTCCGTGCTGTTCAGACGGGGATCAAGGCCCGAAACGTCCAGTTCCTGAACATGAGCGAGCGACGCGCCCACGGGGGGCAGTTCCTGTCCCGCCGAATCGAGAAAGCGTGCCCCCAGAGCGGCGAGAATACCCATGCCGCCGTCGTTTGTGGCGCTCCCCCCCAAACCCAGGACGATGGTGCGGCAGCCTTCGTCAAGAGCGGCCAGAATTTGCTGTCCCGTCCCGAAGGTGGACGTGCGCAGAGGATTGCGGCGATGCAGGGGCACCAACGTGAGTCCCGACGCCGCCGCCAACTCGATCACGGCGCTTTTGTCGGGCATAAGCCCCCAGCCGGCGGTAACGGGGTTTCCCAAAGGATCACGCACCGTGCCTGATTTTTTTTGGCCGTGAAGTGCCGTCACGAAGGCCTCTACCGTGCCGTCGCCGCCGTCGGCGATGGGCAGCAGTCGGGTTTCGACGCGGGGACAGCCGCGGCGGATGCCCCGGGCCACAGCTTCAGAAGCCTCCATGCTGCTGAGATTTCCTTTAAATGAATCCATGGCGATGAGAACTTTCATCTTTTCTCCTTCCCTGCGGCTCCAGAACCTTCATGTATTCTAACGTATTTTTTACAGAAAGACGAGTGAGATTCTTGCCTCGGCGAAGAGCAACGAGGTCGAGATGGGATATAATTGAAGGGGTCAAAAATTACGGAGCGTCGGAGGTGCTGAGATGAAATACCGAGTTTTCCCGGCGGGGACGATTGGCGTCCTAGTGGCCGTGGCTGCAGCCTGCGCCATGCCGCAGCGCGAGTTTGTGAGTCTGTGCCGTGACGGCTCTCTGTCTGAAGTGAGTTTGGCTCTGCAGAGCGGAGACGTTTCGGCCATTCAACCGGCCGGCGGCGTTACGCCTTTGATGGCGGCGGCCTCGGCTCGGGGGAATGCCGCATCCACCGAGAAGATCCGCTGCCTCGTAGATGCCGGTTCCGACGTTGCCGCCGTTGATAAAACAGGCATGACCGCCCTGATGTATGCGGCTCGATTTACCGACAAGCCCGAAGTTCTGAGGGCTCTCATTGATGCGGGCTCCGACGTGAAAGCCGCGGATCGTCAAGGATGGACAGCCTTGAGTCATGCCGCGGCGAAAAACTACGAGAGCGCCGCGGTTATGGAGTTGATTGACGCCGGCTCCGACGTCAACGCCGCCGATCGGCAGGGGGTGACGCCGCTGATGCTGGCCTTCCGCGGCGGAGTGAGTCGAAACACGGTGCTGGCACTGCTCAATTGCGGCGCCGGCGCGGCGCAGAGGGACCGTAACGGACGCACGGCGCTGGACTACCTGAAGCGCAGTGCGCTGAACGACGATGCCGAGGTGGTTCAAGCGATGAAAGAGGCGCCGCGGGTACGTTCCGTGGCACCGGCGCGCTTTGCGGCGGTCTGTCGTTTCGGCGTAACCGCGCGCCTGAAATCGCTCATCGAAGCCGGCACCGATCCCGAAATTACAGTGGGCGGGCTGACGCCTCTGATGTGGGCGGCCCGTGATGCCAAAGATGCCGGTCTCCTGAAAGCACTCATTGAAGCGGGAGTTGACGTGAACGCCCGTGACCCCGAAGGGCGCACCGCTCTCATGTATGCCGCCGGAAACAGCGGCGCGGCGCTGAAGACGCTTCTCAACGGAGGTGCGCAGTTTGACTGCGTTGATAGAGCGGGAAAATCAGCCTGCGACTACGCCGTGGAGATGGGAAAGATTTCGGCGGAGGATCTGCTCCCCCTCAAAGCCGGCATGGAGGCCGTCAACCGCGCAAAGGCGGAGGGTGAAAAGCGCCTTGAAGCCGAACGCGCCGCCCGTACCGCCGAGAGGGCCGCAGCCGCCAAGGAGCTGAAATCCGCGCGCAGTGCCGTCGAAGAATTGAAATCACAGCTTGAAGCCGAACGCACCGCCGAGAGGGCCGCAGCCGTCGAAGAGCTGAAATCCGCGCGCAGTGCTGTCGAAGAACTGAAATCGCAGCTTGAAGCCGAACGCGCCGCCCGTTCCGCCGAGAGGGCCGCAGCCGCCAAGGAGCTGGAATCCGCGCGCAGTGCCGTCGAAGAACTGAAATCGCAGCTTGAAGCCGAACGCGCCGCCTGCACCGCCGAGAGGGCCGCAGCCGCCAAGGAGCTGAAATCCGCGCGCAGTGCCGTCGAAGAGCTGAAATCGCAGCTTGAAGCCGAACGCGCCGCCCGCACCGCCGAGAGGGCCACAGCCGCCAAGGAGCTGGAATCCGCGCGCAGTGCCGTCGAAGAGCTGAAATCACAGCTTGAAGCCGAACGCGCCGCCCGTTCCGCCGAGAGGGCCGCAGCTGTCGAAGAGCTGAAATCCGCGCGCAGTTCCGTCGAAGAGCTGAAATCGCAGCTTGAAGCCGAACGCGCCGCTAAAAAGAATTCTGCCGCGGCAGAAAAGAACAATTGACATAGCCTATGCTCGCTTCCTGATCGAGGCGGGCATTTTTCATACCCGCCTCCGCCCATTTCCCGAAAGTGCTTTTATGCGTACCGGCGCGTCAAAACCCCGTCACTTAAAATCAAAATCCCATCTCATAATGAACGGCGAAAATCCGGACCGTTATCCGACGGATTTTCCCCTCTTGTAAAGATTAAGAAAAAAGAGTACAATTCCACCGTTAAAAGCGGACTTCAAGTTCCGCTTTTTCTGATATCCTAAAAGCGGAAGTTAAGTTCCACTTTTATACACTTCACCGCCGGTGCCGCATTGCTTTTTTCAGTCGGAAAAAGGTTGCCAGTGACCCGTGCGGCCGCAGCCGCTGAAAAATGGACGCCTTGCATTTTTAGGGAGAGGCGCGAGGCTGGCGGCCCCCGTGACGGACGATGAAGTGAAAATTTGCTCTAAAGAAGAGGAGGGCGCCATGAATCCCATTGTGGACATTCCCGAACCGTTGCTGCTGGGACTTCATGCGCTGGTCGCTCTGGCGCGGAAGCCCGGAACCTGCCTATCCGCCAGAGCCATCGCCGACGGGCTGGGCGGTCCCAAAGACCACATTGCCAAAATCCTTCAGCGTCTGGCGCGCGCCGGCTACGTGGAGCCGGTACACGGCCCCGGCGGCGGATACCGCCTCGTCAAAGATCCCGGCGAGATCGAGATGCTGCCGCTGGTGGAGTACCTCGGAGGACAATTCAAGCAGGACGGCTGCGGCTTTGACGGCTGCAGGGGGAAAAAATGTCTCATCGCTTCATTGATCGACGAGCTGACGTCGGTTATTCAGGAGTACCTGCGAAAGCGTACCCTTGACGATCTCATTCGCCATTACGAACTTGAGCCGGCCATACACATCGGAGTGTCGCTGGGGGGAACGGTCGTCAAAGCCGATTCCCTGCCCGCGGGAAAACAGGGGGAGCACAGATGAGAGGAAAAGGGAAGAAAAGAGCCGCTGCCGCAGCGGTGCTGTTGATGCTGAGCGTACCTGCCGCCTACGCCGACGGTTTTTCCGTGTACGAATGGAGCGCCCGCGGCGTGGGCATGGGAGGCGCCATGATGTTCAGCGACGAAGCTTCGCTGATCGGCTACAATCCGGCCGCCATTACGCAGTTTGACGAAAAAGGCAACGTCTCGGGCGCCGTCACCTACATTGCGCCGCGAGGACATGCCGATTTTGTTGACGGCGGCGAGAACATCATTCGGTCTCAGCACAATAAAAACAATCCGGCCTATGCTCCCGTGCTGTTTCATGCGCGGAAAATTCAGCCCAACGCCTGGTTCGGCATGGGCATCTATCCCCGCTTCGGCCTGAAGGCCTCCTACGATCCCGGCTGGTACGGCCGATACAGCAACCGCAGCGTGGAATTTTTCGGCGTCTCCGTGGCTCCGACGGCGGCATGGAAAATTTCTCCGTCATTGTCCATGTCTCTGGGCTTTGAGCTGATGTACGCCAACCTCCGCATGGACAAAAGCGTCAATATGAGCAAAATCAGTCCCGTACTCGGCGACGTCTCCATGGATCTCGACGGCGGCAGCTGGGGAATGGGGTGGAATGCGGGACTCAACTGGAATGTCAGCGGCCGCCTCTCTCTGGCATTTCTGTACCGCTCCGAGGTGAAACAGACCGTCGAGGGAGACGTGAATTTTAAAGCCTTGAACAAGAATGTGGCGACACGGGGAAGCGGCGTCATCCACTTGCCCGAAAGCTGGACTTTCGGCGTGGGGTACCGATTTGACGACCGCACGCGCGCGGAGTTCAACGCCATACGCACCAACTGGAGTTCCTACGACAGCCTGACCATCGGATTTAAAGTGCCTCCTCACCTGAGACCTCTGATCGGCATGGACACCTTCACGCGCGCCGAGCCGAAAAACTGGCGCGACGGCTGGCGCTACCAGTTGGGCATCGAGCATAAAGTGAACGATCGCTGGACCTTGCGTGCCGGTTTCGTCTACGACCAGTGCAGTTCCAATAACGCCGACACCGCCGATTTCATGGTCCCCACGGGAACGCGGCGCACCTATACCGTCGGCGCCAGTTGCCGCGTGAAAAACGTTGAATACTCTCTGGGCTACGGCTATATGGACGTGAGCGACAAGCGCATCAACAAGTCGGGAGTCCACGAAGAAGACGCGTGGACCCGCGGCTGCGATGCCCACATCATTTCACTGGGTGCGCGCATCGACCTGTGATTTTCTTCAGAGGAATTTGCAATTCAAGGCCGGAGACTGAAAACAGTCTCCGGCCTTTTGTATGCCGACGATTTTTTCAAGCGAATGAAGCCCTTCGCTGGGCATCGACGACGACCCCTTGGACATGGCTATTTACTTTACAACGTTTGCGGGGGCAGCCGCGGTAGGCTCTCCGAACATCGTTTTTTCAGCCCCGGCTTCGCAGGGGCTTTCATCTTCGCCTCAACGCCATTTCATCGGAGTCCAGTTCACCTCATTATGGCCTTCATACATCACTGAGGTCCCCGTATTCTTTGAAAAGTGCGGAGAATTCCGGGCCGCCGGGAGGAAAATAAAATTATCCCTGCCCACAACGCCTTTGAGTCGAAGTGTCGTCGTCGTGTCCTTTTTTGCGCTATATGGCGTCTGATCCGTGCCGGGGTCTCTTTTCTTCTGCTGCGGGAATGATCCGTCGCTTCTTTTGCTTCATCACCAGCGGGACGTATTTTGGACGTTCTTTTTAGCCGATTACCTCCGAGGGCACGTTGTCAGCGTGGTCATGCCCCCTCCTGTACGCTGTTCGCAGTATCTGCATACAGTGCGCGGTTGCTGTCTGCATTTCTTGACCGCGCTGGTTTCTCCGGCATTGAAGCTAGGTATTCCGGCCTAAAAATGGTACTATATAAAATCAGTTGCTGTGACGTCGTTTTTAAGGAATTCCTCTCGCCTGCACTTCCGCAGTTTTTCCTGCAATGGGGCCTTTTGTGATGATGAAAGGATTTGAGCCTGATGCCGTCTGCAAAGCGCACATCTTCATTCTCCGATTTTATTTCATTTGCGGCGGTTATTCTGCAGGGCGGCGGCGCCCAGGGACTTCTTTCGGTGTTTGAGAAGAGAACGGGAACAGGCGTGTGCCTGCGGTCAAAAAACAAGCTGCTCATTGCGACGTCGTCATCCGCCTTCGAGGAGCAAATGCGCACATATCCTTATAAAGAACTGCTGCGCATTTTTTACCACGTTGCTTTGGAGGACGGGGGCCAGGTCATTTTCAACGTGCCGACTTGCGACGTGCCGGAGGCGCTGCAAGGGGATATCGAATATCTTTGCTTGAGCTTGAGACTGTTGAAAATGGGAGAACGCAGCCAACAGGTTATCGAGCAGCGCTACCGCGAGCAATTTATCCAAGATTTGCTGTTCTCGAGAATTCATTATGAAGAAGAGCTGAGGAATCGTTCCTCTCTTTATGGCTGGGATCTGTCAGGCGGCGTGATTGTTCTGGTCGCCGAGTTTATGGAACAGACGGGGCAGGGAAGCAGGGAGTGCGCTGCATTGCTCAAAGGACGCGTGAAAATGCTTTATCCTGACATGATTTTTTCCGACGGTCACAATAAAGAGACATTTCTGATCCCTCTTACGGCCGGACGGCAAATCAAGAAAGACTTTCAGCTGATAGCCCCTTCGCTCCGAGAGGAATTGGGAAACAGCGCCTATCTCGGATTCAGCGGCGAGCATACATCGTTCCTTCAGGCCGGCGAGGCATATCAGGAGGCCAGTCAGGCGCTGTCGATTGCGAAGAATTTCCTGAAGAAGAGACGTCTTATATTTTGGGACGAACTTGGAGCATATAAACTGCTCTCTGATATGATTCAGAACCGCTACGCGCAACATTTTGTCCAAGATACTTTGGGAGAATTGATCCAAGCGGACGAACATTATAATGGCGAGTTGTTGAAGACCTTGCAGACGCTGGAAAGCTGCGGCTGGAACTTCAGCGCGGCAGCTGAAAAACTCCATGTGCATTACAACACGTTGAAATACCGCTATAAAAAGTTGGAGGCGCTACTTCATCTGAAAGTCAATGACAGCGAGCAGCGTTTTTCGATAATCCTTGCGCTGCATCTATACCGGCTGTGTCAGTCGGATGATCTTGAAGAAACGTCGAAGGTACACCGATGAATTGATGATTGTATCTAGACGCATGGTAAAATCTTACAACGAAGAAAACGCATTTTCTTTTGGCGATGTCGTTGCGGCTATAAAGCTATAACTCTGGATATGCGCAATGGCAAGAACCCCCCTTTGCTCCTATGAATCTGTACTTTTGCAAAAATAAAAACACTATAAAAAACAATATACAAGGCTTGCATGTTTTGTTGATATTTGACAAAACAATGTGAGTCTTTTCTTTATATACTACTCTTGAAAATGTGCTGTATAAAATCAATAGTGCAGATTGAGAAAATGGGGAAAGGGGGATTACGGAGAGTTTTTTGCCAAACTTTTCAATGGCAAGATCTTGTGGTGATGCTTTTGATTCGGCAGCTTCCCGCTGTAGAAACAGAGAGCGATAGCTATAATATGTTAGGCTGTGTCTTACAGAAGTTCGTCCCCGAAAGAAAACGGCCCCTTGTATTTTCTCCACCGGAACTTTTTGCTCCCGTTGATGTTACAAGTCCTATCGGAACAAAATTTAATATTTTGGAGGAAGGAAAATGGCAGATAAACAGTATGTACATTCTGCTCCAAATTTCAGCGCTGGACGGGATCGAGCGGTTGTAGAAGCTATCGTCGATCAAGTTCGCGGCATCCCTGGAGTCCATCTTATTGATTTTTATCCGGATGCGGATTTTAATCGCACGCCGGTAGAGATTATCGGAGAACCTGAGCCATTAGTGAAAGCTCTTGTGGCAATGGCGGGCAAGGCCTACGAACTTATTGACATGCGTACACACAAAGGAAAACACCCACGTATTGGCGCGCAGGATACAATCCCGCTTTTTCCGCTGCGAAACATTACCTTGAATAAGGTGAAGGAACTGGCTTTTCGTATCGGGCAGGAGTTGTGGGAAAAGTACAAAGTGCCTGTGTATTTTGCCGGCGTCAACGCTCGCTCAGAAGAGCGGCGCGATATTTCCTTTATCCGTAAGGGGCAGTATGAAGGACTGAAAAAACTTTTGGAGGAGAATCAAAACGACCCTGCTATCCTGGAGTTGCGCGCTCCTGACTTGGGAAAGGGACTGCTCTCCGAGAGAAGCGGCGCCACAATTGTGAGCGCCGGAGAACGCAATCTGGTGGCTGTGAACGTCCTTTTGAACACAACGGATTTAGAAGTTGCCCAAAAAATTGCCAAAATTGTTCGTGGCCCCTCCGGGGGGTTTAGCACTATTCGAGCAGTTGCCTTTAAACCTGACGGCTATGAGGAAGCCGCTGTGTCAATGAATATGTTTGATACCGATCAGACACCTCTTTACCGCGTCGTAGAATTGATTCGTTCTGAAGCTGCCGCTGTCGGGGTTTCCGTAAAAGGCGTTCAGATGAGCGGAGTTTTTCCGACAAAGGTCCTTCTTGACTGCGCCAATCATTATCTCCATCTTCTGGACTTTCAGGAACATCAGCTCCTTGAGCATAATATGCTTTTACTCTAAGAGGAACGCATGCCTGATCATGCGGTTCGAAAAATATCCTCAGAATGTACTATATAAAATAATTCGGGAGGGAAACTGATGGCTCTTCAAGACATTTTGGCTTCGTTGGCTGTTGTCGTTAATGGGCTTCCCCAGGGATTGCTCGCGTTGGCTTTCGGATTTGCCGCGTTCCCCACGGCTCTTGCTTTTATCGTAGGAGCGGTGGGAGCCGTGTTTTTCTCTCAGGTGGCTCCCATCTCTTTTCAGGCCGAGTCCATTGTTCTCGCCGGCACCATGGGCAAAACCAGGGAAGAACGCCTCAACATCGTGTTCTACACCGGTATTGTCATGGCCATAATCGGGGGAGTGGGACTTCTTCAACCGACGATTGAATTTATCGGTCCCGCAATTTTGAATGGAATGATGGCCGGCGTCGGAATTACTCTCGCCAAAGTCGGCGTCGATATGACAAAAAAGAACGTTCTTGTCGGAGGGCTTTCCGTTCTGACTGCCGTCGTCGTCTATTTTTTCACAAAGGACCTCGTTTATACCATCGTGGCAAGCGTTTTCGTAAGCGCTATCCCCTCTTTTTTGCGGCAGAAGAACAAGCCCCATGCCGAGCCTGCGGAGTCCGAACTGAAATTCGAGAAGTTGATTCCTCTCAAGCCCACATTCAATTACAACATTCTTCGTAGCGTTCTAGCTTTAGTCACGCTTCAGGTCGGCGGTAACATTGCCTACGCCAGCATAACAGGGAGCCTCGCCAAGAGCGCCATCAACGTTGATTACATTACTCTGTACTCAGGACTTGCCGATGCGGTAAGCTCTTTTTTTGGCGGTGGTCCTGTCGAAGCAATTATTTCGGGAACCGCCGTGGCACCTCATCCTGTCATGGCAGGGGTTTTAATGATGGTCATCATGGCTGTTATCTTGCTGGTGAAACTTTTACCTACCCTCGCCCGTTTCGTTGCCAGCGAGACCATTGCCGGTTTCCTTTTGGTCTTGGGAGCCATCGTTGTTTTCCCGACCAATATTTCGCTCGGTTTTCAGGCTGATCCTCTTCTGGCGGGGGTGACGGCAACGCTTACGGCTTCATCCGATCCCTTTGTTGGGATGCTTGCAGGTATCATAGTCCGCTTTCTTGCGGGTATCGTATAAGCGTTTTGAAAAGTTCGTGGACCTTGATTATTGAAATTCAAAATCAAAAAAGGAGTCTCACATGGCCATAAACAACATTACCAACCTGCGTAAAGAGGATTGCGCGGTGATCATCATTGACATGCAAAACGACTTTATCGCTCAAGGGGCGCCCATTGAGTGTCCCGGTGGAAGAAAGATCATTTCCGCCATCCAGAAAGTGAGAGAATGGGCACACCGGAGCGGAATGCCCGTTTTCTTCACTCAAGAGTCTCACCGCAAGCAAAAAATTGATTTCGGTTTTGAGATCGTGCGCAACGAGCCCGAACACTGCCTTGAGGGGACAAAGGGCATTGAGATCGTCGATGAGCTGACTCCCAGTGACAAGGAATATGTGATCGTCAAGAGACGTTACAGCAGCTACTACCTGACGGATCTTGAAATCTTGATGCGGGCGTTCAATCGTAAGGTTCTCATTATTATGGGAGCTGCGACCAACGTTTGCGTCTATGCTACCGCTCTCGACTCCATTCAGCGGGATATCCAGCCCGTTGTCGTCAAAGATGGCGTGGCGGGAACGAGCGTTGAGCTGCACGAAGCTTTTCTCAAGAACATCGATTACGTCATCGGAGATGTGGTCTCTTCCAATGAGTTGATAGAGACTCTTGATAAAAATTCTGGTCTTTGAGAGCGGGACACCAGGAGGGAGTAAGCGATCCTAAAAACAAAATTTATGAAGCGGAGATGTAAACGGCCGCTTTTTATGACCGCAAAGAACACGAAATATCCGGGAAATTGAAGGTGCGGACAAGTTCTTGATTCTGAGGAGGGATGCAAATGGCCAATTCCGGAAAAAAAGTTTCTTCAGGCGGGGTTCTCGGTTTCATCGAAAGAATAGGAAACAAAATCCCCCATCCTATTTTTATTTTCCTGTTCCTGATTGCAGTAACTCTTATCATGACGGTCTTTATGGCCGGAGCTACGGTGAAACATCCGGGAAGCGGCAAAGAAATCGTTATCGTCAATATGCTTTCGGTGGAAGGGTTGAAATGGTTCTTGAGCAATATGTCCAAGAATTTGACAAGGTTCGCTCCCCTAGGTGCTGTCTTGAGTTGCATGATCGGCATCGGCGTGTGCGAGGAATCGGGATTGATGAAAGCCGGTGTGACAAAAGCCATCGGCAGCGCTTCTCCCACGCTTGCGACCTCAATTATTCTGTTGTGCGGTATCTGCGGCAACCTCGCTTCATCTCCGATTTTTGTCATTATCCCTCCTCTAGGTGCCGTGATTTTCCGCGCTTTAGGGCGGCATCCATTGGCCGGAGCTGCCTGCGGATTTGCCGGCGTTGCCGCAGGGCTCAATGCCAACCTTTTAGTCACACCTACAGATGTAACGCTGCTCGGCATTTCCCAAAAGGCGGCACAGATCATTAACCCCGATATTGCCCTTAATCCTGCTGGAAACTGGTATTTTATGTTTGCATCGACCTTTGCGCTGGTCGTCGCTGGCATTATCGCCTGCGAGAAAATCGTTGAGCCCCGTCTCGGAAAGTGGTCTTCCGATATGGGAGAAGGTGCCGATGACATGGGAGAAGTCAGCGTTGTGGTGAGCGA
Organism: uncultured Synergistaceae bacterium; assembly: GCA_902489135.1. Lineage (GTDB taxonomy): Bacteria > Synergistota > Synergistia > Synergistales > Dethiosulfovibrionaceae > Pyramidobacter. The sequence goes on from CABTYW010000012.1 coordinate 13,472, forward strand.
AGATCAGCACCGCGGCCTTCGCTATGCGGGAGTTGCGTTAATCGTCTTTCTCGCGCTGCTTCTTGTCTGCATCGTTCCTGAAAACGGCATCCTTAGAGATCCCGTCAAACATACCATTGTCCCTTCGCCGTTCCTTTCGGGAATTCTGCCGATCTTGACGGTTTGGTTTGCTGTGGAAGGCATTGTCTACGGTATCGGCGCGAAAACGATTAAAAAATCCGCCGATATTGCCAAAATGATGTCGAAATCCATGTCCAGCATGGGAAGCTTTATTGTGTTGTGCTTCTTTGCGGCGCAGTTCTGCTATCTCTTTGATTATTCCAATATTGGTCTTTGGATTGCCGTCAAGGGGGCAGACTGGCTTCTGACCACAGGTTTAAGCGGCATTGGCCTCATGGTGCTTTTTGTGGTATTTTGCTCGATGGTTAATTTTTTGATAGGCAGCGCTTCTGCAAAGTGGACGATTTTGGCGCCGATCAGTGTTCCTATGTTTATGAGGATCGGGTGGTCACCTTATTACACAACGGCGATCTATAGAATTGCCGATTCTGTGACAAACTCTATTTCTCCGCTTGAACCCTTTATGCCTTACATGATCACCCTTTTCCAAAAGTATGATCGCAAGGCTGGATATGGCACGCTTGTTTCTGTGATGCTTCCTTTCGCGGCTCTTTTCCTTGCCTTCTGGGTGGCGCTCGCCGTTGTCTGGACATTGCTGAAATTGCCTCTGGGCCCCGGAGCTGCCATGTTCATGTAATGCCCGCCTCAATAAAGGTGAAAAATGGACTTTCGTTGTGGCTTTTTGCTGCGATGCGGGCCGGTCTTTCATTTGACAGGGCGATAAGTTTTTGCAAGGAGCAAGGTACACGGAATAGGGGAGGCGCAGAATGAATAAGGAAATAGTTCGGCAGATTTTTTCAAGGCTCGATGAATTGAAGCCCCAGCTTGTGGAGATGTCCAAACAAATTTGGGACCATCCGGAAATCGGCTATACTGAACACTTTGCCAGCGAGCTTTTGGCTTCCTACCTTGAAAAGCACGGCTTTGCAGTGCAGCGGGGAGTTGGTAAACTGGATACGGCGTTTATAGCAAGAAAAGGGCGGGGGCACTTCAATATCGGTTTTTGTTCGGAGTATGACGCTTTGCCCAATGGACATTCATGCGGCCATAATTTATTCTCGGTTGCCGCCGTCGGTGCTGCCGTTGCTTACGCCGAAACCTCCCCGGATGCTGTGGTCACCGTCATTGGATGCCCGTCGGAGGAAGGCAGCGTAACCGGCAGTTCCGGCAAGGTTTTCCTGTTGCGCGATGGGGCCTTCGATGGCCTTGACTTCGCCATGATCGCCCATGCCGACGGTCAGTCCGTCATCGAACGCCGCCTCGTAAGCACCGATCGAACGGATATCACATTTATGGGCAAGGGCGCCCATGCCGGTGGCTCTCCCGAGAAGGGAGTCAACGCCCTTTCCGCCGGGATTTTGTTTATGAACGCTATGAATGCTCGGCGTCAGCATTTTACAAAAGGAATGCGTTTCAACACTGTTTTCACCGACGGCGGAATGTCATCCAATGTTATTCCCGAACGTTGCTCGCTTTCAGTGGATATGCGTGCCGCTGATCCTCAAGAGACCGCGGTGCTTTCACAATGGGTAAATGACGCTGCGAAAGGTGCAAGTCTGATGACGGGGTGTTCTCTTGAGATTGTTCCATCGCCTACACCTACGGCATGTTTGCACCCGAATCACGCTCTCGCCTGTGCCTACAAAGCCTGTATGGACCTTCTGGGGTGCAGCTATATTGAGACGGACTCCAGGGGATATGGCTGGGATATGGGGAGCGTCGGCTTATTCATTCCCGTCATTGCGCCGTACCACAAAATCGGACCTGACACGCTCGTGGGGCATACAGAGGAGTTCAAAGAATGTGCAAGGTCGCCTGTTGCTTTCGAAGCCTTGTTGACTTCGGCGAAGTGCATGGTCTATACGGCAATGGAGTACTGTTCAAACAGCGCACTTCGCGAGGCCATTCGCTCCGAATTTAATTCCTATGCCGCAAAAAATTCGAGAGGATAACAGGCTGAACCGCTTTTCGGCGCTGTTTTTATTTGAGATTCTTTGGTTTTTCTGCTGGTCGCGGGGAATTTTATGCTGAGCGGGGCGTAAGCGTCCTTTGTAAAAATCTCTTTGCTTTATTGAGCTTCCTGTGGTACATGTAGTAATTGGTAGCATGTAAAATATTTCTAATATTATGATTATTTTTACGGAGCGATTTAATAGAGTTGCTCATGGTTTTTTGTGATAGGCGATGAAGGGCACTTGAAGCAAAATCTTCGTGAAAAGCCAGTATCGATCGGACGAGTTCCATTCCGACGCTTCTGTACGGACGTGACGAAGTGTCCTGACTTCCAGGCAGGAGAGTTTTCGAAAGGATTGTTTCGTTCATGGCAGGCACTCGAAAAATCATTGTAGGGATATCCGGCGGTAGCGGTTCAATTTATGCTTTGTCGCTGTTGGTTCAGCTTCGCCAGCTCGGCTTCGAAACGCACGTTGTCATGTCGCGCATGGGGGCTTTCGTTTTAAGGCACGAGTGTGACGTGTCAGAGGCGGAACTTGAAGAATATGGAGACTGTTTTTACGACAATGATAATCTCGCCGCCTCAATTGCGGGAGGGGCGTTCAAGACCTTCGGAATGGTCGTTGTGCCATGCTCGATGAAGACTCTCGCCGCCGTGGCCAATGGTTTTTCTGAGAGTCTTCTGACGCGAGCTGCCGACGTCGCTCTCAAGGAACGTCGCCCACTCGTTCTCGTGACCAGAGAATCGCCATTGAGTGCCGTTCACATCGAGAATATGCTTAAGGTGACGCAGTGCGGAGCCATTGTCATGCCTGCTGCCCCAGGTTTCTACAATCACCCCAAGAATATCGCAGAGATGGTGACCTCCTTTTCAGGGCGGATTCTTGACTCTCTCGGCATTGAGCATGAATTGATCCAGCGCTGGAACGGCAATGTCGGGAAGCTCTCTTCGATCTGATTTCAACCACTGGGAGAAAGTACAATGGAAAGACAAATGTTACGTCACGCGCTCCAGCATCTGCACGAACGCGGTAAACTCAAAAAAGTTCCCGTTCCGGTTGACCCGCGTTTCGAACTGGGAGCCGTCCTGAGCGTATTTCACAACGAGCGCCCCATACTCTTCCAAAAAGTAAAGGGGTATTCCATTCCCGTGGCCGGAGCTGTCTACGGCAACCGTGATATTGTCCTCGATTTTTTGGGGATGAGCCGAAGAGATCGGATCGTGCGTTTCATGAATGCCATCGCTCACCCCGCCAAGCCCAAGCTGCTGACGTCAGGCGCCGTTCAGGAGAACGTCATTACTTCCTGCATCGACATTCCCGGGAGATTACCCGTTCCCACGTCCAACGAGGGCGATGCGGGACCCTATTTCTGTGCAGGGATGTTTGTGGTGCGGGACAGCGACACAAAGCGCATTCAAATGGCCGTGCGGCGTATTCAGGTTTTGGGAGGAAACAAGCTTGGAATTTTAGTGTCCGGCGCTTCCCCCCACCTCCTTCGGGAGGTCCGACGCTGCGCCGACGAAGGGCGATGCTTGGAATGTGCCGTTGTTTTGGGCTACGATGCCCCATTTCTGCTGGCCTCTCAGATAAGCTCAGAAAAGTACGGGCTCGACAAGTACGAAGTTGACAGTGCTTTGAGGGGAGATCCTTTGGAACTGGTGCGCTGCAAAACCGTCGCCCTCGAAGTTCCCGCGTGGGCTGAGATTGTCCTTGAAGGGCGTATTAACCCCGGCATGACAACGCCGGAGGGCCCCTTTGCAGAGCTTATGGGATACTACAGCACCGTCGCCCCGGCTCCACTGATGGAGGTGACAGCCGTCACCCACCGCAATTCTCCAATTTTCCAACATGCTTTTCCTTGCAGAGAAGAGCATTTGGCCTACGGCATGATCAAGGAGGCGGAGCTGTTCTCCGCCCTTGCCCATACTGTGGATGTGCAGGATATCAACCTGACTGTCGGCGGCGGATGTCGACTTCACGCCGTTGTTTCCATCAAAAAACGGGCTCCAGGCGACGGAAAGAGCGCCATACTCGGTGTTCTGGGAGCCTATAAAGATGTAAAGCACGTGGTGGTCGTGGACGACGACGTGGATATTTACGACAATGACGCCGTTGAGGCGGCCATAGCTTCCCGCTTTCAGGCTTCTCAAGACCTTGTCGTCGTGAATGGAGCGCTGGGATCGCCGCTGGAAGCTTCCCATATGGAGCGAGGAATTTCGGACAAGATGGGGCTTGATGCGACGAAGCCTCTGGGCGACAAATCTCCCCTGTACAAGGCGGCTGTTATTCCATGTTTTGACCAGGTCCGGAGCTCAATAGACAAATATTTTACGGAAAATCCGGGCCGTTGCTAGGAGGCGCTATCGATGCAGGAAGCCTTGGGGAGTGTTGAAACACGGAGCTTGATTGGCGCCATTGAAGCCGCCGACGTGATGTTGAAGACGTCCAACATTCGCTTGATTGCTTTGAACGTCGTTGGATCGGGGATAGTGGCGGCAGTGGTGAAAGGCGACGTCGCGTCTGTGACGGCAGCCGTTGAGAGCGGTGCCCGCGCGGCCTCTCGTCTTGCCCAGGTCGTGGCGGCAAATGTCATCCCCAATCCTATGCCCGACGTGGAGAAACTTTTATGACAGGGAGGAGTGAGCAAGTGAGATGGCTAACGAACTGGTGCGGCAAGTCATGGCGGAGCTTTCCAGGCGTTTGGCGTTGAGCATGGAGTTGCCGTTGGACAACCGGCCTTCCTGTGAGAGCTCAAGCTGCAAGTCGCGCCTCGCTCCCGATGATGAAGAGCGTTTGCGGACTCTTACCCGAAGAGAACCCGGCGGACACCGGTCTTGTGCCGCGCCTCCCCGTGATTTTTCTGATCGGACAAAATGTGTGATGGAAGAAATCTTGAGCCAACGGACGTGCAGAGGACGGGACGGAGCGGTGGCGAGGCCCTTCCCGAAGAAAATCACTGAACTGGCCGAGCTCGCCAAAGTGGCGAAAAAGGGAATTGGACGATGAATAAAGCGCTTGGCCTCATTGAAGTGCTGGGTCTTACGACGGCAATGGCTGCGCTTGACGCGGCGCTTAAAGCGGCAGACGTGCAATTTCTGGGCTGCGAAAAGGTGATTGGCGTCGGAAAGGCCATCGCCCTGACAGTCCGGTTCGAAGGTGATGTCGCTTCAGTTCAATCTGCGCTCGATGCTGCAAAGGTCGCGGCCGAACGGATCGGAAAGGTATTTGTGGCCCGGGTCATTGCCCGTCCGGACGTGGAACTCAATCGTCTATGGAGCCGTTGTCAGAACTGAGAACGGTCCAACGAAGGAACGGGGATGCGATGTAAAGATGAGAGCGCGGCAGACGGCACGCTGTTCCCATTTATGGTAATTTTTGTTCCAGAGGACGGAAACAGGTAGCTCAGCAATGAGCGATCATGAGTGACAACTTGATTGACGAACATAGGAGGAATAAGAAAATGGCGGATTCGATGGCTTTGGGATTGGTGGAGACAAAAGGACTTGTAGGCGCAATTGAGGCTGCCGATGCGATGGTGAAAGCTGCCAGTGTGACCATTGAAGGCTATGAAAAAATCGGTTTCGGCCTTGTGACCGTAATGGTTCGCGGTGATGTCGGAGCTGTAAAGGCGGCTGTCGATGCCGGCGCAACGGCGGCACGGGCTGTCGGTGAGGTTGTTTCTGTCCATGTCATTCCTCGTCCCCATGCTGAGGTGGAGCGCGTCATCCTTGCTCAGACTCAGGCCTAAGCGGCAGTTGCTTTGAGTTGTCCGCGGCGTCGTTGAAGTTTCCGACGACAGACGGGCGAGATGTTTTTCATTAAGCGCTTTCGCGTCCAATAGGGAAGGAGGAACTTCAATGCCGTCGATCCTGCAAGGGGAAAGCATTTTAGAACAGATCAAAAGGCAAAAAGCGAGGGCTTCCATAGCAGCCTCAAACGGCGAACTTGCAGGGCGTCGTCTGCTCGTTGTCTTACCCCGTTCCCTTCGCGCGGCAAGGCGGGCTCTGATGGCACTTTCCTCTTTGTGGCGCTTGGGCTGTATCCTTGATGTCGTTGCGCCTTCCGCGTTGTCTTCGTCGAGATGGACAGCCCGCAAAACCTTGAGATTTCACGATCTGGAAAGTGACTTGCCCGATGGGCTACTTGACGCGGTCGACGCCGTTCTCACCGTGCTTGACAGAAGGACTCTTGCCCGGATTTACCTTGGCCTCGATGAAGATTCGGGAACTCAAGCCGTTATTGAGGCTTTATGGCGTGGTATGGCTGTTCTTGCCGACGTCAGCGGGGTCTTTTCGTCCCCTTCCCAGAGCGCGGAACTTGCTGATGTTTATTCGGCGTACCGAGAGCGGCTCGAGAGTTTCGGTGCACATTTCGTTGCCTCGGAAGACTGTGTGCCGTTTCTAAGGGAAATGTTGGGAGGGCGCGCAATATCCCATCCCCTGAAGGCTGCGGAAAAAATGCCCGAGCTTGTTTTGTGCCGAGGGGATGGGAGACCCGTCGTGACCAGTCAGGATGTTCGGAGACTCCCTTCCGGAACGACCTTTGCTTTGCCCGGGAATGCCATCGTGACTGACGAGGCAAAAAGCGTGGCTGCGTCCAAGGGAGTAAATTTTTGTGCCTCTAAAGAAGACGACAGGAGGACATCTTGATATGCAGTTGGCTCAGGTTATAGGAACTGTAGTGTCCACGAAAAAGAGCGACTCGCTGAGAGGTTGCAAGCTCATGGTCGTTCGGATTCAAAATAAGGATCTCAAGACTTTCGGGGAAGCCCGCGTAGCTGTTGATACAGTTGGCGCGGGAGTAGGGGAGCTCGTCCTGTGCGTCAGCGGGGCTGCTGCGAGAAACGCTGTCGCGGCGCCGGCTTCTCCTATTGATACGGCAATTGTAGGCATTGTTGACACCATCGACGTGGTGCAGATTAAATGATTCCGTGTTCCGTGTATGAGAGGGTGAAATGTTCTTGAATAGGATCGAATCCACGAGAAGGAGCATGGAATACCGCACAATGGTTGACGCCCTGATGTCCGACGAAGGGTATGCCGATCTGATTCTCCTCGGGGGCACTGTTGTGAATACCCTGACTCGAGAGACCTACAAAGCCGACGTTGCTGTCAAGGGACGTTATATTTTAATGGTCGGAGACTGCACTTCTCTCATTGGGGCGAATACCGTTTCAGTTGACGTTTCAGGACGTTTTTTAACCCCCGGCTTCATTGATTCCCATATGCATTTTGAGAGCAGTATGCTCACGATCACCGAGTTCTCCAGACTTTCCATTCCCTCGGGAACAACGACGCTGGTTGCCGATCCTCACGAGATCGGCAATGCCCTCGGCCTCGTTGGAATGAAAGCCATGGCTGAAGAGGCTGCAACTGTTCCCAATCATGTCTATCTCGTCGTTCCCTGTCTTGTTCCGGATTCTCCGGTTCTTGAGACTGCCGGCGCCGACGTGTCTTCTAAAGATATGGAGGAACTGTTAAGTCAGTCTCACATTATCGGAATTGGGGAAATTCAAGGTTTTTCGAATGCAAGGCACGTTTATCATCATACCCCCGATGTTATTGCAGACCTGATGGCTTCCAGCAGCTACGCCGTCGAACGCAACATGACCGTGGACGGCAACGCTCCGGAATTAAAGGGCGCCGAACTGGCGGCGCATATTTTGGTTGCCGGTGGCCGGACGTCCTGCCATGAAACGACGACGAAGGATGAATGCATAGAGAAGCTGCGTCAGGGGGTATTTGTCTTCATGAGGGAAGGTTCCACTCAGAAGAATATGGCCGAGTGCATCAAGGCCGTTACTGAAGAGGGGCTGGACTCGCGGCACTGCATTTTGGCGACGGACGACATGGTCGCTGCCGATCTTCAGAGCTTGGGACACATGAACGACATTATCCGGCGGACGATCCGTCAGGGGGTTGATCCCGTCGAAGCCATTCAGATGGCCACCATTAACCCCGCGACTTACTTCAGAATGGATGACCGCGGGGCTCTCGCTCCTGGACGGCTTGCCGATATAGCGGTTTTGAACGATCTCTACAACATGGAAGTTGAGGCCGTGTTCATTGAGGGGAGGCTGCGCGCGCATAAAGGGAAGTGTCTGGATGATTTTCCTTCCTACACTTATCCTGACAGCGTCAAAAATTCGGTGAAGAGAGCACCGCTTCAGAAGGCGGATCTCGAGATCCGAAGCAATGAATCTCAAGTGACAGGGAACTGTATCGTGACTATTCCCGATCAAAATCTGACTGGGACGTTGAAGGCTCCCCTTGTCACTCATGGAGGCGTGGTGAGCTGCGATACAAAAAACGATGTCCTTTACATCTGCTGCGTTGAGCGCTACGGTCGCAACGGAAATATCGGCAAAGCCTTTGTCAGCGGTTTCGGCATTAAGCAGGGAGCCATCGCTGAGAGTATCTCCCACGACACACACAATCTGCTGGTTATGGGAGCTTCGCACGAAGACATGGTTGCTGCAGCCAATCGCGTGATTGAGATGGGCGGAGGCATTGCCATTTCTCATCATGGAAAAGTCATCGACGAACTGCGCCTGCCCGTTGGCGGACTCATATCTGACGAAAAGACGGGGGCGGAGATGGCCCGAAGCATTCAGCACCTTTCGGAAACGGCAAAAAATCAACTGTCCTGCACGCTGCATGAGCCTTTCATGCATCTTTCATTTTTAGGGCTTTCTACCAGCCGAAAATGGAAAATTTCCGACAAGGGGCTCATCGATGTCGAGAGTTTTCAGATTCTCCCGCCCATTGATGGCGAAGCGCAGGAGAGATAAAGCAAACTTCGAAAGAACGTAGATTGTGGCGAAAGGGCTGGATAACCGGCGTTGTCTGCCTTGCGGCGCCCTCGCGTTTGCCCTTGGTGTGACTTTGCAGGGAGGAAATGCAATGCATCTGGTTGATCTTTCTCAGGAAATATTTCAGGGGATGTCTGTATTCCCTATGCACCAAAAGACTTTTATCATGACCAACATGACTCATGAGCAGAATATGAAAGATACGGGCAGCAAGGTCCTCGGTTTTTCCGCTCGAAACCTCTTATTGAGCGAGCACTGCGGCACTCACTCCGATGGGATTTGGGAGTTTAAGCCCTCCGGGACCACCATCGATAAAATGTCTCTTGATTACTTTTGGGGCAGTGCTGTTTGCATTGACGTCAGTTTCGTCCCCGCGTGCAGAAGCATCCAGCCCGATGATCTTGAGAACGCCCTGAGAAAGTCCGGACAGGAGATTCGCGAAGGCGATATTCTCCTGCTCTACACAGGGCACTTCGACGCAAATTTTGGCACGGACAAATGGCAGACCACCTATACAGGACTGAGTTATGAAGCCGCGCGCTGGATTGCCGAAAAGGGTGTCGTCAACGTCGGCGTAGATACTCCGGCCATCGACCACCCCCAAGATTTGAATTTTTCAGGGCATCTGGTTTGTGGTGAATACAATATGACCAATACGGAAAATCTCTGCAATCTTGATAAGGTGGTTAATAAACGTTTTCTCTACTTTGGACTGCCTCTGAGAATTCGTGACGGATCGGGCTCTCCTATCCGCGCAGTGGCCCTTGTCGATGATGTCGATGACCAATAGGGAACGATTGGCGTGGGTTGTGCAAAATTCTCGTGAAGCTGAGTTTTTTGTCTCGCCATATTGAAATCAATCCGCTTTAAGTGCAACCCCAGCGATTAGTTTTTGCCCATAATATCACTGTGGAAAGAGTGATATTATGGGCATTTTCTATTTTTTATGTTATTGAAATGGAAGAGAAGTTAACGAATTTGCCGTGCCTGCGGCTGCATTGCTAAAAGAAACCGCATATAGAATGGCATGATTTTCTGTTTAGAGGGTTTTAAATATAGAATATATATCATATATTTTATGTGTCTATACATAAAAGAAATTGTAAAAGCAGTCAATTAACTAGATATTTTCAAGAATTTTTCGAAAAATTAATCCTTTGATATTTATCTTTATGATTGTAAAATGTTAGGCTTTTTGGCATATATTTTTTAAAATATGGTGCTGTATGAGTTATACTTAAAAACATAATTTGTCCTTAAATTAACGGAGGCGCCGAAATGGAAAGTTTGCACGTCTCGCCCGAGAGGGCTCTTCAAATTATTCAGTCATTGCTTCGCATTCGCACGGCTCTGCCGGCCGGAGATGAAATGGATTGTGCCAAATATATTCTTTCGCTCTTTCCCAAAAATAAAATTAAATTCCACATGCTTGACCATGGGCACAATCGAGCTTCACTGAAAATTTCTCTATCCGGAAAGAGTTCCTTTAACCTTGCTCTTGTGGGGCATATGGACACTGTCGGATTGGGGAATCCTCAAGTGTGGCGGCATTCGCCTTTTGGTGCCGACGTGGAGGGCGATGAGGTTTTCGGTCTTGGCGCGATGAACATGAAAGGCGGCCTCACCTCGATCCTGATGGCGGCACTGACCTTGATCGAATCCGGCATGGAGCTTCCGGTTAACCTTCATCTCTGCTTCTCGGCCGACGAAGAGATTAACGGCATTGGCGCCGGTGCTCTGCTGCGCAGTGGCCTGATGGACGACATGAACGAGATCATCATTGCCGAACCCACGACAATGAAGGTCGGCTTGGCCGAAAAAGGCGCGCTGTGGCTGCGTCTTACCGTACACGGTCAGTCATGCCACAGCGCCCTGCCCGATCAGGGCGTCAGTGCGCTGGAAGGCTTTTTGGAAATTGCACGACGTATCCGCCAGCTTTTTGCCGACGAACGAGCCCATCGTCTTCTGGGACACAGCACTTGTGAGATCACGGAACTGAGTGCCGGTACGGCGCCCAATGCCCTGCCTCCCGTTGCGGTGGGGACGCTGGATATTCGCATTCTTCCCAAGACGAACTACGACGCACTGATGCAAGAGGTTAAAGAGATTACATGCGGTATGGAGCAAGAAGAGCCGCGGCTGTCGATCTCGATCGATTCGTTCAATCTGCAGCCTCCGGTTGGCATGAACGGCAAGGCCGATATGGTGAAGAGGATTCGCCAGATTTTTCTCCGGCGCGGTTTGCCGTATGAGGAGATCGGCATTCACACGTTTACCGACGCTTCTCGGCTGATCCCTGTGTTGGGCGTGCCTTTTGTCATCATGGGGCCGGGAGAGCACCAGCGCGGTTACCAAGCGGATGAAAGTGTGTCTCTCACTTCAATTTGTCAGATGGCGAATGTATATATTGATTACATTCAAAGTTTGGCAGAGGTCCACTAGCAAGGGCGGATAGTCCTTAGCGTGCTTTTGCCGTCTGCATTTCTTGACAGGTCTGGTTTCGCGTAGAAATTCTTTTTAAACGCGGAACACCTGTGTCAGTGTCAAGAATTATGCGTAAATCGTCTTGCAGTCTTTCAGAAAATGGTGTTGCCCTGCGATGGCGGCATGGAGTAAGAGAGACCGCGCTTTCAGATGATTCAAGTTGCTGTATTTCTTGTTTCCTCTTTGTGCATCAGCGGCAAGGCCCAGAACAGCATCAAGGCGGATATTTTTCCAGAAATGCAGTCTTTACGCGAGTGTGGGGCTCAATGCCTCCTTTCTTTCGCTCAATGACGCTGTGGGTGTGCATGGGAGTCCGATGCTTCAATGGAAAATCGGCGGTTCGTTCACACCGTCATCAATATTCTGTCTCGTTTTTGGAGGCAGGGGCTGTAACTTCGTCTCAGCGGGTTGGGTTTTATCGCGCAAGTTTTTGACTTTCGGAGTGTGAACCACCCTGAGCATTTTTGCCGCTAGTTCCGGAATGGGCGCTGGGTGAAAATGTTGCGGCAAAATTACATATACAGCGTTTATATTTTTTTGAAAAATATCCTGCTTGTCCCCTCTAGCATGCCGAGGCATTTATCGCCGACGATAGGCTACACGGCATCCGGAGCGTGGCTTTTGAGTCGTTGTAAGGAATTGCTCCAACGGGATCGGCCTTCTTTCGATCTTTCCTGAGCCCTGCCTTGCGTCGGTTGTCATCGTTGACGGCAATTGCTGCGGAAACGGCAGTATTCATATATTCGTGACTTCGAGCTTCAGCATGGATACATAATAAATCTACCGGATAAACAGAGAGTTCTTGAAAGAAAGATTAGACTGATTTTCAACATGAATGTCGGCTCTCTTGGAGCGAAGTGAGAGTTTGCCGCTCACAAGATCCGCGGTAATGTCCGCTCTGCGTCGCACCGAAACGCCAACAAGATCTTCTTGCAGAGTGTTTCCTCTGCGCAGCTTGATCTATGGCAGCGCTCAATCATGACGGTTTCGAAAGCACCGTCTTTGAACCGGAGCCTATGGAGTGCAACGTGGCGAAAGGCAGTAACCTCCCCAGCTGCAACCTTATCTTCGGTTGCCGTGGCGCTGTTTGCTGTACTTAATATGGGGCATTGTGAGCCAACCTAGCGGTTTTGACCTTCGACGGGGCGTTCAATGTTTCTTCTGTACGGCTGTACGCCAGTTTTTAATTTGTCCTTTACCCGGCAATTCCCTTCGACTTGATTTTTTACTTTCGAAATGGCCGGCCGTGATTTTGTTCTAATCACAAAGAAGCAATTCATGTCATGTTTATGTTTCTTTGCACCTTGCGCAGTTTATTCTGCCTTATCATTTGCCGATCTTGCGTTTGAGAGAAAATTTTTCGTTTTATCGGAAATCACTTCGGCGGAGGAAGGCGGCGCGGGCCGGCAAGGGCGGCGGAAAGGTTTGAAGGCGCGCAGTCCGCAGCTGCACGGAACGCCGATGAAAGGTGAGAGCGCGTCACTTGAAGCCGCAATTTTCACAGGGTTTGGCGCCGAAATTTCGATCGAAACAGTATAAGGATCAAGTAAAAAATAAGGACAATATTTTTTAAGAAGGCTTCGTGCCGAGCGCAATGACATTGAAGGTGTCCGGGCGTTGCTCAGCCCCGTGATTATAATTTTGCTAAAATGGTGCCCGTGAGGTAGAATGAGCAAAGCTGAACAGGGATATTCTGCGAAGAAGCCCCCGGAGGGAGTGCACGCGGGGGGAAAATTTATGATACGGTGAAAATCAGGAGGATTACATGCGCGGGCGTTATCGTCCTCCGGGTATTTTGCGGGAGCCTGCAAGGGCTCCCTTTCGTTTTATAAAGGAGTTTTCATCTTGAGAAAGTTGGCGCGCCGCCTTTTAATTGTCCTGGTTGCGGCTTCTGTCCTTTTGGCTGCGCCGCTCCGTGCCTGTCCGAAACGCATCGTCTCCATGTCGCCTGTGGGCACGGAGATCCTTTATGCTCTGGGACAGGAAGATCGTGTGGTTGGCGTAACCGACTTCTGTGACTATCCGCCCGAGGTACGCAAAAAGCCGAAAATCGGGGGCTTTGCTGAGATAAGCCTCGAAAAAGTCATTGCCATGAAGGTTGATCTTTTGGTGCTTTCCGATATACATTTGCGATACAAAGACGACCTCGACAAGCTCAAAATCCCCTGCGTTTTTATTATGCAGGACACTTTGGCCTCGATGTACAGGTCCATTTTTGATGTGGGCAGGGTATGCGGTGCTGAAAAGCGTGCTGCGGTGCTTGTCGCGAAGATGAAGGCCGATGTGGATGCCGTGCGCGCCAAAGTCGAGGGGCTGCCGCGGCGGCGCGTCGTGCTGTCGGTATCCCGCGAGCTTGCGGAGCCGCAGGTGCATGTTTTTTACGCGGCGGGACGGCGCACTTTTTACAACGAACTGCTGGAGGCGGCCGGCGGCGTCAATGTCGTGCCGCCTTCGCACGCCGAGTATCCCCGGATTTCTTCGGAAGGGCTGATGGTCATGGATCCGGAAGTGATCATCGATATTGTGGGAGAGCCCGAGTTCTATCACTCAATGGAAAATACGGACGTGGACAGGATCTTTAATAAAAAAAATCTGAGAGAGCAGTGGATGCGCGGCCCGGGGGTGAGCGCTGTAGGGATGGGGCGCGTGGTGATCCTTGACGGTACGGTGTATCTGCGTCCGGGCCCGCGAGTGGGGCGTATCGCGCTGTCTTTTGCGAAGGCGCTGCATCCGGAGGCCCGGTGGTGAGCGGCGCTTTTTTTGAGGTCAGAGGACTGACGTATGCCGTTGCCGGCAGGACAATCCTTGACGGGGTGTCTTTCTCGGCCCGCAAGGGCGATTGTCTCTGCATTGTGGGCCCCAACGGGGCAGGCAAGAGTACGCTGCTTAAATGCGTCGGTGGTCTGCTTCGCGGTTTCAGCGGCGAGGTCCTGTTGGAGGGCGTGTCGCTGCCGTCCATGAAGAGCCGTGTTCTGGGGCGGCGCATCGCCTGGGTGCATCAGACGGGGACCGATTTGTTGCCGTTCACGGTGCGGGAGTTCGCGCGCATGTCGCGCTATCCGTGGCATACGGCCGCAGGAGGCGCCTCCGGGGCCGACGAGCGGGCGGTGCGGTCCGCACTTGAGATCTCGGGCGTGGCCGATCTCGCCCACAGAAAGTTGAACAGTCTGAGCGGCGGCGAAAGGCAACGTTCGCTCATCGCCGCGGCCCTGGCCCAGGGCACCGACATGCTGTTCCTAGACGAGCCGACGAGTTTTCTCGACTACAAGCACCGGGCCGAGACGCTGGCGCTGATAGAAAAAGTTAACAGGGAGCAGGGCAAAACGGTTCTCATGGTTACTCACGACGTGAACCTTGCCCTGCACGCCGCCACGTCGGCCGTTGCCCTTAAAGACGGCGCAGTGGCATGGCACGGCGCCGGCGGAGAATTGCTCGACAGGGAGCTGCTGCATGATATTTTCGACACGGATTTTGAAATTTTCATGTCTTCCGGCGGTTCCCGTTATGTCGCGCCGCGAGGGCTCATGATATGAAACGCCGGGCGCTGCCGCTTCTGTTTTTGTTCTCTTTGACCGTGGCGGTCCTTTCACCCTTTGTCGGGGCCATAAACGTTCCCTTTTCAGCGCTCTTCGACGATCCTGCGTCAGGGGCGGCGCGCGTGCTGTGGGAGCTTCGCATTCCCCGGGTGCTGCTGGGGTGGATCACGGGCTCAACGCTGGCCGTCTGCGGCCTTATGTTCCAGGCGCTTTTTCACAATCCTTTGGCTTCGCCGGATATGCTGGGCGTTTCGTCGGGCGCGGCCTTGGGAGCCGTGCTCTCCATACGGTTCGGCCTGGCTGTCTCCCTATGGGGCATTTCGGGACTTTCGCTGGCGTCCTTCGCAGGCGCTCTGTTTGCCACGTTCGCCATTTACCTGGCAGGTTTCGTCAAGCGCGGCGGTTTGTCCGAAAGCACGCTGCTGCTGGCGGGGATCGCCATGAGTTTCCTGTTCGGCAGCGCTACTATGATTGTCCAGTATTCCGGCGGATCTTCCCACACGTTTCGAATGATGCGCTGGTCGATGGGCGGCATCCAGACCGTCGGCTTCTCTTCAGTCTGGGGAACGTTGCCGGCGTTGGTTGTCGTGATGGTGACGGCGCTGGTCTCTTCGCGCGAACTGGATCTCTTGGTCTGCGGCGAGGAAATTGCCGCAGGCCGCGGCGTTGCCGTGGCGAGGTTGCGCAAGTTGCTTTTTGTGATGGTTTCCCTTGCGGTCGGCGTCAACGTGGCGACCTGCGGTCCCATTGCTTTCGTCGGCCTTATGGCCCCGCATATTTGCAGGAAAATTATCGGCGAGGAGCATCGGCATCTCACGCTGGCGTCGTCGTTTTTCGGCGGGGCCTTTCTGGTGCTCTGCGATACGGTCGCCAGAACGCTCTGGGCGCCGGAGGAGGTACCGGTGGGTATTCTCACGTCATGCGCCGGCTCGGTTTTTTTCCTCTGGCTGCTGAGGGAACGCCGCGGCTGAAGAGCATGGGCGTTTTTTCGAACCGATTGTGAGATTGACAAATTCGTCGTCCCGGTTCCGGGAGCGTATGGCCGTACGGCGGTCATGCGCCCTTTGGCTTTGCGGCAATGACCTGAACAATGAGAGCGGGCTCTTCGGTCTTCGTTGAGGGGGCTTTTGGAGCGGCTGTGAAGCAGATTTTATGAAACGGCATGAAGGAACGTCAGGAATAATGAAGCGCCCGAAGGGGTAAAACGGCCATACGCTCGAGTTTTTCCTTTTTCGGGGAGCGCGAAAGATGGATCCGGGCGGGAGCACCGTCGGCAATGCGGATTGGAGGGAATGTGAATGCTTGAATACATGAAATTGGGCGGCCATATTATGTGGGTGATCGCCGCCCTGTCCGTTCTGGCTCTGGCGGTCTGCATCGAACGGGCGGTTTTTTTCTGCCGCGCTTCCGCCGATCCCGAAAAACTGGAGGCTGAATTCAGCAGGGCCTTGTCCTCGGGCGGTGAAGAGGCGGCGCTGCGGGTGTCGGCCTCGGGCGACAGCTCCATGCACAGACTCTTCCGCGCGGCGCTCTCCCACTGGAACTTGGGGCGGGAGGAGATGCGCCTGCTTGTGGAGCAGGAGATCCGCAAAGAAATTTACCGCTGGGAGAAGAACGTTTTTGTCCTCGAATTGGTGGGAAAGCTGGCTCCGCTGCTGGGACTTCTTGGCACCGTTCTCGGCGAAGTGGAAATGTTTCGGTCCCTCCATCTGAGCAGCGGGATCAGCGAGACGGCCGTGACGGGAGGCCTTTGGAAAGCGCTCTTTACCACTGTGGCGGGGCTCGTGGTGGCTATACCCGCAATATTCATGCACGGTCTTTTCATGTTGCGCATCGACAGCGTTGAAGAGATGCTTGAACGCGGCGGAGATTATCTGCTGCGCCGACATTTCGGGAGGGAACATGAGACGAGATAGACGGCGCCGCTCCGCCGGGCTGGACATTACGCCTCTCATTGATGTCATGTTCATGCTCGTCATTTTCTTTGTCCTTACGGCCTCATTCGTCAACGGCCGGATCTCCGTGGATCTTCCCCACGCCGACATTCGCGGCGGTCATTCGGAGGCGGTCGCCACGGTGACGATTGCCGGGGACGGATCGGTGCTCTGGAACGGCGAAAGTGTGACCGATGCGGAGCTGGGAACACTTGCTCAAAGCGTTAAAGGTCGCGGCGTCGTCCTTGCCGGCGATAAAAACGCCTCTTACGGCCGCGTTTCGCAGGTGCTTGCCGTTTTGTACGCTCAGGGCGTCACGGAAGCCGGATTGCTGATGCAGAGCGACGGACCATGAGACCTCGGAGATGCGGCGTCTGGCGCTTTGCCATGGCCTGGAGCCTTGCGTTTCATGCCGCGGTTCTGTTCGGTGTGCCGTGCTTCACCGAGGCAATGCCTGACCCCCCTATTATGAAAGTCAGTTTTGTGGCGCGAAGGTCCGCCTTCGGCGGCGGTGATGCCGCTCCCGAGGTCATGCGGACGGAGGCGCCGGTCAGGGAGCGCCCTGAGCGGAAGGCCGAGGGGCGCAGCGCGACGCTTGCGGACAAAAAGCCCGCTGTTCGTCACCTTCGGCAGGCGAAAGCGTCGAAAGTCACGAAAGCCCCTGTAACGCCTTCGCTTCCGTCGGCCTCGCCCGCTCCTTCCGCCCCGTCCGACGACGCTCCTTCCGCGCCGGCCGGCAGCGGCGGCAGCGCTTCTCAGGCAGGCGGCTCAGGCCAAACGGTCGACGTCGGCACGCTTGCGGTGCTCAAGATGATTACACCGGATTATCCGGCTTTTTCGCGCAAACGCGGCGAGGAGGGGACGGTTAAAATTATCGTTGCCGTTGAAAAGGGAGCTGTCACTGCGGCGGAGGTGGAAGTCTCAAGCGGCTTCGCGCGCCTTGACGCGAGCGCCATGCGCGCCGTCAGACAATGGCGTTTCGGCGGACGGCTCTGCGCGCGCGTGCGCGTCCCCTTCGTCTTCAGGCTCCGATGAACCGCCTCCGTTTTGGCGGAACCTCCTGGGTGGTTCGGGGTTCACGTGGGGATAACCTGCGCGTCCTTGCCGCGGACGTAAGCGATATGGAACTGGTGCTGTTTGACACCCCCGAAGCTTCGAACATTCCGACGCCTGATGAAATAGGCCGACTTTCCGCCCTGTGCCGAGAACTGGGCATGACCTGCACGGTTCACTTGGCGCAGGATATTTGCGCCTCTGCGGACATGAAAGAGCGGACGGAGGCCGAGGATTCGGCACTGAGGCTCATGGAGCTCTGCGCCCCCCTTGACCCTTTCGCGTGGATCGTTCATTTCTGCGGCGAACGGCGCGGCCCGCTTCCCAGCTCCGACATGGAGCGGTGGCGCGATCTGACCCGTCGGTCCGCCGGGCGCCTCGCCGCCGGCGTCGAGAACAGAGATCGGATTTGCGTTGAAACGTTGGACTTCGATTTCGATCTCATCTTCGACGTTGTCAAGGGGGCGGGGCTCTCCGTCTGTCTTGACGTGGGACATCTTGTGAAGTACGGCTATGACGTCAGGGCAAGAATCACGAAATACATGGCCGCCGCCCGGGTCGTCCACATCCACGGCGTTCGCCCCGACGGCGAGGATCACGTGGATCTTTCATACTTGGACCGCGGCATTTTCAAGTTCTTGATGAATGCCGCCGACGACGGCAGAGAGCGAGTCGCCACTCTGGAGGTGTTCGAAGGCGATTACGGAAGATCTCTGGGCGCCCTGAAAAAGCTGCTCAAATAGCGAAAGGGCCGCGGGAACTGTCCCGCGGCCCTTTCGGTGAAGACGCCATGCATTTTTATTTCAGTTAGAAATTATATTCGCAGGAGAGGATGAACCGTCGCTCGGGAACAAGGTACCCGCTGTTGGTGATGACATATTCCTTGTCGAAAATGTTGTTGACGGCGGCTTTGAGCGTGAACTCGTTCCGCTTCCAGCCCAGCGAGGCGTTGACCATGAAGATGTCGTTGTCATCGTAAGCGGCGGAAGTAAGCCGTCTGTCGGCGTAATAGTGCATGGCGACCTCTCCTGTCCACGGCCCGTTGACGTAATTAAGGAAGCCGGCCAGATCCCAGCGCGGGTCGTCGCTGCGCGTCCAGCTGCCGCCGTCTCCTTTTTTCTCTTCGGCTTTGATCCAGCTGATCCCCTGGGTGTAGCTCCAGTGGTCGTCGATGTTGAAGGTGATCCGTCCCTCGATGCCCCAGGCGCGGTACTTGTCGACGTTCATATACTGGCCGATATATGTTATCGGATCGGATTGGTACTTTATCTTGTCCTTCAGGTCCATATAGAAGAGTCCCAGGTTCCACGGATTTTCGGCTTTTTCTCCCTTGACGCCCACGTCATAGGTCCAGCCCTGCTCCGACTTCAAATTGGGGTTGGGAATGGAATATCCCGAGGAATCGGCGTAGAACATCTGGTAAAAGCTGGGCATGGAGAAGTGTCTCCCGGCGGTGGCGTACCACAGAAGGCCGGTGGGGCTTTCCCAGTTCAGCGAGATACGAGGGATCAATTCTTTCACGTTGTCTCCGTCGTCCACATCCCAGTACTCGTAGCGAAGGCCGAGGTCAAGGTTGGCCTCTCCCAGCAGCAGCGTCGCCTCCGCATAGGGCGCCAAGCCGTTGCGCTTGAGGTCGTAGGGCTTGTTGTTGCCCCAGGGGTTGTCTTTGTTTTCGTATTGAGCCTTTTCCTGCCGCCAGTCGAGGCCCCAGAGGAACGGAACCTTTCCGAGCGTCTGCCGGCGGTTGAAGGTGGCTCCCCAGGCTTTGTCCCTGTAGTCGGTCTCGCCGGCCGAATCGAAGACGTCGCGTTTGTTGGAGCTGTGATAGATGCGCCCCGTGTTCGTGCCGTCGGCGTAGTTGAGAGAGGCGCGGGCGTATTTGTTTTTCTGTCGGTCATGCTCCAGCACGTGGCTGTAGCTGTTGGTGTAATCCCATTGGGAATGGTAGTCGCCCGCTTCGCCCAGGAAAGACCAACAGCCCTTTTGGATGTTCAAGACGTAATCGTTGCCGCGGTAGTCCCTGGCGTAATCATATGAATCCGTTGCCGGGTTGACGAGGCGCAATTTTACATTGTCGGTCTCTTGGGTCCTGGTATAGCCCAGCGTGACCTTGAGATCATCGCTCATGACCGCCGTGCCGCGAAATGCGCCGCGGAACCATCCATTGCTGCCGACCTCGGCTTTGAGCGAAGCGGAAGATTTTTCAGCGCCCTTGCGCGTGATCACGTTGATCACTCCGCCGGCCGCGTTGGAGCCGTAAATGGCGGAACTCGCTCCCTTGACGACCTCTATTCTGTCAATGGCGTCTACGGGAATGGTCCTCAGGTCGAAGGGAGATCCCAGCGCGATCCCGACGCCGTAATTGGCCCCCATAAAGGGAATTCCGTCAACCAGCAGCAGCACCTCGGAAGTGACGCCTCTGACGGAAATGCCTTTGTCCAAGGCCATGGTCGAGCTGCCGTAAAGCCCCACGACGCCGGGAATTCGGTTCAGAACTTCCTGGGCGTTTCTGGCTCCGCTTCTGTCGATGTCCTCTCTCGTGACGATGTACGCCGGAGCAGGCACATCCGCGATCTCCTCCGCCAGTCTCGAGCCGGTGACTTCCACTCGCTGGAGTTCCTGCACGTTCCCATGTCCTTCCATGCCCCGTCCGGCGGCCAACGCGGCGGCCGGCGACAGAAGTGCCATGGAAAGAGCAATTGCCGCGGTCCTCTTGTAAAGCATCTCCTACCATCCTTTCCTCGGGGCATAAAAAAACGCCCCTCAGGGCGTACCGATGAAGCTTTCAGAAGAGCTCCCCGCCCTCGAAGGGAGCTCTTCCCACCGGTTCCGTTCAATATCCGGACTTGGAGTCATCCTCGGGAAGCGCCTTCCGGCCGAAACCGTGGCATCGGCTTCCTTCGTCATCCTTACCGTAGCGTGGGCTGTGTCGGATTTGCACCGGCTTCCTGCGCGGAACCTGGACGTCTTTTAATATTATATTCATATTTTTTTAATGTCAATAAGTAAATGCCCAAGGCAGTCCTGTTTCGGCGGAATGTTCATGAACTAGGACTTCAGCGGATTACAGGGGCTCATCCCTGAGAAAATTGCAGAACCGCCGATGTGAACGTCTTTTCTTCTCTGTCGCTTCGGTTTTATGCAAACCACGGCGGGTTGTCAGAGGATTTTGACTCAACGACCTTTCGCCGCGTTTTTATTGGCCGCGGCGTTCGAGCCGATGAATAGAGAAGTGTCCGTCTGTGTCACTTTTTGTTTTTTAGAAGCTTGGCGCGCCTTTTTGCGGCCTTTTTCTCGGCAGCGTCCAATGCCGCCGTGGAAAAAAGATCCTGGGAGGACGCTTTCAGCGGGTAAGCCAACTGAGCTTCTTCCAGCGGAATTTTTTCTCCGAGGACGCGTTCGGTGAAATCCCTGTGGGCTTCGCGCAGGCGTTTGAGGTCGGCGGCGGTAATTTTAAGCGCTTTGGCGTCTTTCAGCGCGGTCTGCAGAGGCAGCACCCGCGAAATGCGGGCGCCCTTTTTGGTTCGAGTCTGCACCCACGTGGGAATGACGTCGGCGCCGACGATGCGCGTTCCTTCCTCGTCTTTGAGGAGCGTCATCCGTAAAATGGCGCCCATGTCCCGGGGACGGGTGCGCTGGTTGGAGATGAAGTTGCCCATGGACCAGGCGATCAGCGCCGGCGTGTCGCCGGAGGCCACGCGAAGTTCCACAGGCTGAACGACGTGGGGATGGGAAGCGATCACGGCGTTGACGCCGGCGGCCAGAAGCTTTTCGGTGAAAGCGATCACTTGGCGGGGCGGCGTCAGCGCGTATTCGACGCCGATGTGAGGCATGGCGACGATGAAATCGGGGCTGAGAGCTTTGGCGCGGGTCAGGTCGTCGTTGACCTCGTCCCACGAAGCGCTTTGCGCCACCGCCCAGTCCTGCGAGGTCGGCACGGCGATGCCGTTGGTGCCGTAAGTCCACGACAGAAAAACCACTTTGATGCCCTGAACGCTTACTGCCGTCGGAACCCCGCGGTCGTCGGAGGCGGTATAGGTGCCGAAGGTGGTAAATCCGCGCCTGTGCAGCTCTTCAAGCGTGCGGAACAGGCCGGTGATGCCGCGGTCCATGCAGTGGTTGTTGGCGGTGGTCAGCGCACCGAAGCCCGCGTCTTTGAGGGCGTCGGCGTATGGGTCGGGCGTGCTGAAACAGGGATACCCCGTGTAGCCGCGCTGCTTGCCGCCGAGAGTGGTCTCAAAATTGCCGACGGCCAGGTCGGCGGAAGTGATCAGTGCTTTGACGTACTGAAAGGAGGGCGTGAAGTCGTAGCCCTCTTTGTTCCGTGCGGCGGTCAGCTGCGGCGCGTGAGCCATGAGATCGCCGACGAAAAGCAGCTCGGCGCGACGGGGCGGCTGTTGGGTGTCGGTACACGGCCGACCGACGGTGGCGGTGAAGAGCAAAAAGGCCAGCAGCGCCGCGCGCGAGGCGAATTTTTTCATGAGTGACACCTTCCCTGAAAACCATGCTTTCGATACGCCGATCCATTATGCCATTTTTTTCGCCGCAGGGGGAGAGGCATCTTTTGGGAAACAAAAAATAAAGTTCGGCCGCTTGGCCCGTCAGCCCCATTTTTTTGAATGAAGCGAAACTTTCGCGCACGTTTCGGCGCGCATCATCGGCATCTTTCCAATCGCCGGCAGGGAGGGGGCGGCGCCATAAAGGACAAAAGATGGGGACGTTCGGACTTTTTCCGTTTTTTTTCTGCGAGGGTCCGACGTTTTCCTGCTTGACAGCGGCAACAAACGAGCCGCCTCGAGGGCATCGGAGCGGCTCTGTCGCGCTCTCCGCGAGATTGAAACCTTCGGCGGCGCAGGGGGGACGGGTGCCACGGCATGGCGGAAAGCGTCAAAACGGGCATGGTTGCCGATACGGCCGTTTCGGCAGTCTATGATTTTTTGGGGGCGCCGAGCCGCCGAGAACGGCGGTCTCTCCCGGCCTTCTTTGCCGCGCCCGTGAGCTTCGATGGAAGGGCGGGGCCCGGCGGAGCTTCATCCCGCCCTCAAAAGGGAAAGTTGCGGCTTCATTCAGAACGTTTTTTTGAATAGCCTGCGGCGGACGTCCAAAAAGGAGTGGAGCGAAAAACTTTTTTCGGATTTTTGAATGTGATACAGACTGGAAATGCCCGAAATTTTCCGCGAAGCTGCCTTGAAAGATCAGGATCCCCGTTTTTTGCGAAATCGTCACATGGAGGGCGTCCGAAAGAGCTGCGTCAATGGAGCGCGGGATGCTCCGCAAAGCTCCCGTCTTTCGTCGAGGCTCTCTTTTTTCGGGATCGGCGGAGAACGCTCAAAGCCATCCTTTCCGTCAAAAAAGAGGAAAAACTTTTTTTAAGGGTAAGGACTGAATATGTATGTTAAATTGTGAATTCGTTAATCTTTTTATATGTTTTCAGATTGAAACGAAAGTTGTAAAATATGCTCATTGATGTTAAAAGCGATATTTTTTGAATTTGAAAAAACGCGATACAAGATAGATGAAAATCAAATAATATTGTGATAAAATCGCTTCTGGCGGGATTACGGAAGCCCCGAGGAGAAAGATATTTTTTTGAAGGGACGGAATATCTCTTATGATCAGCGAAGAAGAGCTTGAACAATTGACGTTCATTCTTGTGGAATTCTGCGAACGCTATTATGGCTGGGAAGCTTCGGTGGCGAAGCTCGGGCGCCTCTCGGCGCCGCAGCTGCGCACCATCTGCGTTATCGGCCGCAACAAGGATATCCGCATGAAAGACATTGCCGACCGCATGGAGCTCACCACCGGCACGGTGACGGTCATGATCGACCGTCTTCAGGTCATGGGCCTGGTGGAGCGGTGCCGCAACGAAAATGATCGTCGAAGCTATAAAATTCAGCTTTCCGAGAAGGGGCGCGCCTATTACGCGGAGCATTTGAAGCGCCAACGGGAACTGGCGCGCAAGTTGTCCATGAAAGTCAGCGATTCCGATCGCCTGGTCTGCGGGCGGGTGCTGCAGGAATTTACGCGCTGTATCTGACGTCGCGGCGCCGCGCTCCCGAGCCCTGCGGGGAGAGGGGATGCGATGATCCGCGCCGACGCGGTTGTGGCCAACGTCGTTTTTTGTAAATTCAGGGGAGAGCGGAGAACATCCGTTCTCCCTTGTGTTTGTTCAAGGGCCGCAACACGGCTTTTGAGCGGAGGAAAATTTTTCCGGGCGGAAACGGAACGATCATTGAAACGTTTTTTCGCTTGAATGATTTTTTGCGAGTGTGTATGATTGTTAAGGTGCAGGACAACATTTCAAACGCGCCTGACCATTTTTCAGAGAAAGGAGACGGTCAGATCCCAATGGAACACGCTGAAGATGGCGTTCCTTTACGAAGGAGAAGCAAAAATCCAAAGGGCGTCCGGCCGTTCTGAGTTCTTTCCCCAGGCCGGATCGCCGACGGGGAGTGATATGGATGTCGCCCAAAGACCGCAAATTGATGCAGGAAATCAATGTTTGCGTGGAACAGAAGCACCTGTATAAGGCGAAGGAGCTTCTGACTGACATGGAGCCTGTGGACATTGCCGAAGGACTGGAGGGGCTGCCTCCGGCAAAGTTGGTACTGTACTTCAGGCTTCTGCCGAAAGATTTGGCTGTTGAAGTCTTTGAGCTTCTCGGTCTGGACGAACAGGAACGTTTTCTCGCTCACGCTACCGACCAGGAAGTTTCGGAAATGATTGAAGAGATGTCCGACGACGACCGCACGGAACTCTTCGACGAACTGCCCGCCATTACGGTAAAGCGGCTTCTCATGAAGCTGTCGCCCCAGGAGCGCCGCCTTGCCGATGCGCTGCTGGGCTATCCGCAGGACAGCGCCGGGCGCATTATGACGGCGGAGTACATCGACCTGAAAGCCCACATGTCCGTTAAAACGGCGGTGGAGCGCATTCGTGCCACCGCTCATGATAAAGAGACCATTTATACGTGCTTTGTCACCGACGAGGCCCGTCACCTTTTGGGAGCCGTCGAACTGGAGGATCTGGTTCTCGCCCGCCCCGACGCCTCCATCCTTGAGGTGATGAACGGAGAGCCCGTGTCGGTGACCACCGTTGCCGATCAGGAAGAGGCGGCGCAGGTGATCTCGCGCTACGACCTTCACACGCTGCCGGTGGTCGACCGGGAAAATCGCCTTGTAGGCATTATCACCTTCGACGACATTCTCGACGTCGTTGAAGAAGAAGCCACCGAGGACTACGAGCGCATGGCCGGAGTCGAGCCTGTGGACGAGGAATACCTCGACGCCAACATTACGACGGTGGCGGGCAAGCGCTTTATCTGGCTGGTGATCTGCATTCTCACCGAAGCGCTGACGTCAACGGTGCTGAAACATTATTCTTCGCTGACGGGGCGGATCGTGTCGCTGACCTTTTTCGTTCCGTTGCTGATCGGCACGGGAGGCAACGCGGGAACTCAAGCGGCCACACTGATGATCCGCGGCATGACCATCGGCGAAATTCATTGGAACGACATGGGACGCATTCTGCTTCGCGAGTGCGTGACCGGTCTCTTGCTGGGGGCCGCTCTCGGCGTCCTGGGAATGGCACGGGCCTGGTCGCTGGAAACGGGCCTGGCCGTGGCATTGACGGTTGCCGTGGGCGTCATGCTGGTGGTGCTTCTGGGCAATCTCGCGGGAACGCTGCTTCCGCTTTTGGCGCGGCTGCTTCGCATCGATCCCGCCATTATGTCGGGTCCCTTTATCACCACCGTGGTGGACGTGTGCGGTCTGATTGTCTATTTTGAAACGGCTCAGCTGTTCCTCGGCCGTATGACTCTATGAGGTGACTGCCATGAAAAAGACTGCCTCCTCCGCGAAGGAGGAAAATCATTTATGCCGCCGCGCATGGGATTCAGTTCCCGGCTTAAAACCCTGCTGCAACAGGGCAAGCTGGACGAGGCGCGCCCCATTGTCCGAGGGCTCTCACTAGAGATCCTTCAGGAAGAAGTCATTCATATGCCGCCGCGATGCGGCCTGGCGCTGTGCAGTATCATGCGTCCGCCGCGGCTGACGGCACTCATGCAAGGCCTCTCGCGCCGCGAAGTTCAAAGGCTGCTGAGCTGCGCTTCAATACCGGAGCTGCGCGGTCTGTTCCTCACCCTGCCCGAAACGGTTCTGCCCGGCATCTTCGAGGCGCTGCCGTCGCTTCAAGGCCGCGAACTTCTGGAGAAGCTGCCAAAAAATCTGCAACAGCTCCTTGAGTCCAAGCACCCGTGGCCTGAGGACTCCGTAGGTGAAATCATGAGCGCCAACGGCGTCATTCTGTCGCCCGACGACAGCGTTGCCGATGCTCTGGAGAAAATACGCCGCGACGCTCCGGGCAAAGATCTTGTCTATCATTGCTTCGTCATTTCCGACGGCAAATTTATCGGAACGGCCGCCCTGGAAGATTTGGTGCTGGCGTCGCCGGAAACGAAAGTCAGTCAGCTTACCGACGAGGACTGCCATTCCATTCCGCCAGATCGGAAGAGCACACGTCTGAACTC
>CABTYW010000013.1 GCA_902489135.1 uncultured Synergistaceae bacterium
ACGCCTGAGAGACGGCGCAGCCGTCTCCTTCAAAGGAACCGTCGACGATGACGTCGTTTTCCACCTTCAAGTTCAGCACAATGTCGTCGCCGCAGGAAGGATTGACGCCTTCCAGCGAAAAGTTGGCGTCGTCCAGAGCGTGTTTGTGCTCCGGGCGAATGTTGTGCTCCGTCAGGACGTCGTTGTAAAAAGTTCTGCCGTCAGTCATGAAATCCCATCCTTTCGCGCATGCCCGAAAGACACGCGATGAAACGGCGCACGTCCTCTTCGGTGTTGTAAAACGAAAGGCTCGCGCGAGTTGTCGAAGAATGTCCCAAATGCTTCAAAAGGGGCTGGGCGCAGTGATGTCCGGCGCGAACGTCAATGCCATCGTCGTCAAAGATGGCCGCCGCGTCGTGGGGGTGCACGCCGTCGATGACGAAGGAGAGAATTCCGTGATGATCTTCGGCGCGGTCGCCGCCCAAAATGTGCAGATGGGGAATTTTCTTCATTTCTTCCATGGCCAAAGCGCACAGCCGGCCTTCACGGCGCTCAATGGTCGAAAATCCGATCCGCCGAATAAAGCGAATGGCCTCGGCCAGCCCTGCGGCTCCGGCGGCGTTGACGGTGCCGGCCTCGAATTTGTGCGGAATTTCGGCGAAAACGGCCCCCTCGCGGGTCACTGACTGAATCATCTCTCCGCCGTACAGGAAGGGCGGCATTTTCTCCAGCAGCCCGCGGCGGCCGTAAAGCACGCCGATGCCCATGGGAGCGAACATCTTGTGCCCCGAAAAGGCGAGGAAATCGACGTCCAGATCCTGCACGTCCACGGGAATGTGAGGCACGCTCTGCGCGCCGTCCACGGCAATGAGCGTGCCGTTCTCGCGGCAGAGCCGCGCAAAGGTCCTGATGTCGTTTTTCACTCCCAGCACGTTGGAAATTTCAGTGACGGCCAGCAGACGCGTGTGCGGCGTCAGCGCCCGGCGCAGAGCTTCGGCGGTGATGACGCCTTTGGGATCGCACTCCAAAAACTTCAGCGAGGCGCCGGTGCACCGGGCCGCCTGCTGCCAGGGCAAAAAATTGCTGTGATGTTCCATGGCCGACACCAGGATCTCGTCGCCGGGAGACAGAAAATTCATGCCCCAGCTGTAGGCCAGCAGATTGAGACTTTCCGTGGCGTTCCGCGTGAAAACGATCTCCGCCGCCTCGCGCGCGCCGATGAAGTCGCGCACGGTCTCGCGGGCGTTTTCATAGGCCTCCGTCGCCGAAAGGCTCAGCCGATAGAGGCCCCGCAGAGGATTGGCATTGTTCCTTTCATAATACCCTGAGACGGCCTCCAGCACGCAGCGGGGTTTCTGCGTCGTTGCCGAATTGTCCAGATACACTTCTCCGGGGTGAGTTTCAAAGAAGGGAAACTCGTCCCGGATACGCCGATCTTCCGCCCTCTGTTCATCAGCGGTCATTTTCAGCGCCTCCTTCCTGAAGACGAGATGCCATCTCGCGGCGCAGCTTTGCGTCGGAAATTCTTCCGCACACTGCGGCCATGCGCGCTTTGGCCATCATCTCGTAAACCTGTCCGCGGGTCAGTCCGCGGGATTCCATGTAGAACAGCAGGGCATCGTCGAGGCGTCCAATGGTGGCGCCGTGATTGCCTTCAACGTCCTCCTCTTCACAGAGGATCAGCGGAATGGTCTGATTGACG
Organism: uncultured Synergistaceae bacterium; assembly: GCA_902489135.1. Taxonomy (GTDB): domain Bacteria; phylum Synergistota; class Synergistia; order Synergistales; family Dethiosulfovibrionaceae; genus Pyramidobacter. The sequence continues at coordinate 1,682 of CABTYW010000013.1, forward strand.
GTGCCGTCGTCCATGAGCAGAACGTCCTCTTTTTCGTTTCCCACGGCCTGCAGGGCACCGCGGCGAAAGTCAATGGTTCCCCGAAAGATCTTGGAAGCCCGGCCGCGCAGCACGCCCGAAGCGTCAATTCGGCTTGACGTGCGCCGTCCGTAGTGGACCACGCAGGAATTGATGTCGAGACTTTCCCGTCCCTTCACGATATAGCCGATGTCGGAGGTGAAAACCGACGACGCCCCCTTCAAAACGCAGGTCGTGCCCATGTAAGTTTTTCCGCCTCCCTGCACCAGCTGGACCAGAGCGGCCTCGGCGCCGTCGGCGCATTGAACGGCCACGTCGTTGAAAAAGGTCATGTCATCGGGCAACTGTTGAAACTGAATGAGAGTGACGCGGGCGTTCCTTTCCAAGTTGAGCCGCGTCCGCACGCCCGCGGGACCTCGCGATCCCGCCGCGGCGCCGTAATCCATAATCACCGACACCCGGCTGTTTTCGGCCGCCTCGATGTCCACGGCGTTCAGCGCCGAAGACGCCCCCCATGTGAAATCCAAACGAAGGGGCTCTGCGACGCCGGCGGAAACGGCGTACACCTGAGGGACGATGCCCGCCTCGGACAGAGGCCCGTCCAAATCGGTTTCAAGACTTTTGTCGCCGCACCGCTGCGGAGCGTCGGAAATTTCGACGCCCCGGGGCAGGGAGACGTTCACCGTTCCCTTCACCACGGCGCCGAAGGCTTCCGCGTCGGTGCCGTTCATGTTCAGCCGGTTCCACGTCGGAACGGGCAAGCGATTGACGGTCATGACTGTTTTATTCATAAAAGCCCCTTCCTCGGCGGATTTAGCCGATACTGCCCTTCATCTCGAGACGAATGAGGTTGTTCATTTCCACGGCGTACTCCAGCGGCAGTTCCTTGGACACGTCGTCGGCAAAGCCGCTGACGATCATGGCACGGGCTTCATCCTCGGGAATTCCCCGAGACATCAGATAGAACACCGCGTCATCGCTGATGCGTCCGATTTTCGCCTCATGCCCCACGTCGGCATCCTGCGTGCGAATGTCCAAAGCGGGAATGGTATCGGATCGCGATCGTGCGTCCAGCATAAGTGACTGACAGGAAACCGACGATTTGGCATGGCGTGCGGCCTCCGTCACCGTCACGGCGCTGCGGAAGGTGCTGATGCCGCCGTCCTTGGAGATGGAGCGGGTGTTGACATAGGACGACGTGGACGGAGCGCTGTGAACCACCTTCATGCCCGTGTCCAGATTTTGCCCCTTTCCGGCAAAGGTGATGCCCGTAAATTCCATGCGGGCGCCGCGCCCTTTCAGGATGGTCATGGGATAAAGACAGGAAACGTGAGATCCGAAAGATCCCGAAACCCATTCCATGACGCCGCCTTCGTCGACGGTGGCCCGTTTGGTGTTGAGGTTGTACATGTTTTTCGACCAGTTCTCGATGGTGGAGTAGCGAAGTCTGGCGTTTTTCCCCACAAAGAGCTCCACGCAGCCGGCGTGCAGGTTGGCCACATTGTACTTGGGAGCCGAACAACCTTCGATGAAATGAAGGTCGGCGCCCTCGCCGACGATGATGAGCGTGTGTTCGAACTGTCCCGCTCCGGCGGCGTTCAGCCGAAAGTAGGACTGGAGGGGAATTTCCACGGTGACGTGAGGCGGCACATAGACGAAGGATCCGCCCGACCACACGGCGCCGTGAAGCGCGGCGAATTTATGATCCGAGGGCGGCACCAGCTTCATAAAATGCTGACGGATCATGGAAGCGTAGGGACCGTGAAGAGCGCTTTCAATGTCGGTGTAAATGACCCCCTGAGCCGCCACCTCATCTTTGACGTTGTGATACACCAGCTCCGAATCGTACTGGGCGCCGACGCCGGCCAGAGATGTGCGCTCCGCCTCGGGAATGCCCAGCCGCTCGAAGGTGTTTTTAATGTCGTCGGGCACGTCCTTCCAGTCGGAGTGCATCCGCTGCGTGTTGGGCCTCACGTAGGTCACGATGTTTTCCATATGAAGGCCCTCAAGGGAAGGTCCCCAGGAAGGAACGTCCAGCGTGTCGTAAATTTTCAGGGATTTCAGCCGAAAATCGCGCATCCACGGCGGATCTTTTTTCTCCGCGGAAATCTGCTCGACAATTTCGGCCGTCAGACCTTCTTTGACTTTGTAAGCGCCCTTCTCGTCGTCACGAAAATCGTAAAGGCTCCTGTCGATGTCGGCAACGTAAGTTTTCTCTTTCATGGACGCGTCACTTCTTCAAAAAACGCTCAAAACCGTGAGCGTTGATTTCGTCCACCAGCTCGGGGCCGCCCTCGGCCCTCAAAGCTCCTTCGACAATGACATGAGTGGCATCGACGCGCAACGCCTCAAGAATGCGCGTGCTGTGAGTGATGATCAGCAACGAGGCGTTTCGGTTCTTCTGGAACTCGCGAATTCCGTGGGAGACGGTGCGCACCGCATCCACGTCGAGACCCGAGTCGGTTTCGTCGAGAATGGCCAGAAGGGGGTTCAGCATCAGAAGCTGAAGGATCTCCGCCTTTTTCTTCTCTCCGCCCGAAAAGCCCACGTTCAAGTCGCGATCCATCCACGCAGGATCCATTTCGAGCATTTCCATGAAGCGCGTCATCTCTTTGCGGAATTCACGGATTTTCAACCGTTTCTCCGTCCGCTGCTCCGAAGCCGTGCGGATAAAATTACCCAGCGTCAACCCCGGAACTTCCAGCGGCGCCTGAAACGACATGAACATCCCCGCACGGCTTCGCTCGTCCGCGGCCGCGGAAGTGATGTCGCCGCCGTTGAACAGAATTTTTCCGCTCCGTACGGTGTAACGAGGGTCGCCCATGAGTGCGCAGCCCAATGTGGACTTTCCGGCGCCGTTGGGCCCCATGAGCACGTGAGTTTCCCCCGCTTGAACGCTTAAATCCACGCTGTGGAGGATTTCACGATCCTCCACGCCCACCGTCAAATTTTCCACCTGCAGCAGCTGTTGTGACATCGGTGTCCTCCCCTTTTTCAAGCCGGCAAATCTTTCACCACGAAACGCAGCCTCGCGAAAAAGCCTCATGCCGGCCCCTCTTCAGGACTTGATGACGATGTTTCAAAGACATCGTTTCCGTCTCTCTCGGTCATAATTATATCAAAATAGTAGGTTAATAGAGCGATAAAAATTTATTTCTTTTCATTTCCGACTCTTTACAGCGTATTTAAAATCCAGCGTGGCCGCTTCAGGCCGCTTTCGGCAAAAACTCGAAGGCGCCTGAATTGGGCACTTCTCGCCCGTGCCGCCTTCGTCGCGGTGCCCGCGGCGCTTCAAAGGGCGCGAAGGGTGAAAAAATCTCAAAATATAAGGTCTTGTCAAAGGGAAATTAACCCCTATAATGATTTCGTACTCTGTCCGATAGGACATAAACTCCACGGCCGCAAGCGCTTCATTGGGCTGATGGAATACAGAGGGGCGAAAATTTTTGAAAACACCGCCGGCTTCCCGCGGGGGAGGTCGGCAGAGGCTATGGGGCCGGCTCGTTTTTTGCAGCCGCCCTGTACAGGAGGATGAGACGAAAAGTGACCACTGCGGCTGTACCGTTGATTCAGGTCAAAAACTTGCGCAAAAGCTACGAGGATGGAGAAACGATTCTGAACGGGATCTCCATTGATATTGAGGAAGGAGATCTTGTCTCCATTATCGGCCCTTCCGGCTGTGGGAAATCCACATTTCTCAGGTGTCTCAACTGCCTTGAGTACATCGATTCGGGAACCATTTCCATTGCCGGAGTAACGGTCAGCCGCTCCCGGGAAGACGAAGACCGAGACCGCAAATTCGACAAAAACTTTCTCGACGCCTGCCAAAAAATGCGGCAGGAAGTGGGCATGGTCTTTCAGAGCTTCAATCTGTTCCCCCATAAGACAGTCCTGGAAAACGTCATGCTGGCGCCTATGGTCGTCAAGCGCGAGAAAGAAAAGGACGCCAGGAAAAAAGGCCTGGAGCTGCTGGACAAGGTCGGCCTGGCCAGCTTCGCCGACAAATACCCCGTCACCATGTCCGGCGGCCAGACGCAACGCGCCGCCATTGCCCGCGCGCTGGCCATGCAGCCCAAGGTCATGCTCTACGATGAGCCCACTTCGGCCCTCGATCCCGAACTGGTCGGCGAGGTTCTTCAGGTCATGAAGGCCCTTGACCGCGAGGGGATGACTCAGGTGGTGGTCACCCATCAGATGAATTTTGCCCGAGAGGCCTCCGACTACATCGTCTTCATGAATGAGGGAGAAATCGTCGAAAAAGAGGACGGCGACGTGCTTTTCGCCCAGCCCAAGGATCCGCGCACGCAAAATTTTCTGCGCCACCTGATCGGAGTGAGCTGCTGATGAAGCGTCTCCTCATTCTTTTCTCCCTTTTTGCCGCTCTGCTGGGAAGCGCGCCGCGCGCCGACGCTGCGGACAAAGCTGTTCTCCGCTGGGGCGGCGACTCCGAAGGCAACGTGCCCTACATGTTCATGGATCCCGCAAACGATAAAGAGATGATCGGCTTCGAAATCGACGTGGTCAACGCTCTGGCACAGCGCATGGGCATGACGCCGCAATTTGTCCACAACGGATGGGACAATCTCATCCCCGGACTGAATTTGGGGCTGTACGACATTGCCCTGAGCGGACTGGAAATCACGCCGGAACACAAGGAAGAAGTGGATTTTTCACTTCCCTATTACCGCACCTTCCTTCAGCTCGTGGTTCAGCGGGGCAATCCAGCGCAGATCACCACTCTCAAAGATTGCGTGGGCAAGCGCGTCGGCACGCTGAAACAGTCCTATGCCTTTTTCCTGCTGAGCGGAGCCGGCGTGGACGAAATCCGCACCTACGACAACGAGATCAACGCCTATCAGGACATGGCTCACGACCGTCTCGACGCCGTGCTCATCGACTCGCCCATCGCCATTTTCTACGCCGGATTCAACACCGACCTCGAATTCGTGGGAGAACCCATCGGTGAAATCGATTACGGCATTCCCGTGCGCAAAGGCAACACCGCGCTGCTTGAAAAGGTAAATGCCGCGCTGGTGTCCATTCGCGACGACGGCACGCTGCGCGGGATTTACGATCGCTGGAACATGTGGACACCGGTGATGGCCCAATTCTTCAACGACAATTCGCCGGCTCAATTCGGCCCCGACAAGTACAACGCCTGGGCCGAATACCAGCGCCGAGGGCTGACGCTGCGCCAGCGCTTTGAACGTTATATCGGCTTTTTGCCGACCTTCGGCAAAGCGGCCGTCGTGACGCTGAAAGTCTCGGTATGCGCCATGGTGCTGGCCATCATGGCCGGACTGATTTTGGCCGTCACCCGCCTCTTCGCGCCCCGTCCGCTCGCCCGTCTTGCCATGGGATACATCGAGCTGGTGCGCGGCACTCCTGTGCTGATTCAGCTCTTTTTCATCTTCTACGGCCTTCCCAACGTGGGCATCAAACTGACGCCCTTCTGGGCGGGAGTCATCGGTCTCGGAATGAACTACGCAGCCTACGAAGCCGAAAATTACCGCGCCGGATTGATTTCAGTTCCGCGCGCTCAAATGGAAGGCGCGCTGGCGCTGGGCATGAGCAAGAAACAGGCCCTGTGCCACGTGGTCATTCCTCAGGCCATTCGAGTGTCGCTGCCGCCGGTGACCAACGATTTCATCTCCCTGCTCAAGGACTCGTCGCTGGTGTCCATGATCACGCTCATCGACCTGACCAAGGCCTATGGCCAGCTGGCAAACACCTATTACGACTATTTCGGCATCGGCATCATGGTGGCGCTGATCTATTTCCTTCTGGGACTGCCTTTCGTGCGCCTCGCCCGCTACACCGAAAGGCGTATGGCCGTAGCCGTTCGCGGAGGCGGCACCGGAAAAGGCGGCCGCGAGACCGTGCTGCGTCCCGCCAGCTACCACAACTAGACCCAACGTGCAGGCGCACCTTTGGTGACACACACTTTACTGAATGCGAGGCTCTGTGTTTTTATGAAGATCCGGCTTAAGGTATGCACGGCGATTCTGTTGGCGCTTCTCGCCGCCTCACACCCGGCCGCGGCGCAGTTCATGCCCGAAGGCATTCTGCGCTGGGGCGGCAACTCCGAAGGCGGCGTCCCCTTTATCTTTTACGATCCCGCCGACCCCGAACGGCTCACGGGATTCGAGACCGAAATCGCCGAGGCGCTCATAAAGGCCATGGGACTGAAACCCCGGTTTGTCCAGAACGTCTGGGACATCCTCATTCCCGGAATGAAGCGCGGGCTGTACGACATGGCCGTCAACGGCATTGAGGTGACACCCGAACGCCGAGAGGCAGTGGACTTTTCCATTCCTTACTACGTCACTTACCTGCAGCTCGTCGTCCCCAAGGGGAACCCCGCCGGCATCACCGACCTTGAAAATGCCAAAGGACATACCGTCGGGACGCTACGCGGCTCCTACGCCTATCAAACCCTCGCCCGAGCCGGCATCGCCGACATCCGCAGCTACGAAAACGAAGCGACGGCCTATCAGGACATGCAGAACGGCCGACTTGACGCCGTCATCATGGACGCGCCCATGTCGATTTACTATGCGAAATTCAACCCTATGTTCGAATTTGTCGGTGCCCCCATCGGGCGCATGGAATACGCCGTAGCCGTCCGTAAAGGCGAAGAGCCCTTCCTTCACCGCATCAACGAAGCCATCGTCAAGCTGCGCGACAACGGAACGCTGCGGCGCATTTACGATCGCTGGAACCTCTGGAGCCCCGTCATGGCCGACGCTTTCAACGACCATCGTCCCGCCCTCGCTCCCCCCGTGATGTACCAACACTGGGCGGACATTCAACGCGGCGCGCGAAGCTGGCCCCAACGCCTGAAGCGCTACGTCGGCTTTCTGCCCTCCTTCGGCAGAGCCGCCGTCGTTACCCTTGAGGTGACCGTCTGCTCCATGCTCATCGCCCTCACCGCGGGGCTGTGCATCGCCGTGATGCGGCTTTTCGGACCGCGCCCCCTGCGCGTCCTTGCCCTGTGCTGCACCGAATTCATCCGCGGCACCCCCGTCATGATTCAGCTGTTCTTTATTTTCTACGGCCTGCCCAACGTGGGCGTGCAGCTTTCCCCTTTCATCGCGGGCATACTGGCGCTGGGGCTGAACTACGCCGCCTATGAATCGGAAAACTACCGCGCAGGCCTCGAAGCCGTCCCCCGCGCCCAGATGGAAGGCGCTTTGGCGCTGGGCATGACAAAAAAGCAGGCGCTCCGCCACGTGATTTTGCCGCAGGCCGTCCGCGTCTCCCTGCTGCCCATCACCAACGATTTCATCGCCCTGCTCAAAGATTCGTCGTTGGTGTCCATCATCACCCTGGTGGATCTGACGCGTACCTACGGACAGCTGGCCACCGTCAGCTACGATTACTTCGGCACGGGATTCATCGTGGCCGTCATTTACCTGCTCATCGGCCTGCCCTTCGTTCGCCTCGCCCGGCGCCTTGAAAGAAAACTCAACGTTTCACGGCGCGGCCGCCGCGTCGTGACCGTACACCGCGCCGCCGTCATCAACGAATAACCGTACGTTTACAATACTTGACACTGCACAGGGAGGCATCCCGCAGAAAAATTTCCGCGGGATGCCTCCCTGTGCTCAGACAATTTATTTTCGGTCCATTTCCACCAAAACTTTCACCCCTCCTGCTTTGAAACAGGGTCATAACGCTTAGGAATTGGGCGGTTCGTGAGCCTGAGCACGGCATCGGCGTCTTGAGCGAGGCCCTTGAAGGGAATCTTTCGGTCCGCAACGCGCATGTATTTAACTGCATAGGCTAGATGCGCCGAAATTCCGTAAGGAATGGCATCTTCGTCTAAATCAAAATTGGGACTGTGCAATCCGGCCGTGATTCCTCTTTCCTCGTTCCGTATGCCCAAACGAATCATAACACTGGGATAGAAGTTTGAAAGCATTGAGAAACTTTCAGAGCCCAGATTTATGGGCAACTCTTTCAGACAACTAGGCCCGTACATTTCTGTCACGGCATCCTTGGCAATTTGGGCTGCATCCCCATTGTTGACGACAGATAACCCCGGACCAGAAAAAACGCCATATTCGGCACTGCAGTCATATAAATCAGCACAATGATCTACAATATGGCGCAGTTTCGTTTTGAATATTTTCCCAGCTTCTGTATTATAAAATCTTGCAGTTCCCTTGAATTCAAGCATGTCCGGCACTATGTTGCGTCGCGTGCCGCAGTGTACGGAGCCAATATTATAGGTCAGCAAATCATTGGGAGCAATGTATTTATATCTGATATCCTTCATCTGGTTCACTATGGCGACAAAACAATCCAACGGATTATTTGCCAGGTCCGGACGTGAACCATGCCCGCCTTTTCCACGGAGGAGAATCTCAAAATTTACATTCCCCGCGTTGGAAGGCCCCTTGTCAATCCAAAAAGTTCCGACAGGAAGATCAGGTTCCACATGCAACGCAAAGCAACTGTCAATTCTGATCTTATGCTGCTGAATGTATTTCATCACGTAATAAATGCAGTTTCCGCCCTCTTCCCCCCTTTCGAACAGCAAATACACCTTTCCCCGTATTAATTGAGGGTCCATTTGCGCAAGGATTTTAGCCGCGCCGAGGAGTATGGCAGTATGCGCGTCATGTCCGCACATATGCGCGGCATGCGGGTTAGAACTTATACAGTCTTTTCTTCCCGCCGCATTGTCGGGGGCTTCAGTCATCTCCAACGCGTCACAGTCAGCGCGCAGCAGAACATTCGAGTGGCTGAAACCGTCGCCGTTTACTTCCGCTAAAACCCCGCCATCAGGGATGTTCACGTATTTTAACCCTATTTTTTCGAGCTCCCGTTGAATAAATTTTACCGTTTCAAATTCACGTGACGTTGGCTCTGCATGAACGTGAAGATATCGTCTGACGTCAACGGCATATTTGGATACCCCTTGCGAAAGTTTCACAAAATCGACATTCATCATCTTTTCCACGCCTGTCTCACTGCAATTTTATATTCCTGTCCAGCCGATTTCGGTCAAATAAAAGAGAAATACTGACGTTGCCGCCGAAAGAATGATAAGGAAGGGCAAAACGAACTTCACCCACTTTTTAAGTGGAACGTTAGCAATCGCCAATGCCCCTAAAAGGGCCGCACTGGTCGGGAAAAGCATATTGGTAAAAGCGTCGCCATATACAAAAGCGCTGACAGCGACTTGACGATTAATAGAAAGTGCGTCAGCAATAGGATTCATGATCGGCATAATAACAGCCGCCTGACCGGAACCCGAAATAATGAAGAAATTGAAGAACCAGTTAAACCAAAACATGGCTACCGTACCAAGTCCCTTGCTGACATTTGCCAAGGGAGCGGTTACAGCATTAACCATCGTATGTAAAATATTTCCTTGCGTCAAAGTAATGGCAATGGCACTGCCCAGTCCAATAATGAAAGCGATAAACCCCATTGAGCGGCATCCTTCTGCAAAATCTTCACAGATTTTGACCACCGACTCTTTACGAATAAGCCCGCAAAGAGTTGAAGCAATCAAAAGCACAGCCACCTGCTGAGGATAATACCAACCTTTTAATACCCCCATGACCGCATTGAGAATAAACGAACCGGCCGTAATAATAATCACCACAAAAGAAGACAAATCGAACTGGACCTCTTCAATGGCAACGTTGCTCTTATTGTCTAGCCATTCAGTATTGCCCATATAACTTTTTTTCGGATCTCGTTTTACTTTAAGACAATAATGCAAGGAATACAAAACGGCAATTGCCGTCATAGCGAACAGCCAGAGCGTTCTGCAGCCGGCGCCGGAGTAAAGAGGCACATCTGCAAGTCCTTGAGCCACAAGAGTCCGCCCTTTCAAAGCCCCTCCAAATCCGACGGCTGTGGCGAAGTACGTCATGGCAATTCCCGCTATAGGGTCTAACCCCAGTCGAGCAGCTACGGCAACTCCGATAACTGTAAACGTAAAGAAAGAATCGTTGCCTCCATATGCTGATAAAAAAGAAAACAAGGTAACCATCATGGGTACAATCACGATAACGCCTTTTTGTTGCAGCCGATAAATCGCCCAATTCAAAAACTCTTCAACGGCTCCTGTATTAATGATCACCTTTAAAGCACCGCCCATAAAAATCACGATGCTCATAACTTTAGCCGACTTGACCATCCCATTGAAAATATTGCACAAAGCTTGCCAAAGACTCACCGGCGTCTGCGCTACATAGTGAAAAGTTCCCGGAATAAGTTGTTTCGTCGCTTTGTCGATATCAAACGTTCCCGCGGGCACAAAATAGGTCAATGCACAGGAAAAAAACAAAATGCCCAAAATGAATGCCAACATATTGATCTTGAGAGGGGTCTCTTTAACCATTCTCCTGCTCCTTTCCGCAAAGAACAAAAAAGTGCGACAGCCTCTTCCACAAATACGACGGAGGCACGTTACAGATCTTTCACCGCCATTTCAATGCGATCTATGGCTTCCGCTAAAGTGGCTCTCGGACAAGCAATATTCATGCGCAAGAACCCGTCACATTTCGGATCGAATGTTGTGCCGCTGTTCAAACCGACTTTAACACGCTCCACAAAAAAACGGTCAAGCTCTTTCTGGGGCATTTCCATTGTTCGGCAATCCAGCCACATCAAATAGGTTCCTTCGAGATGATTGGGCACGATCCCTTTGATCGTTCTCAAACGCTCTTCAGCGTAATCCCGATTGCTCTGCAAATACGTCACCAGTTGGTCTGCGTAGTATTCACATTCTTCATAGGCCGTACACAAAGCCAATGTTCCGCAAATATTCTCTCCGATCGCTTTGTTATCCACAACAATCTGATGCACAGCTTCTTTCAGAACCGGATTGCTCGCAATAAAGGCGGCCGTCCTAAATCCGGGAACATTGAATGTTTTGCTGGGGTTCATAAATGAAACGCAGTTTTGAGCGAACTCAAAAGATATGCTTGCAAATGGAATATGCTTTCTTTTGTCGAAAACGATATCTGAATGGATTTCATCGGCAAGCACAATCACGTGATACTTGAGACAGAGCTCTCCCAAGCGAGTTAGCTCTTCTCGGGTATATACCCGTCCCGTAGGGTTCTGGGGATTGCAAAGGATAAACAGTTTTGTTCTCGGATCTGCAATTTTTGTCTCAAAATCTTCAAAATCAATCTCGAAACAACCGTTTTTCTTGACCAGTCGGTTCCTCAAAAGATGGCGCCCATTATGATCCGCAAGATCGCTGAACGGGGGATAACAGGGAGACTGCACGACAATATTATCGCCCGGCCGGCTGAACGCCCGTACAGCACTGATGACGCCTGAAATAACGCCCGGGATATATTCCACTGCCGCCGCCGCAACGTCCCAGCCAAAACGAATTTTCTGCCAGCGAGCCGCTGCGTTTTTCAGTCGTTCACTTGTGGGGGTATAACCGTATACGCCCGCCTGCATCCTTTTGACAAGCGCCTCAATGATTGGGCGCGGAGCTTTAAAATCAGTATCCGCGATCCACATGGGAATAACATCCTCGGGGTAGAGCGAGTATTTTTTCGAATCACTGCCTCTCCGATTGACAATCTCGTCAAAATCATGGAAAAGTTCCACTGCATTACCTCCTATTCCATATTGCAAAACCGTAAAGAATTTTTTTCATAAAATAAAAACCCCTTTCCAGTATTATCAGCAAAATAAAAATAGACTTATCAAACATTGCCTTCCCGCAGAATATTTTCTGTTTCTTACCTCCACCTTCTTTCATTCTGTATCTAATTCAAATTTTTCGTTTATGCATCCTTATAAACAAAAAACAACAAAAAAATTAACATATTTCTGCCCACTGGTTAGCTTTATCATGAGGTTTTTTCAGAGTATTGCAGTGCCTGATTTACGTGCTGCACGCACCATTGTGTCAATTAGCACGTACTTAGCAGCAACTTTCATCTCTTCATTGGCGTCGCTGACCCTAACGTCGGAGGCACCTGAGAAAGTCCAAGAAAAACAGGATATTATCGCGTTAATCGAGACAATTCCTGCAAACTGTTGAAACGGGCCATACGCCATAACCGCTTTAGCATCAAGCTGAAATTTATAGATTTCTAGCCTCTAATATTTCCCATTTGATCCAATTTATCCCTCTTTTACGCCTCTAATAAATTGTTCCGGCTGGTCACAAAGGGTAATATCTCGTATCTCGGCAAAGAGATGTAGCTTACAAATGGCCTTAGCCGCCGCATTTTTTGCAGAAAAGCCGAGGCTTCGATAATCTCCCACGATGCTTTTTAGAGCCCCTCCAAAATTTTCATTGCGTCTCGTCTCTGCGTCTGTACCGCCAGTCTCTGTAAGGCTCTTCTGTTGTTTCCACCGAATCACGTTCCATATGGAAATGCACGTTTATGTTTCGCTTCGCGCATTCTTCGTGCTTTACTTTTCAGGATAGAGGTCGTCAAGCTTTTTCAGAGCGTTTGCCTTAAGTATTTTATAAACACTGTTTTTGTGAGTGTCCATTCCAACCACCAACGGGCCGAACTCAACGGCTTCCAGATCCCACAGGGCCTCAGGCATCCCCATTTCCAGCCAGTCAACGCTATGCACAGCGGTAATTCCCCGGGCCAGTTGAGCTGCGCAGCCGGGAGCAGCTTGAAAATAAACGTAACCGTATTGAGAGCAGGCCTCCAGAGTTTTCTGTTCCATGCCGCCTTTACCGATGATAGCCTTCACACCCAGTCTGCCTACCATATCGGCATAGGGTTCCATGCGGATACTGGTCGTTGGCCCAATGACGTTAAGCCGCCAGCTGCCGTCAGAGTTTTTCAGGCAGACAGGCCCTGCATGGAAAATTACCGCGCCGTTAAAATTTTTCGGCAAGGGTTTACCATCTGTCAGAAGCTGTTTTATGCGAAAATGCCCCATATCGCGCGCCGTAAAGATTCTGCCGGTGAGATATACCACGTCACCGATTTTGAGCTGGCGCATCACCTTTTCTTCCAGAGGCGTAGTGAGAATTTTTCTATCCATCAGATTTCCTTTCTGACACCTGTCATCAAAGAAGCTTTTCAGTATGCCCGTCGTTGTAAACGCGGATCCCCGCGCGGCGTGCAACCCAACAATGAAAATTAATGCAGACCGGCGCAATAGCAGTATGAGTTGCGGCCGTGTCAATCTTTACGGCAAGGCATGCAGTGTCTCCACCGGTACCGGCAGCACCCAGGCCAAGGGAGTTGATGTTGTCGCGCAGCTCGTCCTCCAAACGGGCAAGAAGAGGATCGGGGGAACAGTCGTCCCATCGGCGTGTGCTGATAGTACTTCGGCTCAGCTTGGCCGCCACGTCCATCTGACCGCCGATGCCTATGCCGATGCCGAAGGGAGGACATGGTTTGCCTCCGGCATGAATGGCAGTTTCCACTACAAATCTTTTTAAACCGGCATAATCTCTGTCAAGCTGAAGCTGAGCCGTGGTAAAAATTTTCATGGCGTTGCCCAGTTCCGCCCCGCAACCTTTAAAGCTGATGATAAAATCGACGTAACGCTGGCCGGGGTTATAGGCATACTCAATATTCGGAACGCCTTTTCCCGTGTTATCGCCAGGGTTGCGGCGTGTAAGAGGATCGACGATGCTGGGACGCAGATATCCTTTTTTCGTGGCTTCGGCAAGAGAATGTGCAACCTCGTCAGCGGCACAGGCAGGAAAGTTATCGTCTCCAAAGCTGATCCAGGTCGTGGGATACCCCGGAGATTGACAAACAGCTCTGTCTCCGCGTTTAGCGACATCTAAATTCTCCAGCATGGAAGCAAGCATGCTCTGCGCTGTATGGTTTGTCTCCCTCGACAAAGCTTTTTGCATAAGCTTTTTAACATCGGCAGAGATCTCCGTCACAGCCCTGATACATGTGTCATGGACAACCATTCTTAAGAATTGCTCATTCATTGTCATATGATCGCCTCTCCGTTTTGAAACAATGTATTTACGTCCTCAATCTGTTCAAAGTCATGAAACCGATTCAAGAGCGTTTCAAGAGTCCGGCTGTTAAGCAAATCTGCGGTAAGCTGTCGGAACTTGCGGTCCGCTATTTCCCATGAAAAGGGATTTTGGGGATCGCCGAGGGGAAAGTCAACTCGCTCGCTAATAACACGACCGTCTTTAAGGACAAGAATGATGCGATGAGGCCATTGAGCAGTATTTTTTCGAAACTCTTCATCCAATTGCGGATCGACTCTTACAACAATTTTGCCCATCAGATCAAGAACGCTTGGATTGGTAAGGTTGGCAGATGTAAAAATACCATCTCCAAGTTCTTTAAAGATAAGCATGGCGGCGATGCAGAACTGAAGGCTAAATTTTGCACGGTAAGCGTTTTTAGGATGAGGATCATCGGTAATTTGAGCCGCCGTGCTGTATGTCTCGTCTACTATAGAGACAACATCGGCCGGGAGGAAACTGCGTTCTGACATAATTTTCTCAATGCAATAATTAGCAGAGTGAGTATGCCGACAACAGGCATAAGGTTTAAAAGAATTTCGACAGATGCAAAGTTCCTCGCCATAACCATCGGTAAGGCAGGACAAATCAAACTGAGGCGCAAGCGCGCGGATCAAACCGCGCTCCCCCTCAAGAATAGTCGGAGAGCCCGTAAATCCCAGTTTCGCCAGTTCGGCAGCACGCAGACCGCAGAGATTGGCATTGGCAGTATGAAGCACTTTGCTCATTGCCCCGCTGTCAAGAAATTCCCATAATCCTGCGGCTTGCGTTCCCGATGAACCGACACAATTGATCGTTTCTTCTTCGGTGAGTGTCAGCAGCTTTGCGGCCGTAATGCCGGACGAAAGCGCACCGACAACTCCCGTGGTATGCCAGTATTTATACGACGAAGGGTTAATGGCCTCTCCAACGCGAGCACCCATTTCATATCCTGTCGCTATGGCCTCAATCACGTCACGGCCGCTTTTATGCAGTCTTTGCGCCAAAGCGACGGCAACAGGGACAGTAACGACGGCAAGATGGACAATAGATGCATTATGTACGTCATCCATGTCCATTACGTGCCCATAGACCGCGTTGAGAGCTGCTGCCTGCTCCACGGAAAAACGCTCAAAGCCAGGCTGAAACGTCGATGCCTTATGTTCCGCCTTTTTGTTTTTGTAGTATTCTTTCCAGATCAGAGCTTCCGGTTTGGATGATCCGCGAATTGCCACGCCGATAAAATCTTCTATACATTTTTTAGCCATATCTATCGTAGTTGCATCAAGTTCCGAATATTTGATGTTGTGCAGATATGACACTAATTCACGAGTTTCTCCCATCTGAGTGTAAGCCCCTTTCAAAAAAACGCCGTTGCTTAAATTTTATAATTATTGTTTTGCTTGAGACGTTTAAGCGATAAAGAATATACTTTGACATGCAATGGTATACCAGCCTTTAGCGTCATAATACCACTTTCTTTAAATAAATAAAGGCCTTGACGTATTTTAATTTTGTGATATTATAAATTCTTTATAATAAAAGATTGCCTTCACAGCTTTTGGATTGTTATCGTTAGAAAAATGCTTACCGATGCCAGAACACATTAGCGACTCTTAGTATTTCCATTCCTTCATATTATTTACATAAAGAATTTAAAGTTGAAGTTTGCCAATGCCGGCATTTGTAGTAAGCCATACAACAAAAAAGTCTCAACGCATATGAAAAGCACAATAAAGAGTAAAGGGGAGAGGAACAATCCTTGTTCATCTCCCCTTTACTCTTTTGCAGAACCATCTTAACTCTAGAACTTTAGCGCCATTTCTGCCCCTGAAAATTGCATTTTTCTCGGACGCAGCGTAACACTTCAGTCATGATTTTGCTGAAGGAGTTTTTTCTTGGCATGCATCAAGTGCAGCTGCATGTATTTACTAGCCATATCCGCTTCAGCATCTCGAATTTTATAATAAATAGCCTCATGTTCCATTAAGGTCGCATCTAAATTATCTGCCACATTCAGGGTATAGTATTTTGAAATTTCCAGCAAATCGTAGAGACTTCGGTACACATTTTCCAAGACAGGATTTTTTACCGCCTGAATCACCTTGAGGTGAAAATCATGAGACGCCTGGATTACTTTTTCATCGCTTTGCACACGGTTTAAACAGGCATCAGCCATTAAACCTATAGACTCTTTCAATCCATTCAAGTCTTTCTCAGTACGACGAATCGCCGCATAATAGGCTGCGGAGGATTCAAGAAAAACGCGTACCTCAAATAAATTCTCCATAGTTTCTCTCGTAATCTCGGAGGCAAAGTTAATTTGAGGCGCCATAATCTGTGCATCAACATGCTGAATAATCATGCCGTCGGAACAATTGCTTACAATTCCGATATACTCGAGGATTCTCAAAGCCTCTCGTACAGGAACGCGGCTAACGCCGAATTGGGAGGCAAGATCTCGTTCAGAGGGAATGGCATCCCCTTCCTTCAAGGCTCCCGTTGATAACTGCTGCTTAAACCAATCAAGGATTACTTCATAATATTTGCGCGACTTCTGCTGATCTCTCATAACAACTCCACTCCGTCTTTAGACCGTACAAGTCAAATTTAAATTTATCCTAACACGTTTTCTCTATAAAACAATATTCTTCATGCTGCTGTTCTCTAAAAAATAAAAAGAGCATTCCCATATTGACATTGGTATACCACATTATTATAATATTCCAAAGTTCCATATTTTAGATTCTGAACTTTCGCAATGGCGCATTCAGTAAGTACTGTACAGGCCTCTTGATTCATGTTCCAGAATGGTTTTTAACGCTTCATTTCGGTCATTGATCCCGTCTTGTAACCGAAAAATTTCAGAGGAGGGGTAACATGGAAGGCAAAACAACGAGAAAGTCTCTGACGCTGCGATTTTTGGACAAAATTGAAGTTGTCGGTAATCGTATGCCTCCGCCGATGATGATTTTTGCGTTTTTAACGCTGCTAGTCGTCATCATTTCAGGAATTGGTTCAGCACTGGGATGGAGTGCTACTGGAGAAATTTTCAATAAAGCAACGCAAAAGATCGAAGCTACAACTATAAACATCGTCAATCTGTGCAGCGTCAAAGGATTGCGTTACATGATCGGCAACCTGACCAAAAACTTCATGAGTTATCCTTCTTTGGGCATGATGCTCACAATGATGTTCGGTATCGGAATTGCCGAGTATTCTGGCTGGTTGAACGGCCTGATTCGAAAGGCCGTTCAGATTACTCCGCACAGGCTTGTAACGCCCATGGTAGTTTTCATCGGTGTTATGAGCAACTTGGCCGAAAACGCAGGCTACGTGCTGTTCGTCCCGCTGGCCGGCATGATTTTCAAAGCCTGCGGCAAACATCCTTTAGCGGGCATCGCCGCCGGGTTCGCTGGCGTTTCCGGTGGATTCGCAGCCAACCTCATGATCAGTTCCAACGACGCCGTTTTAAGCGGCTATTCGGACATTGCAGCGAAAATTATCAATCCCAATTATTCGGTGCTGCCATCCAGCAATTATTATTTCATGGCAACCTCGGTATTCCTGCTTGTCATCGTCGGCACGTTCATTACCGAAAAGATAATTGTTCCCAGATTGGGCGAGTACAAACCCAACGCCGATCCCTCTCTCAGTGTCCCAAGCGACACCATCGGCGAAAATGACGAAAAGGCGCTGAAAATTGCTAATTGCGTGTTTCTGTCCATGATTTTGTTCATTGCCGTCTCCTGTATTCCTCAATCCTCCTGGCTGAGAAATCCCAAAACAGGCAGTTTGATCAAAGGATCGCTTCTTCTTGACGCCATTGTCCCGCTGCTGACAATCCTCTTCTTCATCCCCGGATTGGTTTACGGTAAAATCTCCGGTAAATTCAAGACAAGCAGAGACGTTTACAACGGTTTTAGCTCGTCCATTCGAGTTCTTTCCGGTTTTATTTGCGTATCATTCGCTGCTTCTCAATTTACAAATTATTTCAAATATAGCAACTTAGGTGGAATTCTCTCCATCAATGGTGCGCAGTTTCTTCAGCAGCTCAATATCGGTGCAATTCCGCTGATGATTGTATTTATCCTAGTAACCGGCTTCTCCAATCTTTTCATGTGCTCCGCGTCAGCAAAATACGCGATTTTTGCGCCTGTCTTCGTGCCAATGTTCATGACCTTGGGAATTTCCCCTGAACTGACCCAAGTGGCATTCCGTATCGGAGACAGTAGTACCAACATTATTGCCCCCGTGCTCTCATCTCTGCCGATCATTCTCGATGCCATGAAACGCTACGACAAAGACAGCGGACTGGGAACGCTCGTTTCCTGTATGTTGCCGTATTCTATTGCTATTATGATTTTCTGGACAGCCATGCTAGTCATTTGGATGCTCCTGAAACTTCCCCTTGGGCCTGACGCTTTCATCTATCTTTAGAGAATAATATGTTCAAAGACATTTACACAACAGCAGCAAGTGCTCTTTCGCACTTGCTGCGTTTGTCATAGGAGAAGCATGTGATGAATCAAGACTTTTGTGCAAGCGTCAAAAAATGGATTGATCAATATGAAGAAAAAATACTATCCGGCATTAAGCGCCTGGTTGCCATCAACAGCGTTGCAGAACTCAACAGCCCCATAACTCCTTACGGTCAGGGATGCCGCAACGCCGAAAAAGAATTCTGTAAACTGGCGAAAGAATTGGGCTACAGTTGTACATCGTACGGGAACCGCGTTATTCGCGTTGACGTCGAGCAGACAAAGGCGGATTATCGGGCCGATCTGGGCATATGGGGACATTTGGATGTTGTTCCGGCAGGGTTCGGTTGGGACTATCCTCCCTTTGATCCCGTTATCGAACAAGGCTTTCTCATCGGACGGGGTGTCAGAGACGACAAAGGACCTGCAATCGCCGCGCTTTACGCTTTGAAATGCCTGCAGGAACTCGGAGTTGAACAGAAACATCATATCAGCTTATACATGGGCCTAGAAGAAGAAAAAAATATGT
This sequence comes from uncultured Synergistaceae bacterium, assembly GCA_902489135.1. Taxonomy (GTDB): domain Bacteria; phylum Synergistota; class Synergistia; order Synergistales; family Dethiosulfovibrionaceae; genus Pyramidobacter. The sequence continues at coordinate 20,655 of CABTYW010000013.1, forward strand.
CCGACATTCTTTGGCTGAAAGAGCATGACATTGAACTTCCCCGCATGAACCTCGTGCTTGATTCGCGCTACCCTGTCTGTTACGGAGAAAAGGGGATTTTAAGTATCGTTGCCAGCCACCGTTTCCCCCTTTGCAAAAATGTGTTGAGTATGAGCGGAGGTGAAAGTGAGAATTCTGTCGCCGGAAGGGCGCAAATGGAAATCCGCGCCCTTCCATGCACGCCGGTTCCCACAGTATTTCCTGATTGGCTGTCGATCACGGCGGATAAGGGGATAATCACCGTCGTAACGCGGGGGCTATCTAAACATGCTGCACATCCTGAAAACAGTGAGAATGCCATCCATCGTCTTTTCGCAGCCTCAGGCGGAACACTTCCGGGTTATGAAGGCTTGACACGCTATTTCAATGAGGCACTGGCACCTGAAACGGTAAAATTATTTAGAGACTGTGCAAGCCTTACCGGCGATATTTACGGCTCCGGGCTGGCGATAACCGCCCAAGATGAAGTCAGCGGGAAACTGACAGCCGTCGCATCTTTGCTTTCCTTAAAAGAGAGGCGCTGCCAAATCACATTTAACATCCGCTATCCGATTACTTTCCGTCAGGGCAATTCTTTAATCGACGCCATTTCAAACGCTTTGCAAAAGTGCGATATGCAACTCGATAAATCGGTTGATAAAGCCCCCGGATATTTTTCCAAAGATCATCCTTTGCTGGTCAATCTGACGGACACCTATAATGATTTTACCCGTCAGGAAGGGCAACCGTTTACAATTGCGGGGGGCACCTACGCCCGCCTGCTCCCCAACGGCTTCGGTTACGGCTTCCGCCTTGAACCCGAGCCTGTCGCACCGTCCGACCTCATTCCCCCGGGACATGGCGGCGCCCATGCGGCTGATGAAGCGGTTAACGTAAATCACTACAAAAAACAACTGGCATTGCTTATTATCTCCCTTGCGGAGTGCCAGAAAATAAAGTTCTAGATCGTGCCATAAACAACGGCGCAAACCGAAAAAAATTTACGATGGAAGCAATCAAGAGCTCATCAAACGAGAACTTGCCCAGGAGAGTCTTCTGACGGGAATTTCCGACGGAAGATTCTCCTTTATTCTTGCCGTCATCTTGGAGTTCAGGCAGGCAAAGCCTTACCAGACTATGCCAAGTTCGCAAAAGAAAGTTCAAAGTCTTCCTGCTCGGCACTGCGTGCCACCATCAACAAATAAGACAAATTTCTCATTGGGGGTACTACGGAAAAAGACAAGAATGTTTTTGCAGGCTTTTTTCCTCTGTTGGGAAATAAAAAACTCTTGACAAAAAAAAATGATAAAGTGCTATTTAGAGTTAAATTCCTAAAGAAAAGAGGAAAGCACGATGGGATTATTTAACGCACTTTTTGGTTCAGGGTCCTCCTCCAAGAAAAAAGATGCACCGTCTGTAATGAAAAACATAAGCTATTCCGATTATGATCCAGAAGATCCATGGCCACCTTCCAAAAAAACAAAAGCTGGGAAAGCCTTTACAGACCTCTATGGTGGAAACAGTCCCGACGAAGATGGGTATAGAACAAACAACTTCACCGGTGAACGCGATGACCCCTTCACGCAAGGCTGGAACACACAAGCCGCTGAAAGTTTTTACGATGACGATGACGACTGACGGAAAATCATCTTTTTTCTTGATTCATTGAGTACCGAAAATTTTTGCCTCGAGAAACCACAGAGCCGTTGAGTTTTACTCAACGGCTCTGTGGTTTTGTACGCTCAATTTGTGCGTTTTTCTTAACGGAGTCAACTCACTTCAAAATCAATCCAACGGTCCCACGGCGCTTTCGACAGCTTCAATGAGGGCGCCGGAACATACGGTTTCAATGGCCTTTTTCTCAAGCGGATAGATGAAGCAATCCTTCTCCAGATAGGGAACTTCGCTGCGGAAGGCCTCAAAGGCCGCTTCGGTCCCTTTGCCGAGGTGCAGGGGCAGCGAGAAGTTGATTCCCTGGCAGGCGATCATGGCCTCGATCCCAAGTACTTTTTCGACGTTGCGCAGCACTCGTGTGGCTTTGAGGGACGCCCAATATCCCATGGATACGTGGTCTTCCTGATTGGCGGAGGTGGGAATGGAATCGACGCTGGCGGGGTGAGTCAACGTCTTGTTTTCGGACACCACGGCGGCGGCAGTGTACTGGGTGATCATAAAGCCGCTGTTCACGCCGCTGTCGTTGATGACAAAGGGCGGCAGGCCGTTGGAGAGGTTTTTGTCCACCATGCGGGCGCAGCGCCGCTCGGAAATGCTGCCGTATTCCGACACGGCAATGGCGAAGAAGTCCATGGCGAGGGCGATGGGCTGACCGTGGAAGTTGCCGCCCGACAGCGCCTCTTCGTCGTCGGGGAAAACCAATGGATTGTCGGTGACGGAGTTCATTTCGATTTCGATTTTCGATTTCACGTACTCCAGAGCGTCGCGACTGGCGCCGTGTACCTGAGGCATGCATCGAAGCGAATAGGCATCCTGCACGCGGGCGCCCTTATACTTTTCGATGATCTCGCTGCCCTCGATGAGCCGGCGAATGTTGCCGGCCACGCGGATCTGTCCCGTATGCGGGCGCAGTGCGTGAGTTCTGGCGTCAAAGGCGTAGGGCACGCCGTGAAGGGCTTCCAGCGACAGGGCTCCGATAATGTCGGCATTTTTCTGCAGCTTCAGCGCGTCGTACAGGGCCAGCACCGCCAGTCCCGTGAGCGCGGCGGTTCCGTTGTTCAGAGCCAGTCCTTCTTTGGGATGCAGACGGATAGGCTTGATGCCGGCCTGCGACATGGCCTCAAGGGCCTTCATCTTTTTGCCGTTATAGAAAACTTCGCCTTCGCCGAGCAGCCCGGCGGCGATGTGGGACAGAGGGCACAGGTCTCCCGACGCGCCGACGGAGCCCTGTTCGGGAACCACGGGGGTAATGCCCAGGTTGAGAAAATTGACGAGCTGGGTCAAAGTTTCCAGCGTAATGCCTGAATAGCCGCAGAGCAGTCCGTTCAGACGAAGAAGCATAATGGCGCGCACCACATCGACGGGCAGCGGCGAACCGACGCCCACGGCATGGCTTCGGATGAGGTTTTCCTGGAGCAGACGCGTGCGGTCGGCATCCACTTTCACCGTCGCCAAATCGCCGAATCCCGTAGTGACGCCGTACACGACGCGATTACTGGCGATCCAGTTCTCAATGAGGCCCGAGGCTCTGTTGATCCGCCCCACCGCTTTTTCCGACAATTTTACGGGAGCGCCGCGGCGAGCAGTATTGACAAGCTGTTCGACCGTCAGGCTGTGGCCGTCAATCACGACGGGACTGGCATTGTTCATTGAAATCACTCCTGAAATTTAAAATAATTGGGCAAGAAAGCCGCTGAGAGCAGCGGCTTTCTCGTTTTTGAATAACTTCGGCGATCTAGCCGCGCTCGGCGACGGCCTTTTTGACGACGTTGCGAAGTTTGTCGCCGTCCACGTGATAGGGCAGGGTGATGTGATATTTGCCGGGATATTTGGCGTTGACTTCGCGGCTGACCTCCTCGGCGTGTCCGCAGCGTGCCCAGGCGCGGCGGGCCACGCCGCCGAGAACGTCCCACATCATGGCGGACTTGATGATCTCGTCAGTCTCGGGACGTCCGTCGAGCAGCAGGCCGAAGCCGCCGTTGATGCACTTGCCGATACCCACGCCGCCGCCGTTGTGCAGCGTGCACAGCGTCATGCCGCGGGCGGCGTTGCCGGCAAAGGTGTTGGTGGCCATGTCGGCGCAGATGTTGCTGCCGTCCTTGATGTTGGCCGTTTCGCGGAAGGGGCCGTCGGTACCGGACACGTCGTGGTGGTCGCGTCCCAGCATGACGGGACCGATCTTGCCCTCGCGCACCAGTTTGTTGAAGGCCAGAGCGATGTTGGTGCGGCCTTCGGCGTCCTGATAGAGAATTCGGCATTGAGTGCCCACAACCAGCTTGTTTTTCTCGGCGTCACGGATCCAGACCCAGTTGTCGTAGTCCTGGCTGCGGCGGTCGGGGTCGATGCAGGCCATAGCGGCCTCGTCGGTGGCGCGCAGGTCTTCGCGTTTGCCGCTGAGGCAGCACCAGCGGAAGGGGCCGTAGCCGTAGTCGAACAGGTGGGGACCCATAATGTCTTCCACGTAGCTGGGCCAGATAAATCCGTCGTAGGTGTCCTTGCCGTTTTTGGCGATTTCGGTGACGCCGGCGTCGAAGACGGCGCGCATGAAGCTGTTGCCGTAATCGAAGAAATAGGAGCCGCGGTCCACCAGTTTTTTAATCACATTGAAATGGCGGCGCAGACTGGCGTCGACGTGCCTGCGGAACTCTTCGGGATCCTCGTGCAGCATTTTCGTGCGCTCTTCGAAGGTCAGATCCGCCGGGCAGTACCCGCCTTCATAGGCCGCGTGGCAGCTGGTTTGATCCGAAAGCAGCTGGATTTTAACGTGATGGCTCTCGGCGTACTCAAGCAGCGTGACGATGTTACCGTAATAGGCGATCGAAAGCGGTTTTTTGGCGTCCATAGCTTCTCGGGCCATTTGGAAGGCTTTTTCGGCACTGTCGGTGATCTCGCTGACCCAGCCCTGGCGATGGCGGGTTTCGATGCGGGAATAGTCCACTTCGGCGATAATGCCCACGCCGCCGGCGATCTCGATGGCTTTGGGCTGCGCGCCGCTCATGCCGCCCAGTCCCGACGTCACGTAAAGGATGCCGGCCAGGTTGTCGCGCGGCCCCACGCCGAACTTGAGGCGCGCGGCGTTGAGAACGGTATTGAAGGTGCCGTGGACGATGCCCTGAGGCCCGATGTACATCCATCCGCCGGCGGTCATCTGCCCGTAGTTGCTGACGCCCAGCTGCATGGCGCGGTGCCAGTCCTTTTGGTTGTCAAAAAGGCCCACCAGCAGTCCGTTGGTGAGGATCACCCGGGGAGCGCGAGGATGGGACGCAAACAGTCCCACGGGATGTCCGCTCTCGAGCACCAGCGTGGTGTCTTCGGTGAGCTCGCGCAAATATTTCTGGATGAGACGGTACTGCAGCCAGTTCTGGCACACCTGTCCCGTCTCGCCGTAGGTCACCAGTTCGTAGGGATAGAGCGCCGTCTCGAAGTCGAGATTGTTGTCCATCATCACCTGAAAAGCTTTGCCGGCGAGACATTTGCCCTGGTAGGTTTCGACGGGACGTCCCCAGATGCGACCCTCGGGGCGGAAACGGTAGGCGTAAATGCGGCCGCGGGTGCGCAGCTCTTCCATGAACTCGGGGATCAGCTGCTCGTGGTACTTCTCGGGCACGTAGCGCAGCGCATTGCGCAGCGCCAGCTCCGTCTCCGATTGGGAAAGATCCCAGCCGCGGTCGGGGGCGCGGCGAATGCCTTCCACAAATTGAGGATATTCGGGCAGCTCGTCGTCGAGCTTGATGACCATGGCTTTGCTGTTCAGCAAATTTTCTTGCATTTTTTTTCGCTCCTTTTCTGTTTTACGGCAACCGTTCATAAGCGTCGAACGTCCATCGGTTATGCCACATACACGCCTTTTTTCCAGACTTCGGTGACGGGGTTGGCGCCGGCATGATAGGCCAAAATGGCGGGCGTCTCGCCGTCAAGGATCAGGAAATCGGCCTGCTTGCCCTTTTCAAGAGAACCCACTCGGCTCTCCAGCCCCACCGACCACGCCGCGTTGGCGGTGCAGCCCACCAGGGCCTCGTTCACCGTCATGCCCATGTTGAGAACTGCCAGGCCGAAAACGAAGGGCATGGATTCGCAGAAGCAGGATCCGGGATTGCAGTCGGTGGCCAGCGCCACGGGCACTGCCAGCTCAATCATTCGCCGGGCGTCGGCATAGGGCTTTCTCAGGCTGTAGGCCGTAGCGGGCAGGACGTTGGCGATGACGCCGGCCTTTCCCATGGCGGCAAGATTTTTCCCGTTGGCGGCCAGAAGGTGCTCCGCCGACGTGACGCCCAGTTCGGCGGCCAGCCCGGCACCCTGAGTGTCGTCCACCTCGTCGGCGTGGATTTTGAGGCCGAAGCCGAGAGCGCGCGCCGCCTCGAGGATTTTGCGGCTCTGCGCCACGGTAAATACGCCGGTTTCGCAGAAGACGTCGCAGTAGCGTGCGATGCCCTGTTCTTTGACGGCGGGGAGCATTTCATTCACCAGCAGCTCCACGAAATCGTCGGGACGGTCGCGATATTCCGCAGGCACGGCGTGAGCGCCCATAAAGGTGGGCACGATGTCAAGGGGCGTCTCCTCGGCGAGGCGGCTGATCACGCGAAGCATTTTCAGCTCCTCGGCGGTGTTCAGTCCGTAGCCGCTTTTGATCTCCATAGTCGTGGTGCCGGAGTTCAGCGCGGAGAGCACATTGTCGCAGCTTTCGGAAAAAAGCCGATCTTCCGAAGCCTCCCGCACGGCCTTCACCGACGACAGAATTCCGCCGCCCGACGCAAGGATTTCCAGATAGGATTTTCCTTCGAGACGCATGAGAAACTCTTTCTCGCGCCGGGAGGCAAAGCAGATGTGAGTGTGGGGATCCACAAAGCCCGGAATGACCGCCGCGCCGCCGCAGTCGCGTTCTTCGTCGGGCGAAGATTGGGCGGCGTCGGCGGCTTTTCTGACGTCGTCCTCCGCTCCGACGGCCGCAATCTCACCGTCATTCACCCAGAGAGCTCCGCGCTCCCATGTTTTCACGGTGCCCTGATCTTTGCCCGCGGCGGGCGCCTTCAGCATCACCGGCGTCGTAATCGCCGCGTTGAAAAACAACGTTCCGCTCAACTGACATCCATCCTTTCCGCGTCCTTTTATAAAGCCCGGGAGATCTCGGCAGAAGCTTCACGCAGGACGGGCAGAAGCTCCTTTTCCCAGTCGCCGAAGGCCCCCGCCAGCCCCGCAATGCCCAGCTGCGCCGCAAAGAGACCGTTTCGGTCAAACACGGGCACACTGAGATCTTCAGCGTGATCCATCCACTCCTCGCGGGAGTGGGAATAGCCCTGACGCCGCACTTTGTCGATACGCAACCGAAGCGCGTCTCCGGAAAGTCCCAGAGGAAAAGGCGTCTCCAGCACGCGGCGGCGCAAAGAATCGTTGCACCACGCCAGCAAAACAAGGCCTGTGGCTCCGGCGTTGAGAGGCACGTCCATGCCCTCGCGAGCCACAAATTTTACCGCCATGGCGGGCTGCTCGGTGTGAATGCACAGCCCGCGTCCTTCTTCAATGACGCTGAGGATTGACGTCTTGCCCGTTCGCTCCATCAGCGCCTTCATGGCCGGACGGGCGCAACGCACCAACTCGCTGAAAAAGGAAGAATATCGGTTCAGCAAAAAAAATCGGACGCCCACGCGGAAGCTGCCGGTTTCGCCGTCCTGCGCCGCCCAGCCCACCCGCTCCAGAGCCCTCAGCAGGCGATGGGCCGTGCTGCGCGGAATGCCCGTCCGCAGGGCGGCGTCACGCACGCTCAAAACCCCCTCGGCGCGGATCAGCGTCTCCATGAGAAGCACCGTTTTCCCCGCCGTATCGTTTTTTACCTCCGTCTGCACCCGATCCATCAGAACCTCCAAAAATGGGACACCCCGTCTTACAATTCATTGACTAAGATAAGCATACTAAAATAAATTCATTTGTCAACACAAAAAACAAAGTTTTTTATGCCCGGCTGCCGTCCTGCCGCCCCTGTCGGCGCCCCGCAGAAAAATTTTCGTTTCGACGGCATTGCAGAGCCGCCGTCACAGCAAAGTTTTTCCCTTACAGATGCTGCGCCAAAAACGTTCCCGATGGGCCTTTTTCGCCACCTCTGAACCGATAGGCCTCCCCCAAAAAACGCCCCCTTTGCCCGTGAGGTGACGGCGCTTTTTGTCTGAAAAATCTGCTAAAATAAAAAAATATGCTCTATTCAAGGAGGAGATTGATCAATGCTGCTGCTTCAAAACGCCAAAGTCATGACTGTGACGGGAAAAAACTTTGAGAGAGCCTCCGTGCTGATCCAAGGAGGAAAAATTCACGCCGTGGAAACGGCCCCGACCGTGCCGTCGGGGTGCCGCGTTCTGGACCTTGAAGGCAAATGGCTGACGCCCGGTTTTATCGACGCCCATACGCACATTTCCACCTTCAACGAGCCGCAGACACTGCCCATGATCGTTGACGGCAACGAAAAAAGCGACCCCACCACGCCGCAGGTACGAGGCATCGACGCCCTGAATCCCTTTGACATGGCCATCGGCGCGGCGCGCCGCGCCGGGTTCACGACGTGCTACACCGGCCCCGGATCGGCCAACGTTTGCGGCGGCATCGGCATCAGCTTTAAAACTAAGCGAGGAGCCACCGTTTTCGACATCGCCATCGCCGGATCGGAGCACATGAAGTTCGCCATGGGCGAAAACCCCAAGCGCGTTTACGGCCTTGAACAGCACAAAATGCCCATGACCCGCATGGGACTGGCGGCAATGTTGAGAAAGCTGCTCTACGAAGCTCTGGATTACTCCGAAGAGCTACGCGAAGCCGAGAAAGATCCGTCAAAAAAGCCCAAGAGAAACTTCGCCCTTCAGGAGTTGGTACCGGCAGTTCGCGGAGAGAGAAAGTGCCGCATCCACGCCCACCGCGCCGACGACATCGTCACGGCGGTGCGCATCGCCGAAGAATTTCACCTGAACTACTCCATTGAACACTGCACCGAGGGCTACAAAATCCTCGATTTTCTGAAAGAACACCGCGTGGACTGCGTCGTCGGGCCTCTGACCATGGAGCCGCGAAAAATGGAAATCTGGGGAACGCGCCTGACCACGCCGGCCAGGATGGAAGCCGCCGGAATTAACTTCTGCCTCACTCAGGATACCTCGTCGGCCATAAAATACCTGCCGGCCTACATCGGCATGTGCATCGCCCGCGGCCTCAGCGAAAAAACCGCCCTTGAAGCGGTGACCATCCGCCCGGCGCGCCTGCTGGGGCTCGACGACCGCATGGGAAGCATTGAAGTCGGCAAGGACGCCGACTTGGCCGTCTGGAGCGGCAATCCCTTCTGCAATTTCACGCTGTGTGAAAAAACCGTCATTGACGGCGAGGTGTACGACAATCTGGCCGACGGTTTGGACAACTGCTAGAGGACCTCTCACCTCCACGCCCGCGTCACCGGACACAAAAAAGCGGGAACCGGAAATTTTCCGGTTTCCGCTGTTTATAAAACATCATTTCTGACCGCGGAAAAAAACGCACCGTCGTTGAAAAGCGGCGCACCGTTTTCACGAAACACGGGGACTTTTATGGACCATTTTTCCCTGAGCTTTTTAGAGAACACCGCCGAGACCTTCAATGAATTCCGGCGGACGTTTTTCATCGGAAGCGTTCCGTCCGAACGCTGCAACACATTCTCTTAATGACGGCAACGGCGGCCGCTGACAGCGAGAAGGCTTACGCGTCAGCGGCTTCAAACTCTGCCCCCTCCGCCGCGGACCCGGGAGGATCCCGAGTTCCGCCGAAAATATCGTGGAACTGCCGCGGCGCAACGTGGCCCCATTGCAGCCCAAGGAAGCGGCAAAGTTTTTCAGCCCTGAAAGCGCCCCTTTTTCCGGCAGGGTTTTCTCGCACCGTTTTCACGAAACACGGGGACTTTTATGGACCATTTTCCCCTGGGTTATTTTCAGAGAACGCCGCCGAGACCTTCAATGAATTCCGGCGGACGTCAGCCGCCTTTCGGCGAAAAAAAACGCTGCCTCCGCCCTTTTCGCGTTGCGCTCAGTCAAGAGGCGAAACCGGCTCCCCGCCTTGATAACATTCCGGAATCTGCGCTCGGTGGTAATCGACACTTTCGTGCTGCAGCTTGGGACGCATTAAAATGTCGCAGCCCGTCATGGCCAATCCCTGAGCGCCTTTGAGACAAACTTCAAGGGCCCCGGGCGTTCGTGCCGCCGCCGCAAATTCCTTGCTGTGGGCCTGAACCGTCTCGTCGTCGGTGATGGAAAGGTAGTCATGAATAACGGGAAGCTTGATGGAAACGTTGCCGATGTCAGAAGAGCCACAGGGCTTCTTGGGATCGGGCCAATTCATTTCAATGCCCAACAGCTCCATATTGTCCTTGAACGCTTCATTCATCGGCCTGTTGGGATAACGCTCGGCAGAGACCTCTTCGCTGAGGATCGCGGCCTTGGCGCCGGTAAGCTTTTCCGAGTTGGCGGCGCAGCCTTTCACCAGTTCCATCAGCTCCATGACTCGGCTCATGGTATCGGCGCGAAGACAGAACGACGCGGCGGCATACTCGGGAATAATATTGGCCGCCGTGCCGCCGCAGGTAATGATACCGTTAACGTTGTCCTGAGGCTCAAAGGTGGGGCGCATGACGTCAATCTGGTTAAAAAGCGAAATCAAAGCACTGAGCGCGTTGATGCCGTTTTTCGGCACCGAAGAATGGGCCGCCTTCCCGTGAAATTCCACGGACATACCTACGGCGGCCCGTCCGCCGCGCCCGACAATGTTGGCACTTTTTCCGCCGGAAGAGGGATGCATCATCATCGCAAAATCCACGTCATCAAAAGCCCCTCGTTTCAGCAGCTTCACCTTGCCTGAGCCGCCTTCTTCCGCCGGCGTGCCGATGAGACAGACGCTGCCCTGAAGTTCTTTTATCACCGACGCAAGGCCAAGAAAAGCGCCCACAGAACACGCCGCGATCAAATTGTGACCACAGCCGTGGCCAACGCCGTTGAGCGCGTCATACTCCGCAAGGAACGCCACGCGGGGACCTCCGGAGCGTCCCGCGCAATCGGCACGGAAGGATGTGGGAATGTCCTTGTAGGCCGACTGAACGGCAAAACCGCGTTTTTCAAGAAACGCCCTGATAAATTCCGCGGCTTTGAATTCATGCCAGCCCAGCTCAGGGTTGTCGTGAATGTCCAATGCCAGTTTTTTCAGATCGCTGGATGCCGCGTCAATAGCAGCGATAATTTCACCTTTGAGTTTTTCCACAGACATGCCGTCCTTTCGATGTTTCTCCCGCGAGTGCGCCGGGATCTTTAAAGCATTGCGGAGCCTCTTCTGCCTATGCCCCATTCCTCAGTTTCCGCGCCGATGCGGCCGCGCTCATTCCGATCATTGTGCAGATCTCGTCCTGAGCATCCGCTCATTGTTCGGTCATATATTAACACAAAGTTTTTCTCCAAGCTTCCCGGCGGTGCACCTGTGATGAAAATTGCCGCTTTTTCATGAGGCTTTCCGTGTTTTCCCCGTCGGTCAACGCCATGAATTTTCCTGTCCGCAATACTAAACCGCTCTTCAAAAGCACAACAACAGGCGGCTACGCCGCCGCGATAACGCGCATATTTTTCGCGCAGCAGTTCCCTTCATCGGTTATTTCCCCTTCCACGGAAAGCTGGGCGGCCGCACGTCAAAGGTCACTCTCACTCGTCATGATCTCCGGACTCTCATTTTGAATGCACCGATAAAATCTCCGCTCAAAAAACTTGCCCCTTTTTCGTTATTCAATAATCATCCGCTTGCAAGAACAAATAACGAGAGCGCCGCCTGCGGGGAAAAACGTCGAAACGGTGTTTTTCCGCGAATTAGAGAGCGCGCTGTAATAGCACAGGCATTTTTTTACATTGGCATACCACAATCCGCAGGGAATACCCGCTTCAACTGCGGCACGTCGTCCCCCGAGCTGTTGGAAAGCCGTGCTGTTTTCATCGAAAGGCGCTTCGGGATAAAACCGTAAAAAACGTTCCTCCCGTGGGAACGGTCGTAGTTTCTCCCGTTCCCGTCGGCACAGCGACAAAGAAGCCGCCTCAGCGTCTTGAGGCGGCTTCTCCGATTTCGTCGATATCAAATATCAACTGTCGGCAGATCTCTGCCGAATCAATCAGAACTCATGGCGAGAATCGTGGCTTCCCGTCACCGCTCCGGTTTCGGGGTCGATCAAAATGGCGTTGACGTCGCCCATGTAGGACTTGAGCGGCAGGGAGTAGCCCATGGAACGCAGTTCCTCCACGACATCGCCGCCCAGTCCGTTCATGGGCTCCACGCGCAGCTCGTCGGGCAGCCACTGCATATGCACTCGCGGTGCGCTGACGGCCTCGTTGATGGGCATTTTATGGTCGATCACGTTGGAAATCACCTGCAGGACGGTGGTGATGATACGGGCGCCGCCGGGGCTGCCGAGAACCATGAAGATCCGTCCGTCCTTGGAAACGATGGAGGGGCTCATGGAGCTGAGCGGCCGCTTGTAGGGCTCAACGGCGTTGGCGTCGCCGCCGACCAGGCCGTACACGTTGGGAACGCCCGGCTTGACTGAGAAATCATCCATTTCGTTGTTCAGCAGGAAGCCCGCGCCTTTCACGGCCGCGCCGGAACCGTAGGATTCGTTGATAGTGTAGGTCACGGAGACGGCGTTGCCGGCGCTGTCCACCACCGAATAATGCGTGGTGTTGGTGCCTTCGTGCAGGGCGCCGAGACCGGGACGGACTTTGTCGCTGGGCGTCGCGCCCCCTTCGATCTGCTTGAACAGTTTACGGGCGTATTCTTTGGATGACAGCTCGGCGGGGATCTTCACGAAAGCGGGATCGCCCAAATACTCGCTGCGGTCCGCGTAGGCCCGGCGCATGGCTTCGGCCATAAGGTGCAGCGTCTCGGATGTGTTGAAGCCCATTTTGGCGACGTCGGCATTTTCCATGATGTTGAGAATTTCGGCGACGACGATGCCGCCGCTGGAGGGCGGGGGCATGGAGACGATCTTGTAGCCGCGGTAATCGGCCACGCTGGGCTCGCGCCAGACGGGCCGATAGCGGGCAAGGTCCTCTTTGGTGATGAGGCCGCCGTTGCGCTTCATATCGGCGGCAATCAGTTCGGCCGTCTTCCCCTCGTAGAACTCGCGCGGGCCGTTTTTCGCAATGCGGCGCAGCGTTTTCGCCAGATCCTTCTGGCGGAAGCGCTCGCCTTCTTTATAGGTCGATCCG